>NZ_JBHXDQ010000079.1:0-40805 GCF_042725875.1 Streptomyces sp. NPDC127038 | reverse complement strand
GGGGCGGCCCCGGGCCGGGGGGGCGGTGCCCGGCGCCCCCCCCCCCGGGGGCCGCCGCCCCGGCGGGCGCGGCGCGGGCGGGGATCACTCCCCGTCCGCGCCGCGTCGGGCCGCACGTCCGTACTTCTAGTAACTGCCGTACGTGGGACGGCCTTCGCGCTCGTACGTGTTGACCGCGATCCCCGAACCGGTGATCGTGCCGCCGGTGCGCCGGAACGCGGTGGGCAGGGCGCCCTCGGCGAAGAGGCGGCGGCCCCCGCCGAGCACGACGGGGAAGGTCATCAGGTGCAGCGTGTCGATCAGGCCGAGCGCGAGCAGGGACTGGGCGAGGAGGGCGCTGCCGTGGATCTGGAGCTCGCCCTCGGTGCGCTCCTTGAGGGCGGTGACCTCCTTGCCCAGGTCGCCGGTGATCACGGTGGTGCCCTCCCAGGCGGGGTCCGTGAGGGTCGAGGAGACGACGTACTTGGGCAGCGCGTTCAGCTTGGAGGCGATCGGGTCGGCCGGGTCGGTCATCTTCGGCCAGTAGCCCGCGAAGATCTCGTACGTGTGCCGGCCCAGCAGGAACGCCCCGACGCGGGAGAAGTTGTCGACGACGAAGTTCCCGAAGTCCTCGTCGCCGAAGGGAACGCTCCAGCCGCCCTGGCCGAAACCACCGCTGGGGTCCTCCTCGGGGCCACCCGGCGCCTGGTGGACTCCGTCGATGCTGACGAACGCGGTGAGGGTGAGCTTGCCCATGGCCGTGCCTGCTTCCTTGCGGTGGTCTGCTGACATCAGGACAGACCCCACCCGCGCCCGCAACTCATCGGTCCCGCTCCGCCGAGCCCGCGGATTCCGTCCTCGGGCCCCGCGCATTCCGTCCTCGGGGCCCGCGCGCGGCTCACCCCTCGTTCGTCGAGAACAGTCCGCCCGTCGGGCCCTGCTTGTCGCCGCCCTGGGCCTTTCTCAGGGCGTTGGCGAGGCTCTCGATGGTGAGCGACTGGAGGATCACCCGTCCGTCGCCCTCCAGCGTGGCCAGCGACAGGCCTTCGCCGCCGAAGACGGCGTTCATCAGCCCCTGCCGGTTGAGGCCGCCGATGCGCTGGACGCCGTACTGAATGCCCTCCTCGAAGGCGACGACGCAGCCCGTGTCGACCTCGATGCGGCCGCCGAAGTCGGCGGGGTTCAGGTCGATGAAGTTGCCCGCGCCGGCGATGATCACCGTGCCGTGGCCGGTGAACTTCTCCAGGACGAATCCCTCGCCGCCGCTGCGTCCGGTCCGGCCGCCCTGGAAGGCGATGCCGAACCGGACGGTCGACTCGGCCGCCACGAAGGCGTCCTTCTCGGCGAACCACGCGCGCGTGCCGTCGAGCTCCAGGGCGCGCATCTCACCGGGCAGCACGCCCGCGAAGCCGACGGTGCCCTCGCCTCCCGTGGAGGTGAAGTACTGGAAGGCCAGCGACTCGCCCGCGAGGGCGCGCTGGCCCGCCTGCATGGCGGTGCCCACGGCCTGGCGCAGCATGCCGCCCATGCCGCCGCCACCACCGCCCCGCTGCCCGCCGTCACCACTGCCCGACGGCCCGGAGAGCCGCGTCTCCATGGTCACGTTGGTGGTCTTGAACAGGAACTTTCCCGCCTCGCAGTAGACGGTCTGGCCAGGGCGCAGGTTGACGACGGCCATCTGCATGGCGTTGCCGACGATTTCTTGCTGAAGAGTCACGCGGGAAGAACGCGGGAGACGGAGCGAATGGTTCCGGCCGTTGCCCGTCGCGGCACCAGGTCGTGTCCGGCCGTTCCCGTCCGTCCGGTCCTAGCTCTGGTTGACGCGGTCGGCGCCGGGGCCGCCGGAGAGCGTGTCCGTGCCGGTGCCGCCGTGCAGCAGGTCGTCGCCGCTGTTGCCGTAGATCCTGTCGTTGCCGGAGTCGCCGTACAGCCTGTCGTCGCCCCGGCCGCCGGAGAGGAGGTCGGCACCGGCGCCGCCGTGGACGACGTCGTCGCCGTCGTCCCCGTAGAGGCCGAATTCCTGGCCCGAGGCGGTGCCCGTGAGGACGTCGTCGCCGGGGCCGCCGTGGCAGGTGGTGTCGCAGCCGGTGAGCGTGTCGTCGCCCGCGCCGCCGGACGCGCCGGTGCCGTAGACGCCCCCGCCGCCGTCGAGACGGTCGTTGCCGTCGTCCCCGTACAGCACGGCGCCGGAGTCGCCCTTGAGGACGTCGTTGCCCTTGCCGCCGCGGACGGTCTCCAGCGTCGGGCCGGTCACCGTCGCGGTGTCGTTGCCGTCGCCGAGGTCGACGTCGTAGACGTCCGCGTCGTGGGTGCCGCCGACGCCCGCCTCGGCCGTGCACTCGACGACTTTGTGGTCGGCCGCCGACGGATAGCGGCACGCGTTCGTGGAGAGGGCGATGTCGTACGTGTCACGGAAGGTGATGTGGGTTTCGTAGTAGTCCTCGGAGTCGACGTCGACGTCCTTCGCGGTGACTTTCAGGCGGTTCGCCTGTCCGGCGGCGGCTTTGTAACGGAATTCGCCGGCGGCGCGGCCGAGAGAGGCATGGCTCGCCGTGACGGCCTGGGCGGAGGACGCGGCGAACATGCCTCCTCCGACGGCGAGGGCGAGCGAGGCGGCGGAGGCGATGGTCGCGGACATACGCATGCGGAAACGGCCCTTCGGAAAAGGTGAGGGGACTCTGCTTTCGGTTCACGCGTTGTGACACCGCACTCCGGAAAGGGGTTGTAAGGGAATTCCCCTCGCTTTTGGCGGACGGCTCCGATTTCTCTGCCCTTAGACGTCGTTTCACTTGGTGAGTCGGCGGTGGTTGATGAGGCTGGTGGCGATGGCGGTGAAGGCCAGGAAGTGTTCCGGCTTGCGTTCATAGCGTCGGTGAAGCCGACGGCATCCGCCGAGCCAGGACATGGTGCGCTCGACCACCCAGCGGTGTCGGCCCAGCCGTTGTGAGTTCTCGACGCCGCGCCGGGCGATGCGAGGGGTGATGCCTCGTTCGCGGAGCCATTGCCGCAGGTAGGGATAGTCGTAGCCCTTGTCGCCGTGGAGCTTTGCGGGCCGGCGCCGCCGTGGTCCGCGGGGGCTGCGGACCGGTGGGATCCCCTGGATCAGCGGTTGCAGGGCGAGGCTGTCGTGGGTGTTGGCGGCCGAGATGGCGACGGAGACGGGCAGGCCGGCACGGTCGACGATGAGGTGGATTTTCGATCCCATCTTGCCGCGGTCGGTCGGATTCGGTCCGGTCAGCTGCCCCCTTTGAGGGCGCGGACGCTGACGGAGTCGATGGCGAATCGTGACCAGTCCAACGCTCCCTGGGCACCGAGTTCGTCGAGGATGACGCGGTGCAGGCGGGCCCAGACACGTTGCTGGCTCCACCGGGCGAAACGCCGGTAGACCGTGGGCCAGGCCGGCCCGAACACCGGCGGCAACTGCCGCCAGGAGCACCCTGACGTGGCCACGAACACGATCGCGGTCAGACATTCGCGGTCCCCGGCCCGCCGGCGGCCCCCGCCCTGCGCACGCACCACCACCGTCTCCGGCACCACCCGCCGAAACAACACCCACAGCTCATCCGACACCAGATGCTCAGCAAGACTCGTCATACCAACACAACGACTATCCCCGCCAAAGGAAACGTCGTCTTAACCCAGGGGCCATGGACGGGTGGCGAAAGGGCCGCCCCGGACATCCGGAACGGCCCTCAGCCCGCTGTCGGTGGGCGGCCGGCTCAGACGCCGGCGGTCACGTGCTGCGCTGCGACGGCCGGGGCCGACGCCGCCGTGCGCCGCCGGTGGTACGTCCGCAGCCGCAGCGTGCACCAGATGCCGATCACGGAGGCCGCCATCAGGGCGACGGCGGGCGGCCAGTACGCGCCGCCGGCCAGCGAGGACAGCCAGACGGCGGTGACCGGCGCGAAGCCTCCGAAGACCAGGTTGCAGACCTGGTACGAGAGCGAGATCCCCGTGTACCGGACGTGCGGGGCGAAGCCCTCGGCGAGGATCGCGGCCATCGGGCCGTACAGGGCGGACATCACGAACCGCATGGCGAGCATCATCACGTAGATCAGCGCGACGCTGCCGGTGTTCACCACCATGAACTGCGGGATCGACAGGAGCACGACGCCCGCGAGCCCGCCGACGACCACCTTGTGCGAGCCGATCCGGTCGCCGAGCAGGGCCAGGAACGGCGTGACGACCAGTTCCAGGAACGCGGCGAGCGAGAGGCCGTTGAGCAGCATCGACTCGGACAGGTGCCGGTCGTCCGTCCCGTACGACAGCAGGTAGCTGGTGACGACGTAGTAGCCGCCGGTCGCGGTGGCCAGCGAGAAGACGCCGACCAGGACCGTCCTCCAGTCCTTGCGCAGCACCTCGGCGACGGGGAGCCTGCTCACGGCGCTCCGCTTCCCGTCTTCCTTCCCGGCCTGCTCGTTGCGCTTCTGCTCGGCGTGGATCTCGTCCATCACCGGCGAGTCCTCCAGCTTGGTGCGCACCACCAGGCCGATCCCGACGAGGACGGCGGAGGCCAGGAACGGCACGCGCCAGCCCCACGAGTGGAAGGAGGCGTCACCGAAGAGGTTCATCAGGCTGAACATGCCGGTCGACAGCAGCGCGCCGACGGACGAACCGAGCTGGGCGAAGGAGCCGAAGAAGGTGGCCTTGCCCTTGGGCGCGTTCTCGACCGCGATGAGGACGGCGCCTCCCCACTCGCCGCCGATCGCCAGCCCCTGGATCAGGCGCAGCACGATCAACAGCACCGGGGAGAGGACGCCGACCTGCTTGTAGGTGGGCAGCAGGCCGATCGCGAAGGAGGCGAAGCCCATCATCAGCAGGGTGATGACGAGGGTCTTCTTGCGGCCGACGCGGTCACCGATGTGACCGAACACGATGCCGCCGAGCGGGCGCAGCAGGAAGCCGACGGCGAAGGTGGCGAAGGCCGAGATCGTCTTCAGCGAGGTCGGCATGTCGGCCGGGAAGAAGACGTCGTCGAACACGATGGCCGCGGCCGTGGCGAAGGCGTAGAAGTCGTACCACTCGATGGACGTCCCGGACAGGGCGGCGAGGGCCGTTCTGAACGGGCTCTGCGGAGTGCGCGGGGTGGTGCGGTCCGGCACGGGGACCTCCGGCGGGAGAGGGCGGTCGGGGACGGGAACTGCGGCGGTGTGGGAGAGGTTCCGGAATGGGTACCGGACCCGGCGACCGGGCCACGAACGGGATCGTCCGGCCGCCGGGAGAACTGGGGTGGAGAGGCGGGACGGGGGCTGACCCTTGGCAGGGGCCGGCCCTCGGCGGGGGCCGGCCCCTCGGGAAGATCGGGCCCTCGGCGGGAGCCGACCCTTGGCGAGACCGGGCCTTCGGCGGGACCCGGTCCTCGTGAGGAGCCGGCCCTCGGCGGGAGCCGAACCGTGCCGGCAACCGGCCCGCAGCCCGAGCCGACCCATGGCAGGAGCCAGTACTCGGCCAGAGCCGACCAACGGCCGGTCCTTGGCGGGAGCCGACCAGTGCCGGCAACCGGCCCGCAGCGCGAGCCGACCCACGGCAGGAACCGGTCCTCGGCGAGAGCCGGCCTCGACAGGAGCCGACCCCTGTCGGCAACCGGACCGCTGCGCGAGCCGGCCTCGGCCGGAGCCGAACCGTGGCAGGAGCCGGCGCCGGCGGAGCCGGTCCGCGGCGGGTCGGGTGCCGTGGTGCCGTGGGTCAGCGGCCCGGAGCGGCCCAGGCGCGGGTGCCGCCGACCCAGGTCTCGCGTACCCGGATCCCGGTGAGCTCGTCGGCCGGCACGGTGAGCGGGTCGGCGTCCAGGACGCAGAAGTCGGCGAGCATACCGGGCGCGAGGGCGCCGACCGCGTGCTCCCGGTGCAGGGCGGCGGCCGCCGCGCCGGTGTGCGCGTGCAGACCGGCCTCGACCGGCAGCCGCAGCGATTCGTCGCCGAGGACCGTGCCGAGCACGGTCCGGCGCGTCGCCGCGGCGGCCACGGCCTCCAGCGGGGCGGGCGGGGCGACGGGCGCGTCGGAGGAGAAGACGACCGGGACGCCGGCCCCCGGGCAGTGGCCCGCCGGGTTGTAGCGGTGGCCCATGTCGCCGATCGCGGTCAGGGTGCCGTCGCCGGTGCGCAGATGGTGCTGCGGCTGCATGACGGGGATGACACCGAGCTCGCCCATGCGTTCGATCTGCTCGTCGGTCGGCAGACCGGAGTGCTCGATGCGGTGGCGCATGTCCTCGCGCGGACGGTCGGCCTGCGCCTTCTCGATCGCGTCGAGCACCATGCCGATGGCGTACGGGGACTGCGCGTGCGTCGCGGTCTGGAGGCCGGCGGCGTGGGCGCGGCGGACGATCTGCGCGTACTCCTCGACCGAGTGGTACAGCTGCCCGTGGTGGCAGCAGTCGGCGGCGTACCCCTCGGGGAAGTACGCGGTCCAGCCGCCGAGGGTGCCGTCGGCGTAGAACTTCACGCCCTGAATACGGAACAGGTCGTCGCCGAAGCCGCGGACCGCGCCGAGTTCGAGGGCGGTGTCGAGCAGCGCGGAGGTCAGGTACGCGGAGACGCGCATGCGCAGGCTGCCGTCGGCGTGGGCGCGCAGATACGTCTCCATCTCGCGGCGCGAGACCTGGGCGTCGCCGATCGTGGTGACACCGGCGGCGAGGAAGGCCTCCTGGGCGCGCAGCAGGTGGTCGGCCATGATGTCGTCGGGCTCGGACAGGTGGAAGTTCGGGCCGTGGTTGCCGATCTTCACTCCGGCGGGTCCGGTGAGCAGGTCGCAGGCCGCGTCCCAGAGCTGTCCGTCGGGCTCCCCGTCCTCGAAGTGCCCGATGCTGCCTCCCTCGGGGGAGGCGGTGGCGGCGGTGATGCCGCAGGTGCGCAGGGCGTGGGAGTTGACGACGCCGCCGTGGCCCGAGGCGTTCATGACGTACACCTCGCGGTCGTCGGCGACGCGGTCGAGGTCGTGGCAGTTCGGGTGGCGGCCCTCGGCCAGGCGCCGGTGCTCGTAGCCGAAGCCGCGCACCGGGACGCCGGCGGGCAGGTCGCGGGCGGCCTCGCGCAGCACCTCCACCATGGTGTCGATGTCGCCGACCCGCTCGGGGCGCAGGTCGACCCAGGCGAGGGCCTGCCCGTACATGACCGGGTGGCAGTGGGCGTCGACGAAGCCGGGGTGGACCAGGCCGCCGTCCAGGACGAGTTCGGTGTCGGCGTGGCCGCCGAGCGCCGCGCGGGCTTCCTCGGCGGTGCCGACGTGCACGACGCGGTCGCCGCGGACGGCGAGGGCCTCGGCGCGGACCGGGGTGCCGGGGACGGCCACGGCGGCGCCGGTGACGAGCAGGGTGCGCTCGGGGGATGCGGACGGACGGGGCATGACTGGCCTGCTTTCGACCGGGGAGGTACAGGGGTGCGCCGACAGACGATTCGACTTCGAGAACCATAGATAGCGAACGACTGGTTGACCAGAGGGCCAGGCGAAGAATATTTGGTAAGTCGAATCGCGTCACGGCCTACGTATCGACTGCGAGACCCCTGGAGCGACGGCTCCCCCGGCCGGCGGCGCGGGCCCCTCAGGCGGGGCGCGGCCCCAGGTCGTACCGCTCCTTGACCAGCTCCAGATGGAGCCAGCTCTCCACCTCGCGCACGGCGGGCAGCGCCCGCATCTCCTCCAGCGTGGCGCGCACGGCGGCGAACGACTCCGCGGTGATCGTGCCGACCAGTTCCGCGCGCCCCAGGCACGTCGACAGGAACGTCACCCGCTCCAGGGCGGCCACCGGCTCCGCGACCCGGGCCGCCGCTCCGGCCACCCGCAGGCTGAACCCGCACAGATAGCCCATGCCGAGCACGTCGGGGCGCACCAGGGCGACCACCTTCGCCACGCCGCCGTCCAGGAGGCGCAGCGTGCGCGAGCGGGTGGCACCCGGCGACAGGCCGACCCGCCCGGCCAGTTCGGCGAACGGCAGCCGCCCGTCCTCCTCCAGTTCCGCGAGGATCCGCCCGTCCAGCTCGTCCTGGAGGGCGGCCGTCGGCTCCCCGGCCAGCAGGTACGGGTCCTTCACGTGCCGGGTCGCGACCAGCGGGTCCACCGTGCGCACGCCCTCCATGGCCCGGATGTGCTCGATGGTGCGCTCCAGCTCCGCGAACCCGGCCGTGCGCAGTTCCGTCATGATCGACCGCCGTCCGCTGGTCAGCGTCACGAAGGGCGCCTGGGGGAGCGCGGCGATGGCGCGCGCGACCGGGGCGGCGGCCCCCTCGGTGTCGATGGCCAGATGCGCCGAGGCGGTGAGCCGGTGCACGGCCGGATGGGCGATGGCCACGATCCGTACGGCTCCCGAGTCCTGGAGCCGCTGCACCCGCATCCGGGTCGCCGGACGGGACAGGCCCACCCGCTGGGCCAGCGTCTCGTAGGTCAGCCGGCCGTCGGCCTGAAGCCCACGCACGATCGCCAGGTCGGTCTCGTCGAGATCCACGGGCAGGTCCCCTCGGTCCTTGGTCGGCCCGGTCGTGGTTGGTGCGGCCGGGTCCGCGCTCATTGCTCATTCTCGGACAGCGCGCGCGGACCCCGGACAGCGGCTTCACCGTCCGGACCGGCGGAGTCCGACACCATCATCCCGTCCGGGGTGGACAAGACGAACAGCCGAAACGTAAGTTGCATCGCGTTGTGGCAATCGAATCATCTATGGAGCGTGGCGTGTCGCGACCCGTGGCTGTGATCACCGAGACGGAAGAGCTGGACCCGGGACCGGCGCTGAGGCTGCTCTCCGAGGCCGGTTTCGACGCGCGCTTCGCCGGCAGCCGTGACCCGGAAGCCATCGCGGCCGCCGCGCACGACGCCGACGCCCTGATCGTCGGGTACGCGCGCGTCGACGCCGCCCTGCTCGACCGGCTGCCCAAGGTGCGGATGCTCGCCACCATGTCGGCGGGACACGACATGATCGACACCGCCGAGGCGGCCCGCCGCGGGCTGTGGGTGGCGAACCTGCCGGACGCGGCCACCGAGGACGTCGCCGTGCACGCCCTCGCCCAGACACTCGCGCTGCTGCGGCACCTCCCGCGGGCCGACGCCGTGGTCCGGGGCGGCGGCTGGAACCACGACTTCACCGAAGTCCCGCGCCGCGCCAGCGAGTTGACCCTCGGCCTGGTCGGCTTCGGGCGCATCGCCCGCACCCTCGCGCGGATCGCGGCCCCCCTCTTCGGCCGGGTCGTCGCGTACGACCCGCACGCCGCCGACTGGCCCGAGGGGGTCGAACGGGCCGATCTGGACACGCTGGTGGCCGAGGCGGACGTCCTCTCGTTGCACACCCCGTCCACCGCGCGGACCCGGGGGATGGTCGACGGTCCGCTGCTCGCCCGGATGCGGCCCGGCGGCTTCCTCGTGAACGTCTCGCGCGGCGACCTGATCGACGCCGACGCGCTCCTGGCCGCCCTCGACAGCGGCCGGCTCGCCGGTGCCGCCCTCGACGTCTTCCCCACCGAACCGCCCGCCGCCGACGACCGGTTGCGCACGCACCCCCGTCTGCTGCTCTCCCCGCACAGCGCCTTCCGCACCGACGCCTCGCTGCGCGCCTACGTCCTGGGACCCGCGCGCAACGTCATCGCCTGGTGGACCACCGGACGCCCGCACACCCCGGTCGTCGTCCCCGGCCCGGCCACCGCCCCCGATCCCGCCGCCACCGCCCCCCGCACCGCCAGCGCACAAGGAGCCCCCGCGTGACCGACCTCCTCACCAGCCCCGTCAGCTCCGCCGGTTCCGTCACGCCGGACGCCGCAGCCGCAGCCGCTGAGGAACTGCGGCTGCGCCGCGAACTCGCCGCCGTCTACCGGCTGGTGGCGCACTTCCGGATGACCGACCTGATCTTCACGCACATCTCGCAGCGGCTGCCGGGACCCGACAACCACTTCCTGATCAACCCCTACGGGCTGCTCTTCGAGGAGATCACCGCCTCGAACCTGGTCAAGATCGACCTCGACGGCAACCCCGTCGAGCCGAGCCCGCACCCGGTGAACCCTGCCGGTTTCGTGATCCACAGCGCGATCCACCGGGCCCGCCCCGACGCGCACTGCGTGCTGCACACCCACACCAGGGCGGGCTGCGCCGTCGCCGCCCAGCGAGGCGGCCTGCTGCCGGTCAACCAGATTTCGATGGAGTTCCACGACCGCGTCGGCTACCACGACTACGAGGGCGTCGCCCTCAACCTGGACGAGCAGGAGCGGCTCGTCGCCGACCTCGGCGGCCACCCCGCGCTCATCCTGCGCAACCACGGCCTGCTGACCGTCGGCGACAGCGCCAAGCAGGCCTTCCTGCGCATGTACTACCTGGAGAAGGCCTGCGAGATCCAGGTCACCGCCCAGGCCGGCGGCACCCCGCTGATCCTCCCCTCGGACCAGGTCGCGGAGTACACCGCGCGGCAGCTCACCGGTGAGGGCGAGGCGTCCTCCGACTTCGAGGACCACGACGCCTACGACCTCGCCTGGGCCGCGCTGCTGCGGCTCGCGGACCGGATCGCGCCGGACCACAAGGACTGAGCGCGTACGTCACCACCCGCGCCGCGCGGCTCACCCCGTACGGCTCACCTCGTACGGCTCACCTCGCGCGGCTCACCGCGTTCACGGCGGAGCGGCCGGACTCCCCCGGGGCCCGGCCGCTCCTGTCCCTGTCCGGTCAGATCAGCACCGGCCGGCCGGGCGGTCCCGCTTCACGAGGTTCGTGTAGCCGGTGGTGCCGTCCAGCCAGAGCACGCGCTGCCCGCTGTCGGCGGCCGCGTACACCTGGTCGCCGCGGTCGCAGGACATGCGCTGCGGGCCGCCCGTGCCGTCGGGCGCGACCTGGTACAGCTTGGGCAGCGTGTCGTTGGCCCACGTGGTGGCCGGGGGCAGCGTGGTCACGGTGACCGCGTCGTCCGAGGCCGTCAGGGAGTAGGCGTACAGCGAGCCGTCGCCGGACTCCGGGGTGACGGTGGTCGGGCCCGAGCCGTCGAGCGCGGCACGCTCGACCGCGGCCTGGCCCGTGTCGGTGATGTCGTCGTCCTCGATCCAGTAGACGCCGTCGTCGCTCAGGGCGGTCTGGCCGATGCCGAGGGCCTTGCTCTTGTCGACCGGCATCAGCGTGGTCCTGCCGGTGGCGGTGTCGAGGACCTCGACGCCGAGCTTGTAGCCGTCGGACTCGGGCCACATCTTCGCGTAGGCGATCCTGCCGTCACGGACCGAGGGCAGCGCGGTGGCGATGGCGTAGCTGCCGTTGACCTGCTTGGTCTCGCCCGTCCTGATGTTCACGTACCAGACGTGCTGGAGGCCGTAGTACGGGTCGGGCACCGTGTAGGCGAGGATGCAGCCGTTCAGCACGAGCCCGGAGACGTTGGCCGCGGTGCCGCCGACGACCTTGTCGACGCCGCTGCCGACCGGGCGTACGTGGAAGTAGACGGAGGTCGAGGCGAACTCGGCCCAGGCGACGTTCTTTCCGTCCGTGGTCGCGTAGACGTTGTAGTTCCCGTTGTTGGGGCTCTTCTGCTCCGGTGTGCCCTTGCCGCTGGTGTTGCCGACCCACACCGAGTACGGCTCGCTGCCGTCCTCGTTGGAGCGGGACAGCGCGTACTTGCCGTTGCCCGCGCTCACGCCGGTGCCGGCCACGTTGACCTTGGACAGGATCGTGTCGGCGTCGACACCGATCGCCTTCTCCCAGCCGGGCACGATGCCGTGGGCGTCGAAGGAGGTCTTGACGGTCTTCAACTGGGCCTTGGTGACACCCAGTTCCTGAGCGGCGGCGATCACCGCGGCGCGGCCCTCGGTGAAGCCGTCCAGCGGGGTCATGTACGCGGACAGCGCCCGGTAGACGATCCGGTCGGCCAGCTCGCCGCCGAGGTCCTGGCGCATGTCCCACAGGGCGCCGGAGAAGATGGTGGAGTTGAGGTGCACTCCCCCGTTGTCACCGCGGTAGGTGACGCCGACGAAGTCCTTGGACGTGGTGTGGCCGTCGTTGAGGTCGCGCAGGGCGCACTCGCGCGGGCTCTTGGTGGTGCACAGGTCCTCGCCGAGGAGCCCCGAGTCCGGGTCGTCCATCGACTGGTGGTTGGCCTCCAGGTCGATGGCGTTGCCGAAGTAGTCCGCGAGGGCCTCGTTCATCGCGCCGGACTGGCCCGCGTAGACGAGGTTCGCGGTGTGCTCGACGACCCCGTGGGTCATCTCGTGGCCGACCACGTCGGCGTCCGCGGAGAACGTGCGGAAGTCGCCGCTGCCCTGGCCGTACACCATCTTGGTGCCGTCCCAGAAGGCGTTGTCGTAGGGCTGCCCGTTGGAGGTCACGCCCACCAGCGAGTAGATGTAGCCGTTCTTGTCGTCGAGACCGTTCCGGCCGAAGTGGTTCTTGTAGTAGTCGTAGACCTTGCCCGCGGCCCAATGGGCGTCGACCGCACCGGAGTCGGTGTAGTCCGCGCCGAGGTCGGTGGTGTCCGACTGGAACGTCTTGATGCCGCTCGGCCACACTCCGGACGCGGTGGAGACGTCACGGCCGCGGGCGTCGTACGTGGCGATCATCTCGCCGTTGTACGGGGTGTCCGCGGCCCGCTTGCTGTAGTCGATCATCTCGTAGACACCCTTGGTGTCCTTGTACAGGTTCAGCTCGGTCTTCTCGCCGTTGTAGCGAACACCCGTGCCCTTGACCACCAGTTGGTCGGCGGCCGTGGTCGCGGCGGCGTCCCCGGCCGGCGCCGTGTCCCCGGTGGCGCCGTCCGCGGTACCCGTCGCGCCGAAGGTCTCGATGCCGCTGTACTGCATCACCGGGAAGCCGGAGCGGGCGTCGACGTACACCTCCTGCCGCACCGGGGTGCCGTCGGAGCCGCCGGTCCCGGTGACGGTGATGTGCCGGGTGAGCACGCCGGTGCCCCGCGGCAGGATCGTCATCCCCTGGTCCTCGCCCGTCAGTTGCGCCCCGCCCGCCTTCCGCCCCCCGGCCGGGACGCGCAGCGGACCTCCGCCCTGCTGAGCGGTGACGGCGCCGATCGCGCGCTCGATCGCGGTCTTCCCGGAGACCTTCGGGGTCACCGAGGAGAGCTTCAGACCGGTGAAGTAGTTGCCGGAGGTGCCCGTGACGGTCCGCTTTCCGTCCTTCGCGGTCATCCGGACGATGTACTGGCCGCCGAGGACCGGGACGCCCTTGTACTTCTGCTGGAGGCGGACCGTCTCCTTGCCGCCCTTCTCGGTCGTGGTCCCGGCCGAGGCCAGGTCCTTCGCCGAGGTGTCGGCTATGTGGTAGCGGCCCTTCCTGGCCCCGAGGTGGTCACGGGCCGCGTCGGCCGCGGTGCCGGTGGCGGCGGCCTCCTCATGCAGCCCGGTGACGAGCGAGGGCGTGTCGGTCCCGGTGCCCGGCGTCACGCCGGTCGCGTCGGACGCGGCCGCCGGGGCGGCGGTGTCCGCGTGGGCGGCCGGTACGGCCGTCACCAGCAGGCCCGCGGCGGCGAGCAGCGCCGCCGTGCCCTGGCCGACGGACATCCCGCCGTACCGCTTCCTCGCTGTGGCTGATCTCCTGCGTCCTGCACTCCGCACGGTTGCCCCTCCGGTGTCACAGCTGCGTGAACGGATATCGGATGCGGACATGCAAATGCCGGAGCGGGGGTGTGAACAATGCGTTCCAGGTGGGCACTTGTGTACGTGCACACTTGTGTGGCCTGCGGGAACACCACCTTGTGCGGCCTCGGAGAACGGGTGAGAATCCTGGTGTGGGTCGGGACACGCGGGACACGGTGGACGCACAGTGGCAGGCACTCGGACTGGGCGGCGAGGAACTCAGGGTCTACGAAGCCCTGCTGAGCGTTCCCGACCACTCGACCCGGGAGGCCCTGGCCCGGTCCACCGGGCTCTCCTCACCTCGGCTCGCGGCCGCCCTGGACCGGCTCTCCGAGCACGGGTTCACCCGGTCCGCCCGCGGCAGCACGGTGCCCGCCGCGATCGCCCCGGCCAGCGCGCTGCGCACCCTGATCCATGTCCAGCGGGCCGATCTGCTGCGCAGGTCCGCCGAGTTGGAGGAACTCACCGGCACGGTGGACCGGATGGCCGCCCGTCTCCTGGACTCCGCGCACGGTGCCCCCGCGCTCGGGATCGAGACGGTCAGGGGCGGCGAGGCGATCGCCGCGCGGGTGGCCGCCCTGCTGGTCTCGGCGCGCACGGAGGTGGCGCTCCTGGACCGGCCGCCCTACGCGGCGAGCGAGCCCGACGGCATGCCCTCGCCGCTGGACGTGGCCGAACCGGTGCGGCGCGGGGTGCGGGTGCGGACCGTGGTGGACCGCGAGGGCCTGAGCTTCCACGGCCGCGCCCGGGGGCTGGGCGACCTGGCGGCGCAGGGCGTGCAGATCCGCGTGGGCACCGATCTGCCGACAAAACTGATCACGGTCGACCGGCGGGTCACGTTGCTGCCGCCGACGGACGCGGCGGACCCGACGGCCTCGGCCCTGGTCGTGAACGACTCGCTGCTGAGCAACGCGCTCGTGCCGCTGTTCGAGGCGACCTGGGAACGGGCCGCGCCCATCGGGTCCGTGTCGGACGATCAGATCACGGACGAGGACCGGGAGTTGCTGACCATGCTCGCCTCCGGCCTGAAGGACGAGGCGATCGCCCGGCGCCTGGACATCCACGTCCACACGGTCCGCCGCCGCATCACCCGCCTGATGCGGTCCCTGAACACACAGACCCGGTTCCAGGCGGGAGTGCAGGCGGCCCTGCGGGGCTGGCTGACGGTGTGAGCACGGCCGGGCGCCGGGAAGGAGATCCGTGTTCGCGGAGCGGGCCGACCTCGTAACCCCGCTCCTCGCAGGTGTCGAGTATGCGCGGCAGGGCTCCGAGGGCGGAACGCCAGGCACCCGGTGCGGAGGTGCAGTCCGAGTCGTGGAGCAGCACGGTCCCTCCGCCGTACAGGTCGGCGACGACGGTGCGGTGGACGGACTCCGGGGTGGCCCTGGCCGTCCAGTCCTCGCCCCAGCAGGTCCACAGGACCGGGGTGAGCCCGAGGCGCCGGGCGGCGAGGTGGGCCGAGCCGGACATGACACCGTACGGGGGCCGGAAGAGCAGGGGCGTCGTGCCGGTGATCTCGGCGACGGTGTCGCGGGCGCGGGCCAGGTCGTCGTGGGTCGCGCGCGGGCCGCGCAGCAGCAGCGGGCGGTGCGCCCAGCCGTGCACGCCTATCTCGTGGCCCGCCGCCGCGATCTCGCGGACCAGACCGGGTGAGCGGTGTGCCTGGCCGCCGAGCAGGAAGAAGGTGGCCCGGACGCGCCGGGCGGCGAGGAGGTCCAGGAACGCGGGCGTGGACACGGGGTCGGGGCCGTCGTCGAAGGTGAGGGCTATGTGGTCCGCCCGGCCCTTGCCTGCGAGGCGGGGCATCACGCGGTTGCGCAGCGGCCCGAACGTGGAGACGACGGGTGCGCAGTGGACGGCGGCCAGCGCGGCCGGCACGGCCGCGGCGACGGCCGCGAGCACGGACGCCGCCCCGGACGGTCGCGTCGTGAGTGCTCGCGTCATGAGTGGTGTCCTTCCCGACCGTGACCGGAGGTGCTGGAGACGAGGTCCAGGTCGAGGTGCCGGCTCAGCGTGTGCACGAGCGTGGTGCCCTGGTAGCTGGTGGCGACCCCGGTCGCCACGGCGCAGGCCCAGACGGCACAGGCCACGGTGGCCGTGGTGGCCAGCCGCCGGGTGCGGAGGCGTCGCCGCCGGGTGGGCGGCGGCACCGTGAGCGACCGCCCGGAGCGGAGCACCCGCACGGCCTCCGCCGCCGGGCCGCCGTCCGGCGAGTCCGCGAACAGCGCGAGTCCCGCGGCGCGTTGGCTCTGCCCGAGCGGCCCGTTGACCAAGTCGTTGAGGATGTCCTTGAGTTGGGCCCGGTCGCGGATCCAGACGGCCACTCCGGCTTCGTCGAGGGCGTCGGCGTTGGTCAGGCCGTGACCGGGTATGCAGCCGTAACTGGCCACCGGCAGCCCGGCGGAGAAGGCTTCGAGGGTGGTGAGGCCGCCCGCGTTCTGCACCAGGACGTCGGCCGCCTGCATCAGGGCGGGCATGTCGTCGACCCAGCCGTGGACGTGCTCGATCCCGTCGGCGCGCAGCCGTGCGGCCAGCGCCTCGTTGCGGCCGCACACGACGACCGGGACGACGGCGCCGCAGTCGCGCAGCTCCTGGGCGACCTGCCGGACCGGGCCGACCCCCCACGACCCGGCGACCAGGAGGGCGAGCGGGGCTGTGGCGGGGAGCCCGAACCTCTTCCGGGCGAGGAGCCGGCGCCGCGCGTCGCAGGGACGGAAGCGGGGGTCGGCCACGGGTCCGCGGACGCGGACGTCCCCGGCTCCCGCGGCCCGCGCCTGCCCGGCGGGTACGGCGTGGGCGGCGAGATGGACGTCCACACCGTCCGCCACCCACAGGGGGTGCACCGAGAAGTCGGTGAGATAGGTGAGGACCGGGATGCCGAGACGTCCGTCGAGCCGGAGGTCGCCCAGGACGCGGCTAGCGCCCGGGTAGGTCGAGACTACGGCGTCGGTCTCGGGGTGCAGGGCCCGCAGGACACGGTTCTCGGCGGACCGCAGCAGGGCCCGGGCGCCGCGGCCGCCGCCTCCGGCGCGCTCGGTGCTGGAGTAGATCCGCTGGTAGAGCCAGGGGGCGCGGTCGAGCATCAGGTGGTACGCGTCCCTGACGGTCCGGCCGAGACGGGCGGGCAGGAGGTCGAGCAGGTCGTACCGGTCGACGGTGATCCCCTGCGCGGTGAGCCGGCGCTGGAGTTCGGCGGCGGCGCCGTCGTGGCCGGCGCCGACGCTCGCCGAGACGATCGCGATGCGCTCCGGGTGCGCCGCCCGGCCCCGCCCGGGGGCCGGCCCCGTGTCCGCAGGTGTCAGGTGCGCTCGTCCGCCGTTGGCCATGGGCTGTCCTCTGCGTAGGTGGGAGACCAAGCAACTACACGATGTAGTAGGCCGCGATCGAGACCGGAGCATACCTCCTACAACTTGTAGTAGGTCACCGGGGTAGCCTTTGCACGACGGCACGACGGCGGAAGGGCGAACGGTGAAGGACCCCAGGAGCGAGGGAGCCTCCGGCACGGCCGGCAGGCGTGCCCGCGGCGAGCTCGAGGGCTCCGTACTGGCCGCGCTCTGGTCGGCCGACCACCCCTTGACCGCCCGTCAGGTGCTCCAGCGGCTGCCGGCCGGGCTGGCCTACACGACCGTCCTGACGATCCTGTCCAGGCTGTACGACAAGGGCATGCTCGTCCGGCACCGCGAGGGCCGCGGGTACGCCTACGCGGCGGTCCGCGACGAGGCCTCGCACACGGCGCGGCGCATGCGGTCGCTGCTCGACGAGGGCTCCGACCGGGTGGCCGTGCTGAGCCGTTTCGTGTCCGAACTGTCCGACCAGGACGAGCGACTGCTGCACGAGCTGCTCTCCGCGCACGAGGAGCACCCGGGCCACGACGGCCACGACGGCCACGACGGGAAGTGAACCGGCGCCGACCGGTGCGCGGGTTCCGGCCGCTGTCACCGCCGTGCCGACCGTGCTCGTAGCACCGCGGGCCCGCACGCCCGCTCGTCCCGCACCCCTCGGTCGGGGCGCCGGCCGGAACGGGGCGCGCCGGTCACGGCGGCCGACCGTAGCCCCGTAGGAGCCCACGGACAGACCCCCTGTCGTCCGTGTGCGGCGCGGCCGGGGCCGCGCCGCCCGGGGTTACCGGCTCAGCCGTTCAGCACGGTGTTGCCGGTCACCGTGCCGCCGGCGCCGTCGACGGTGACCACGTGCCGCACCCCGTCGGGGCCGACGACCACGATCCGCCAGGCGGTGCCGCCGCCCTGCTCCGTGACCGGCGCCAGGGACTCGACCTTGCCGTCCTTGACCGCCGCGGTCGCCTTGCCCACGGCGTCCGCCGCGGAGAGCGAGGGCAGCGGGGCGGGAGCCTGGCCGGCCGACGGCACGCGGCCGTCCTTTCCGGGCACGCCGCCCTTGCCGTCCTCGATCCGGCCGTCGCGCCGCTCCATGCCGTCACGGCCGTCGCGGCCTCCGGGCACCGCCCGGAACCCGCCGCCCCACGCGGGTCCCTCGGCGGCCACCCTCTTGCTCTCGCCGCGGCCCTCCTCCTCGTGGTGGTGGTGGAACGCGGCCGCGGCCGCGCCACCGCCGATCACCACGACGGCCGCGGCACCGGCCACGGCCCAGCGCGCCCCACGGCCGCGCAGCCGGCGCCGGACCGGAGGCTTCGCCTCAGCCGTGGCGGGACGCTCCTCTTCCGGCTGTTCCTGCGGTTCCCCGGCACCTATGGATTCGCTCACTGCGCCCACCCTGATTTCCTGGCAAGGTCCGGGCCCTGCGCCCGGTCGTCCGCGCACAGCATCGCCGGAGTGTGCTGAAGACTTCCTGAAGACCTGAAGACGCCTTCAGCTTGGCGCCTCGCACCCCCGGCGACCTGCCACCCTGGGGGCATGCGCGTACTGGTGGTGGAAGACGAGCGGCGGCTGGCCCTGGCCCTTCAGCACGGCCTGACCGCCGAGGGCTTCAGCGTGGACATCGCCCACGACGGCGTGTCCGGGCTCGCCAAGGCCACCGAACACGCCTACGACGTCGTCCTGCTCGACATCATGCTGCCCGGCCTCAACGGCTATCGGGTGTGCCAGCGGCTGCGGGCCACCGGCAGCAACGTCGGCATCCTCATGCTCACCGCCAAGGACGGCGAGTGGGACGAGGCCGAGGCGCTGGACACCGGCGCCGACGACTACCTGTCCAAGCCGTTCTCCTTCGTCGTGCTCGTCGCCCGGCTGCGGGCGCTGGCCCGCCGCATCGGCAGCCGGGCCCCGCGGCGCACCGTGCTGGGGGACCTGGTCGTCGACTCCGCCGCCCGCACCTGCACCCGCGGGGGCGTGGCCGTCCCGCTCACCCCGCGCGAGTTCGCGGTGCTCGACCATCTGGCCCGGCGGGCCGGGGAGGCCGTCTCCAAGCGGGAGATCCTCGACGAGGTGTGGGACAGCGGCACCGACAGCGACCCCAACACCGTCGAGGTCCATGTCAGCGCCCTGCGACGCAAGATCGACACCCCGTTCGGGCGGGCCGCGGTGCAGACCGTGCGGGGTGCCGGATACCGGCTGGCGGCCGACGGTGGCTGAGCAGGATCCCACGATCCGGAAACCCGGACGCCCCCGCGTCACGAACGCCGCGCGCCGTCGTGCCCGTACCGCGCTGCGCCGTCTGACCGGTCATCCCCGGACGGCCGCGCTGATCCGCCGGCTGGCACCGAGCTCGGTCCGTACCCGCACCACGCTCGCCGCCTGCGCCAGCGTCGCCGTCGTCATGGTCGCCGCGTCGGCCGTCGTCGTGATGATGCTGCGCGGCAACCTGGAACGCACCGTGGAGACCGGCGGCCTCGCGCAGGCGAAGGACGTCGCCCGGCTCGCCTCCGCCGGGCGTCTGCCCGAACCGCTGACCCTCGGCCCCGGCACCGACTTCATCCAGGTCGTCGACGACCGGGGCAAGGTCGTCGCGCAGAGCCAGAACCTCGCCGGCCGCCCCGCGCTCACCCCCACCGGCAGTCACAACGGCCATCGGACGTACGACCTCGACGCCCTCGGCAAGGAACACCACCAGCGCGTCACCACGGTCACCACCCCCGCCCCCGGCGGCCCGGTCACCATCCACGTCGGGGCCTCGCTGCGCACCGCCGACGCCGCCGAGGACGTCACCACCGCGGCCCTGGCCGCCCTCAGCGCCCTGCTGATCTCCATCGTAGGCTTCCTGACCTGGCGTACGACCGGCCGCGCGCTGCGGCCGGTCGAGGCCATCCGCGCCGAGGTCGCCGCCATCGGCGACCGCGGGCTCGACCGCCGGGTCCCGGCCCCGCGCGGCGACGACGAGATCGCCCGGCTCGCCGACACCATGAACGCCATGCTGGAGAGGCTGGAGGCCGCGGGCACCCGGCAGCGCCAGTTCATCGCCGACGCCTCGCACGAACTGCGCAGCCCCCTCGCCGTACTGCGCACCCAGCTGGAGGTCGCGCTCACCCACCCCGATCCGGAGGTGCGCGACACCCTGGTGGCGGGTGCCCTCCAGGACACCGAGCGCCTCCAGACGCTCTCCGCCGACCTGCTGCTGCTCGCCCGCCTCGACGCCACCGGCCGGAGCAGGCCCACCGAGCCCGTCGACCTCGCCGACCTCGCCCGCACCACCGTCGCCGTCCGCTCCACCGACCCCCACCCGGTCACCCTGCACGCCCCGGGCGGCGTCACCGTCCCCGGCAACGCCCTGTGGATCGGCCGGCTGCTGACCAACCTCCTCGACAACGCCCAGCGCCACGCCCGCCGCAGTGTCACGGTGCACCTGTCCGAGGACCCGGAGACCGGCGACGCCGTCCTGGACGTCACCAACGACGGCCCTCCGATCTCCCCCGCCGACCAGGAGAAGATCTTCGAACGGTTCGCCCGCCTCGACGACGCCCGCAGCCGCGACGACGGCGGCACCGGCCTGGGCCTGCCGATAGCCCAGGACATCGCCGCCCTCCACGGCGGCACGATCACCGTCCTCGACACCCCGACCGGCACGACGTTCCGCACCCGCCTCACGACGGGCGACTAGGCCCGCCCGAGCGAGCACACCAGCCTCACGAGCCGTGCGGTCCCGGGCACTTCGTCAACGGCGGCTCGTTCGGGGCATCGGAATGCAGGAGCGGGGCAAGGTTGTCCTTAAAGGCTTTTTCCCACGGCGAGTTCCTTGATCCGCCACCCATGACATCCTTCAGTGCACTGCAGGCCGCGGTCTGAAGATCCTTGTTGCCCGAGGGAATGGCGACGCCATAGGATTCCGATCCGTCCATGGCGGCCAGCCTCTGTGTCTCCGGATGCTTGGCGGCGAGTCCCGCGATGATGACGTCATCGGTCGCCACCGCGTAAATTTTCGTCTTCGGACTCAGGAGATAGTCGACACACTTTTCGTATGTGGCGGGAAGATTCTTCGCCAGCGTCATCTCCTTCTCTTTGACCCAGGGAACGTAGGTCGAAGTCCTGGCGGTGCAGACTTCGGCACTGCGGTCGTTCTCCAGGTCGCTGATGTCCTTGAAGTGCCGATCTTTCCGCACCAACAGGCCGCGAAGCGAACGGTAGTACGGTCCGACGAAGGAGATTCCCGGGATTTTTTCCTTCCGGATGCTCCATGTCGCCAGGACGATGTCCACGTCACCGCCTGCCAGGCGAGCAGTCCGGTTGTCGGTCGTCACGGGGACGAATTGAACCTGCTTGGGGTCATCGGGGTTGTAGCCCAAACTCCTGGCCATCGCCTCGGCAATGTCGTCTTCGAAACCTTTGTAGTCTCCTTTGCCCGTCCGCTCGCTCAACCCGGGCTGATCCTCCTTGACACCGATCCGCAGCGGCCCGGGATGCCGAGCCGCGTAAGTAGCTTTCCCGTTTCCTGATACCTCCGGGGACGCAGCGGGCTCCTTGGCCTCCGCCGTACCGAAAATTCCCGGCGGGTGCAGCGCGAACGCAAGCGCAACGAGACAGCACAGAAGAAGCGCGAATGCGGCCACCCAGAGCTTGGCCACCGAAGGCCGTACCCGGCGAGCCGCCCTGGAGGAGTCGACGATCTCCTGCAGCTCCCTCTCCACCCAGCGGCCGTCCGGGCGTTTGTCCGGATTCTCCCGAAGAAGAACATCGATCACGTCGGCAAGCTGACCGTTGGCATACTTCAGGACTCGGTCCGGTGACCTGTGCACCGCGTCGAGTACCTCTCGGGCATTTTCTCCCTTGAACGGGCGTTCCCCCTCCACCATTTCATGAAGGGTGACCCCGAGCGCCCACAGGTCAGACTTCTCCGCTGCTGCTTCACCCCCCTTCCGGGACGGCTTGAGCCGCTCCGGAGCCATGTAGGGCAGAGTCCCCGGAGCCTGTCCCGGCTGGGTGATCCGTGTAGCGTCCTCGAACGTGGCGATACCGAAGTCCGTTAGCATCGCACAGCCGTTGTTCC
Organism: Streptomyces sp. NPDC127038; assembly: GCF_042725875.1. Lineage (NCBI taxonomy): Bacteria > Bacillati > Actinomycetota > Actinomycetes > Kitasatosporales > Streptomycetaceae > Streptomyces > Streptomyces sp. NPDC127038. The sequence continues at coordinate 18,906 of NZ_JBHXDQ010000079.1, read as the reverse complement.
TGAAAACAATGTTGCGCGGCTTCACATCGCGATGGATGACTCCGGCGGCATGTGCGGCATTAAGGCCTCGCGCGATATCGAGTCCGACTCTCGCCGCCTTCGGGACGGAGAACGGACCATCCCCCTTCAGCCTTTCGGCCAGAGAGTCATGACTCGCCAACTCCATGACGATCCAGAATTTTCCAGAATCCTCAAAGACGTCATGAACCGTCACCACATTTTCATGTGTGATCTTGGCGAGCGCCTTTCCCTCGCGCTTCACTCGTTGCGCCCATCGATTCCTGACGTCATCGTCCGATGATTCGATGTCAAAAATTGACTTAAGCGCAACTTTTCGTTCAAGGGAGGTGTCATCAGCCTCCCAAACCTCACCTTGACCACCAGCCCCAAGACGTTTCTGAAGCCTGTAACGCCCCGCGATCAAATCGCCCACGCTGTTGCCGTTCATCCACCCGCTCACGTAACTCCCCAAGTACGTATGGCGATTGGGATCATATGCCAGGAGGTCATTGTCGTATCGCGGTTTCGAAGCTTCCCGCAAAGAACCACCAGCCACGTCAGGGTTTCCCGTCCACCGAACTCGATGTCCGTTCGCCGCCAGCGGTGCGGTGGCGGGGGCGCTGGGATGGGGGCATGACTTCTCAGGGGAACATGAACGGCAAGGTGGCCCTCGTGACCGGCGGTGGCCGGGGTATCGGGGCCGCGACGGCGTTGCGGCTGGCCCGCGAGGGCGCGGACGTGGCCGTCACCTATGTGAGCGGCAAGGAGGCCGCGGAAGAGGTCGTACGGGATGTCGAGGCACTCGGGCGCAGGGGGCTCGCCCTGTGCGCGGACTCCGGCGACGCGGCCGAGGCCGGTGCGGTGGCCGACCGGGTGGTCGCGGAGCTCGGGCGCCTCGACGTGCTCGTCAACAACGCGGGGGTCGGTGTCCTCGGGCCGCTGGAGTCCCTGTCCCTGGAGGACGTGGACCGGGTGCTCGACGTGAACGTCCGGGGCGTGTTCCTGGCCTCCCGGTCCGCCGCGCGGCACCTCGGGGACGGCGGGCGGATCATCACCATCGGGAGCTGCATGACCCAGCGGGTGCCCGGACCCGGCGGAACCCTCTACGCCATGAGCAAGTCCGCGCTGATCGGCCTGACCAAGGCGCTGGCGCGCGAACTGGGCGATCGCCGGATCACCGCCAACCTCGTCCACCCCGGCCCCGTCGACACGGACATGAACCCGGCCGACGGCCCGTACGCCCCGGGCCAGAGCGCGATGACCGCGGCGGGCCGTTTCGGCACCGCCGAGGAGGTCGCGTCGATGGTCGCGTACCTGGCGGGGAGCGAGGCGGCGTACGTCACGGGAGCGGAGTTCTCGGTGGACGGAGGGCACGCGGCGTAACGGCGCGTCTGCGGGAGCGGGAGCAGGAGCAGGAGCGGGAGCGGGAGCAGGAGCGGGTGTCGGCCTGACCGGCCTGCCCGGGCGTCGCGGGCGTCGGGGGCGTCGCGGGCGCCACCGGCGGGACGGTCCGGCAGCAGTAGCAGCCCATGCGTCGCGGGCAGGCCCGCGTCGGGCCGCCAAGAGCGGCAGAGGGCCGGGCAAGGGGCGGGCGGGCAAAGGGTGTTCGCGCCGTGTGCGCGCGAACACCCTCGCGTCAGGCCGTGTCCCGTCCCGGACCGACCGCCCCCAACCCGACCGCTCAGCCGCCCAGTTCCCGGTGCCGGGTCCGCAGGGCCGATTCCCCTTCCTCCGTGAGGGAGCCGAAGAGGCGCAGGCGGGAGATTCCGCCGTCCGGGAAGATGTCGACGCGCGCGTGCGTGGCGACGGCGGGTGCCGTGAGGGTGAAGCGGTGGTTGGTGTCGGGCTGGAGGCGGGTGCGGGGCAGGATCTCCGTCCACTCCCCCGCCTCCCCTTCGCCGCCGCCGCGCACCGACACCGAGGCCCACCCTGCGCTGTTGCCCTTCAGATACGCGGTGTCGATCTCGACGGCCCGGATCTCGGACGGGGCGACGAGCCGGTAGCGGATCCAGTCGTGGCCCTCGTCGCGGCGCCGGCGCGTCTCCCAGCCGTCGTCCATCTTGCGCGAACGCCCCGGCTGGATGGTGTTGGTGGCGGGTGAGTAGAAGAGGTCGGAGGCGTCCTCGACCCGGCCGCCGTTCTCCAGGGCGACCACGTCGAAGGTGCCGAGGGCGGACAGCCAGCGTGGGTCCGGCACGACCTCCCCGTACACCCGCAGCCGCGCGATGCCCCCGTCGGGGTGCTGGTTGACGCGCAGGTGGGTGAACCGCTGCTCCACGGAGACGGCGAACCCGTTGGCCGCGTGACCGCCGACCGGCGTGCGCGGGACCAGGGTCGTCCACTTCACCTCGTCCGCGAGGAGTTCCTCGGGCGAGGGCGAACCGGGGACCGAGACCCCCTCGACCGACACCGCCTGCGGGTAGTTGCCGCGGAAGTGCGCCGTGTCGACGACGATCCCGCGGACGACACCGGGGGCGCCGAGTCGTACGAGGGCCCAGTCGTGGTCCTCGGCGGTCGGCCACGGGTGCTCGGCCGAGGCACCGCGGCGCCGCCGGGTCTCCCAGCCGTCCATGATCTTGCCCTTGTGGCCGAAGTGCTCGGGGTCGAACTCCGCCGCCCCGGGCAGCAGGAGGTTCTCGCGCTGGGCGAAGAACTCGTCGTTGGCGGCGACGACACCCGCGCCGAGCCGCCGGTCGGCCAGATCGGCGTACCGGGTGAACGGGAAGTCGGCGGTGCGGTAGTCCGCGTACGGGTCACCGCCTCCGTAGGGTTTCGCGTCTCCGGTGAAGCTCTGGGTCGCCGTCACGGTGATCAGGGGTTCCTTTCTGGAGTCCGGCCGGTGGGGGGGCGGGGGGGGGAACTAGGGCGTACGGGTCAGCAGATGACCCTGGGGACCGGTGAACTCGCCGTCCGCGAAGACCCGTTCACCGCGCAGCCAGGTCGACCGCACGACCCCGTCGAGGGTCCTGCCCGCGTACGCCGTCACCCGGTTGCGGTGCTGGAGCGCGGCGGGGTCGACGGTGAAGGACTCGTCGGGGGCGAACACCGCGAAGTCGGCGTCGTGGCCCGCCGCGATGGCGCCCTTGCGGCCGCCGAGGCCGACCAGTTCCGCCGTACGGGAGGACATCCAGCGGACCACGTCCTCCAGGCCGTGGCCGCGCCTGCGGGCCTCGGTCCAGACGGCGGACAGGCTCAGCTGGAGGCCGGAGATGCCGCCCCACGCGGTGGCGAAGTCGTCCGTCTTGAGGTCGGCGGTGGACGGCGAGTGGTCGGTGACCACGCAGTCGATCGTCCCGTCGGCCAGCGCCCGCCACAGCAGGTCCTGGTTGGCGGCCTCACGGATGGGCGGGCAGCACTTGAACTCGCTGGCGCCGTCCGGGACTTGCTCGGCGGTCAGGGTGAGGTAGTGCGGGCAGGTCTCCACCGTGAGCCGGACACCGTCCGCCCTGGCCGCCGCGATCAGCGGGAGCGCGTCGCTCGACGACAGGTGCAGGACGTGCACCCGCGCGCCGAGGCGCCCGGCCAGCGCGATCAGGCCCTCGATGGCGGTGTCCTCGGCGTCACGGGGGCGCGAGGCGAGGAAGTCGGCGTAGCGGGGGCCGCCCTTCTGCGGGGCGGCGGCCAGGTGGTGCGGATCCTCGGCGTGCACGATCAGCAGGCCGCCGAAACCGGCGATCTCGGCGAGGGAACGGGCGAGCTGCTCCTGGTCCAGTTCGGGGAACTCCTCGACCCCTGAGGGGGAGAGGAACGCCTTGAAGCCGAACACCCCCGCGTCGTGCAGAGGTTGGAGATCCTTGACGTTGCCGGGCAGCGCTCCGCCCCAGAAGCCGACGTCGACGTGCGCCTTGGAGCGGGCGACGTCCCGCTTCGTACGGAGACCGTCGACCGTCGTCGTCGGCGGGAGGGAGTTGAGCGGCATGTCGATCAGCGTGGTGATGCCGCCGGCGGCCGCGGCGCGGGTCGCGGTCCAGAACCCCTCCCACTCGGTGCGGCCGGGGTCGTTCACATGCACGTGGGTGTCGACCAGGCCGGGCAGCAGGACGTCGTCACCGAGGTCCTGCGACCGTGCTCCGGCCGGCACCCCGGCGTCGTACGGCAGCACGGCCGTGATCTTCCCCGCGGCGACCGCGACCGACGCGGCGCGTGTCCCCTCGGGGGTGATGACACGCGTCGAGCGCAGCACCAGTTCGGCTTCGGACACCCGGACCCCTCTCTCCGCCTGTGTCGACTCCGTTGCCGCCGGGTTGCTTCCGCGTCACGGAATTCAACGTTCTGTTGAAGGAGTCTTCACTTCGGGATCCCCGCCGTCAAGAGGCCCCTCCACCACCCTCGCCCGGCCCGGACCCGACGGGCCACCGGGCGCACCCGGACAGAGGGATTCCGTATTGCGGAACTCCACTTCCGTAGAGCAGAGTGGGCTTGTACCCTACCCGGCGGCCGATCCGGTGCCGGGTAGGCTGCGCTTCTGCCCGCCCCGCCGCCGCCCCCTTCGAGAGTCTTCGGGTCACCCCGCTCGATCCCGCGCCCCGAAAGGACCGCCGCCGTGCCGCCGTCCAGCGCCAGCACCACCGACGCCCGATCCTCCGCCGCCAGTGGTGGCGTCCAGTCCCTCGAGCGCGCCTTCGATCTGCTGGAGCGCATGGCGGACGCCGGGGGCGAGGTCGGGCTGAGCGAGCTCTCCGCGAGCAGCGGTCTGCCGCTGCCCACCATCCACCGGCTGATGCGCACCCTCGTGGCCTGCGGTTACGTACGGCAGCAGGCCAACCGCCGGTACGCGCTCGGCCCCCGCCTGATCCGGCTCGGCGAGTCCGCCTCCCGGCTGCTCGGCACCTGGGCCCGCCCCTATCTGGCGCGTCTGGTGGAGGAGACCGGCGAGACCGCGAACATGGCGCTGCTCGACGGGGACGAGATCGTCTACGTGGCCCAGGTGCCGTCCAAGCACTCGATGCGCATGTTCACCGAGGTGGGCCGCCGGGTGCTGCCGCACTCCACGGGTGTCGGCAAGGCCCTTCTGGCCAACACCCCGGACGACGAGGTGCGCGCGCTGCTCTCCCGTACGGGCATGCCCGCCGCGACGGACAAGACGATCACCACACCGGACGGCTTCCTCGCCGCGCTCGCCGAGGTCCGCCGGAGCGGCTACGCGGTCGACGACAACGAGCAGGAGATCGGCGTCCGCTGTCTGGCCGTCTCCGTGCCCGACTCCCCGACCGCCGCCGCGATCTCGATTTCCGGCCCGGCCGGCCGCGTCACCGAGGACGCCACCGACAGGATCGTGCCGGTCCTCCAGCAGGTGGCCGCCGAACTGTCGGAGGCCCTGGCCAGTTCGGGCCCGGGCGCCGGCTGAGTCTCATTCCGCCCCGCGCCCCGCGACGGGCGCGGCGACGGGTTCCTCCAGGCGCCCGTCCCTCATCTCCCGTACCGCGTCCACCTCGCCGAGGTGGGCGCGGTCGTGCGTCACGAGGACCGTCGCCGTACCGCGTTCGCGCGTGAGCCGGAGCAGCAGATCGAGCACCGCGGTGCCGCGTTCGTGATCGAGGGCGCTGGTCGGCTCGTCGACCAGGAGCACGGACGGCTCGTTGACGAGGGCCCGGGCGATGTTCACCCGCTGCCGCTGACCACCGGACAGCTGATGGGGGCGCCGGTGCGCGAGGCCGCCGAGCCCGACCGCGTCCAGCAACTCCTGTGCGCGCCGGGCGACCTGGCGCCGCCCGTCCAGGTGCCCCATCACCTGGAGCTGCTCAAGGGCGGTCAGCGAGGGCAGCAGGTTCGGCTGCTGGAACACGATGCCGATCTCGCGCCGCCGCAGCACGGCCCGCTCGGCGCGGGTCAGCGCCCCCGTCTCCGTACCGCCGACCAGAACGCGCCCGCGGTCCGGGGCGACCAGGGTCGCGGCGACCGCGAGGAGGCTGGACTTGCCGGAGCCGGAGGGCCCGACGACGGCTGTCGTCGTTCCGGCCGGTACCAGGAGGCCGACACCGTCCAGGGCGGTCAGCCGGCCGTCGCCGTCGGGGTAGGTGAGGGTGACGTCGTCGAGGGCCAGGCTCATCGGAGGTTCTTCCGTTCTCATCGGGCGCTCGCCAGCGCGGTCAGGGGGTCGACGGCGGTGATCCGGCGGACGGACAGGCCCGCGCCCAGCGCGCCGAGCGCGATGGTGACGGCGGCCGGTCCGAGCACGGTCGAGGCGTCCAGGGCGAACGGCACGTCGCCGCCGCCCCGGACGAGCGCGCCCGCGGCGGCGGCGAGCCCGGTGCCGAGCAGCGTCCCGGCGGCGAGCATGACCACCGCCTGGCCGAGCGCGTCGCGCAGCAGATACGGGGTGGAGGCGCCCAGCGCCTTCAGGACCGCGATGTCGGGCGACCGCTGGATCGTCCAGACGGTGAAGAACGCCCCGGTGACGAGCGCCGAGATGACGAAGAGGAATCCGCGCATGAGCTGGAGGGAGCCGTTCTCGGCCTGGTAGGAGCCGATGGCGGTGAGGGCGTCGCCCCGGGTGAAGGTCTTCGTGCCGGCGGCGCGGTCGGCCTCCCGCAGGTCGGCGCCGTGGGTGCGCAGGGCGATGGCGGTCGCCGTACCGGAGAGGTCGGTCCAGACGACCGGGGTGTGGCTGTACGAGGCACGGCCGGTGACGGCCGCGACGGTCTGCTCGGTGCCGCCGAGCCGTATCCGGTCCCCGGCGGTCACTCCGAGCGCGGCGGCGGCCTTCTCGGACAGCACGGCCCGGCCGGGTGCGACCCCGGGCGGGGCGAGGCCCGAGCCCGGCCGCACGCCGAACGAGGACACCGCGGCCGTACGGTTCCCGGCGGCCGCGTTCAGGGTGCGGACGCCGATCGGCTCGGCCGAGTCGACGCCGGGGGTGCCGGCCCAGGTCTCCAGGGCACGGTCGGGCACCCGCGCGCCGGTGAAGGACACGGGCTGCCCGGCGGCCGGGGCGGCGAAGGCCAGATGGTCGGCGGGCAGCCCGGTCACCGCCGAGGTGTTCTCCTCGGCGAGCCCGGCGGTCAGCCCGGACAGCAGCCCCACGAGCAGGGTGATCAGTACGACAACGGATCCCATCAGGGCGAACCGTCCCTTGGCGAACCGGAGGTCTCTCCATGCGACGAACATGCCTCGACCCTGCCGCCCGGGCCCCGTCCCGGGCATCGCCCCGCCGCACGGTTCCCCCGGGCCGAAGGAGCGGTCCGCCGCCGTCGAAGGGAGCGGTCGCCTTTCAACCTTTCGGTTGACGGGCGTCGGCCGCGTCCCGCCTACCCTGGAACGACCATGAATGTCCGCCGCCACTCCCCCGTCGTCGCCGTCCTGCGGCTCTGTCTGTACGTCCTGCTCGCGGGCCTCCTGCTGCTGGCCGCCGTCCGCTCCGGTGACACCGGGCACCCGGCCGGGGTCGTCCTGTCGGTCCTGGTGACGGGCGTCGTGCTCGTGGCGGGCGCGGTCTCCCCCGCGGTGCACCGCTCCCGGCGTACGGCCGCGCTGTGGGTGGCCGCCCTCAGCGCGAGCTGGCTGGTGCTGGTCGCGCTCTCGCCGGACGGGCTGTGGGTGGCGTTCCCGCTCTACTTCCTGCAACTGCACCTGCTGCCGGTGCGCTGGAGCCTGCCCGCGGTCGCCCTGACCGCCGGGGCCGCCGTCGCGAGCTGCGTGGCACACGGGGCGCCGCTCAGTCCCGGCGCGTTCATCGGTCCGCTGCTGGGCGCGGGGGTCGCGGTCGCCACGGTCCTCGGGTACGAGGCGCTGTACCGGGAGAGCGAGCGGCGCCGCGAGCTGATCGAGGAGCTGATCGCCACCCGCGCCGAGCTGGCCGAGGCCGAGCGCGCCGCGGGGACGCTCGCCGAACGGGAGCGGCTCGCCCGCGAGATCCACGACACCCTGGCCCAGGGCCTGTCCAGCATCCAGTTGCTGATGCGGGCCGCCCAGCGTCTGCTGCCCTCGGACTCCGCGGCAGCCCCGTACGTGGAGCAGGCCCGGGCGACCGCGCAGGACAACCTCGCGGAGGCCCGCCGTTTCGTCCGCGCGCTGACCCCGCCCGACCTGGAACACGGCTCGCTGGCCGGCGCGCTGGAGCGGCTGTGCCGGTCGGCCGCCGTGGACACGCCGAAGGTCCGCTTCTCGGTGAGCGGCACCCCGGCCGAGCTTCCGACGCCGTACGAGGTGGCCCTGCTGCGGATCGCGCAGTCGGCCCTCGGCAACACCCTGCGGCACGCACACGCCGAACGCGTGGAGATCACGCTCAGCTTCATGGACTCCTCGGTCACGCTGGACGTGGTGGACGACGGCGCCGGGTTCACCCCCGGGGACGTACGCCCGGGCGGGGACGGCGTGGAGCGGGACGGCGCGGACGGCGGCTTCGGGCTTCCGGCGATGCGCTCGCGCGCGCGGTCGCTGGGCGGGACGTTCACCGTCGAGTCGGCGCCCGGGCAGGGCACGGCGGTGGCGGTGACGCTGCCGCTGCCCACCACGGAGGAGCCGCCCGGGGCTGCGCCTGGGACCGCTTCCACGGCGGCACCCGGGACGTCGGCCCGGGGGAAGACGCCCGCCACGGCCCCCGACCCGACACCTGCCCCGGCCCCGGCCCCGGCCCCGGCCCCCAACATGACCACGACCACGACCCCCACCGACAGCACCACGCCCAGGTCCGGCAGCGGGCACGAGCCAGGGTCCGGGTCACGGGCCGGGACCGGCATCGAGCGCAGGCCCGGGACAGGCACCGAGCACCGGTCCGGGCCAGGCACCGGCACCGGCACCGGCACCGAGCACCAGCCCGGATCGCGCGCCGGATCCGCCCGTGCCGCGGGGAGCCGGGCGTGAGCATCAGGCTGCTGCTCGCGGACGACCACCCCGTCGTCCGCGCCGGACTGCGCGCGGTGCTGTCCGCGGAGCCGGACTTCGAGATCGTCGCGGAGGCCGCGACTGCGGAGGCCGCGGTGGAGCGGGCCGGCGCAGGAGACGTCGACGTCGTCCTCATGGACCTCCAGTTCGGCGCCGGGATGCACGGGGCGCAGGCCACGGCCGCCATCACGACTCACCGCGGGGCGCCCCGGGTCCTCGTCCTGACCACGTACGACACCGACGCGGACATCCTCGCCGCGGTCGAGGCGGGCGCCAGCGGCTACCTCCTCAAGGACGCCCCGCCGGAGGAACTGTCCGCCGCCGTGCGCACGGCGGCCTCCGGTCACTCGGCGCTCGCCCCGAAGGTCGCCGACCGGCTCATGGACCGCATGCGCGCCCCCGCCGCCGCCCTCAGCCGTCGCGAACTGGAGGTCCTCGAACTGGTCAAGGACGGGCTCTCCAACCAGCAGATCAGCAAGAAGCTGTTCCTGAGCCAGGCGACCGTGAAGTCCCATCTGGTGCACATCTACGCGAAGCTGGGCGTGGACTCCCGTACCTCGGCGGTCGCGGCGGCCACCGAGCGAGGCGTCATCCGCAGGGGCCGCTAGAGCCTGGGCCGGTGCGGGGGCTCTCCGAAGAGCTCGACCGCGCTGCGGACGTCCGCGAGGCGGGTCGCGAGAGCGCTCACCGAGCCGATCGCGCCCGCGACCAGCAGGAGCGAGCGGCGCAGCCGGGGAATCTCCGGCAGTCCTCCGGCGGCCATCGCGGCGAGGGACGCGAGCTCGTCCTCGGCGATCCCCCGGTCGGGGAACTCCACGGGATGGACGGCGAGTTCACGGCGCAGCCGGGCGACGGCGGTACGCAACTCCGCCACCCTCGGATCCTCGTCGCTGCCCGTCACCGGTCTCTGCCCCAAGCTCCGCAACACGGCTCTCCCCCCTCGCGCGCCGCTGTGCGTCGGTCCCGCTCATGTCGGCTCCCGGTCCCCGTGGCGGTGGTCGGGCGCCGGGGGACGCGGGTCAGTAAACGCCACCCGGTGCGCCGGGCGCCACCGCTCGGACCGAAATTCAGCCCGGGGACACCGCGGTGACGGCCGCGGTTCCGGGGCGTGCTCCGGTCGGTTCGGGTATGCAGGGGACATGACGCGGAACAAGGACGAGGTGGCGGGGCTGGTGCTGGCGGCCGGGGGCGGACGGCGCCTCGGGGGGCGTCCCAAGGCACTCCTGCCCCATCGGGGGCGCCCGCTCGTCGAGCACGCGGTGGGGGTCCTGCGCGCGGGCGGCTGCGCCCGGGTCCATGTCGTCCTCGGCGCGCGGGCCGATGCCGTACGGGAGCGGGCGTCGCTGGCCGGGTGCGTCCTGGTGGACAACCCCCGCTGGGAGGAGGGCATGGGCTCCTCGCTGCGGGCCGGTCTCGACTCGCTGGCGGACTCGGGGGCGGGGGCCGCGCTGGTGTCGCTGGTCGACCAGCCGGGGATCGGCCCGGAGGCGGTGGCCCGGGTGCTGGCCGTGTACGCGTCCCCGCTGACGCTCGCCGCGGCGGCGTACGACGGTGAGCGCGGCCATCCGGTGCTGTTCGGGGCCGGTCACTGGGCCGGGATCGCGGCCACGGCCGTCGGCGACCGGGGGGCGCGCGCCTATCTGAAGGCCCACGACGACCTGGTCACCCTCGTCGAGTGCGGGGACGTGGCCCGGGCGTACGACATCGACACGGAGGCCGACCTGGTCCACCTGGAATGAGCGGGCCGCGGCGCCGGACGGCTTCCGTCGACCTGGAGAATCTCGACATCAACAAACCATTGAACTTCCACCATGAGGAAATTAGTATCCACTGATCAGAAGCGCCCCTCCGGGCGGGAGCACGCCGAAGGCATCCGGCGCCGGCCGCTCGCGCCACGGCCCGGCACGCCACGGCGCGGAGTGCCGGGCGTGGTGACGCCGTCCGTGGTTCGCTCGTTCGACCGGTGCACGGCGCGCCCGCAGGACCCGTACGCGGCCCGCCCGTGGCCGGCCCGCCCGCACGAAGCTCGCTGAAGGAAGTGACCGCTCATGTCCGCACCAGCGCCGTCCCCGCTGGCCATCGTCGACGCCGAGCCCCTGCCCCGGCAGGAGGAGGTCCTCACCGGGGAGGCCCTCGCCTTCGTGGCCGAGCTGCACCGGCTGTTCACGCCCCGGCGCGACGAGCTCCTCGCCCGCCGCGCGGAGCGGCGCGCCGAGATCGCCCGCACCTCCACCCTCGACTTCCTCCCGGAGACCGCCGCGATCCGCGCGGACGACTCCTGGAGGGTGGCACCCGCCCCGGCCGCGCTCGACGACCGGCGGGTCGAGATCACCGGGCCCACCGACCGCAAGATGACCGTCAACGCGCTCAACTCCGGCGCCCGGGTGTGGCTCGCGGACTTCGAGGACGCCTCGGCACCCACGTGGGAGAACGTGATCCAGGGCCAGATCAACCTGATCGACGCCTACACCCGGAACATCGACTTCACCGACCCGGTCTCCGGCAAGTCGTACGCCCTCGGGCCGGACTCGGAGCTGGCGACCGTCGTGATGCGGCCCCGCGGCTGGCATCTGAACGAGCGTCACCTCGTGGCCGCCGACGGCACGCCCGTGCCGGGCGCCCTCGTGGACTTCGGCCTCTACTTCTTCCACAACGCCCGGCGGCTGCTCGACCTCGGCAAGGGCCCGTACTTCTATCTGCCCAAGACCGAGTCCCACCTCGAAGCCCGCCTGTGGAACGACGTGTTCGTCTTCGCCCAGGACTACGTCGGGGTCCCGCAGGGCTCGGTCCGGGCGACCGTCCTGATCGAGACGATCACGGCCGCGTACGAGATGGACGAGATCCTCTACGAACTCCGCGACCACGCCTCGGGGTTGAACGCGGGCCGCTGGGACTACCTCTTCTCCATCGTCAAGAACTTCCGCGACGGCGGCACCAAGTTCGTCCTCCCGGACCGCAACGCGGTCACGATGACGGCCCCGTTCATGCGGGCGTACACCGAACTCCTCGTCCGTACCTGCCACAAGCGGGGCGCCCACGCGATCGGGGGCATGGCCGCGTTCATCCCCTCCCGGCGCGACGAGCAGGTCAACAAGGTGGCCTTCGAGAAGGTCAAGGCGGACAAGGACCGTGAGGCGGGAGACGGCTTCGACGGCTCGTGGGTGGCCCACCCCGACCTCGTCCCGATCGCGATGGCCTCCTTCGACGCGGTCCTCGGCGACCGGCCGAACCAGAAGGACAGGCTGCGCGAGGACGTGTCGGTCGCGGCCGGCGACCTCATCGCCGTCGACTCGCTGGACGCGCGGCCCACGTACGACGGTCTGGTCAACGCCGTCCAGGTCGGCATCCGGTACATCGAGGCCTGGCTGCGCGGTCTGGGCGCGGTCGCCATCTTCAACCTGATGGAGGACGCGGCGACCGCCGAGATCTCCCGTTCGCAGATCTGGCAGTGGATCAACGCGGGTGTCGTCTTCGAGCACGACGGAGGGACCGTGGCGGCCACCCCGGAGCTGGCCCGGGAGATCGCCGCACGGGAGCTCGCGGACATCCGCGCCGAGATCGGCGAGGAGGCCTTCTCGGCCGGCCGCTGGCAGCAGGCGCACGACCTGCTCCTGAAGGTCGCGCTGGACGAGGACTACGCGGACTTCCTGACGCTGCCGGCCTACGAGCAGCTGACCGGCTGACCGCGGGCACGCCGTGACGGACCGGGCCCCACGGGCCGGTCCGTCACCCCAGGTGCACCGTCCAGTCCTGTTCCGCGGCCGGTCTGCCGTGCAGGTCCGGGACGTGCTTGAGCCAGTCCGGGCGGCCCCGCCGGGTGCGCCGCGCGCGGTCGGCGTCCTCGGCGGCGAGCTGTTCACGGCTCGGGAAGTCCGTGGGGAGCCAGGCGGCCGAGGCGCGGACACGGGCGAGGAGATAGCCGGTGTACGCGTCGCGGACCCCGTCCGGGCTCGTGAAGCCCGGCTCGTCCACGAGCCAGGCGTCGGGCACCTTCGCCAGGACCGAGCGCAGCAGCTCCTCGGTGACCTCGGGGGCGAGCTCGGCGTCGGCCGCGCGGGTGTCCGGGCCGTGGCCGCCGAGCGCGTGGCTCCTGAAGTCGTAGGCCTTGTCCGGCGCCGAGGCGTCCCAGCGGTGGTGGAAGACGAGGGCGGCTCCGTGGTCGATCAGCCACAGCCGGGGCGGCGCGACACCGAGGGTGGGCCAGACCATGAGGTTCGAGCTGTGCACCGTACGGTCCACGTTGACGGTGAGGGCGTCCAGCCAGACGACCTTGCCCGCCTCCAGCGGGTCCACCCGGAACGTCCGCGCGACCTCGGGGGTGAAGTCCTTCGCGCCCGGGAGGTAGTCCATGCCGAGGTTGAGCCCGGCACTGGCCCGCAGCAGGTCCTGGACCTCCTGATGGGGTTCGTGCCCGCCGACGGACGGATCGAAGCGGACGAGGACCAGCTCGGGGAAGCGCAGCCCGAGGGCCCGGGCCAGCTCGCCGACGATGATCTCGGCGACCAGCGCCTTGTGTCCCTGCGCGGCCCCCGTGAACTTCACGACGTACGTCCCGAGGTCGTCGGCCTCGACGACTCCGGGCACGGAGCCGCCGGAGTGCAAGGGTGCGACATAGCGCGTCGCCTCGACCGTCCTCAGCATGTTCGGGGACCCCACGGTTCTTCCGTCCTACGTTCCACGACAGGTTCCAACGCGCCGCGACCCCGGGAATACTCCCGGCGGCTCCGGGAGATCCGGTGTCACGGTCCCGCCAGGGGATTCGGCAGCGGTACGTAACGGGCGTCGGCGCCGTCCGCGTCCGTCCAGCGCAGCAGCAGATTGGTCTTGCCGGGCAGGGTGGGCGAGGAGAGCAGCGCGGCGGTCTCGGGGAGGTCCAGGTCCGTGGCGCAGCGCCGGAGCTCCCGGCGTACGGCGGGCCAGGGGTCCGTGCCCGGGAACCGTTCGGCGAGGAGGGCGGCCAGCTCGGAGAGGTGGTTGACGACCAGGCAGTAGACGAGCCGTTCCCAGCCGGCCGCGCGGCTCACCCCGGGGAGCAGTTTCACGCCCTCGGCGTCCCGGAAGAGGGCCTGCACGGGCAGGCCGTCCGCGTCGACGGCCACGACCGTGTTCTGCAGATGGGCCTCGACGACGACTCCGTGGCGGGCGAAGGCCTCCAGCACCGGGGGCACGACCTGGCGGAGGTAGGCGGCCCACCAGTCGGCGGGGTCGGTGAGCCGGTCGAGCGGGCTGCCGTCGAAGCCCTCCACGAGGGCGGCGGCGAGCAGCGGGACGGCCCCCGGCACGAGGTGGCCGCGCAGTCCGTCGCGGACCAGGACGGCGAGCTCCTCGAAGGCGAAGGCGGCGGTGCGCCAGCCGCGGTCGCTGAGCCAGGCGGCGGGCCCGTCCTGCGCCGCGAAGGCGGCGGCGGTGGCCGCGTCGGTGGCCCGTGCCTTCAGCAGGTCGTGCCGCCACAGCCGGCGGATGTCGTTGGTGATGCGGACGTCGAGGCTGAACTTGAGGAACAGGTCGTCCTCCGGCGCGTGGAGCGTGCGCACGGCGGCGGTCGGCCACAGCGGGCGCGCGGTCCGTCCGAGGCGCAGGAGCCGACCGTCCGCGAAGGCGTCCCGGACCGCCGGGACGGCACCGGTCAGGGCCAGCTGCCACGGGTGGGCGGGCAGCAGGCGGTAGCCGGCGGGGGCCCGCCCCAGGGCGTCGAGGGCGCCGGTGTCGCCCTCCTCGACGACGGCGTCCTCGCGCACGGCGAGCAGCTCCAGCGGGAAGCGGGTGCGGGCCTCGGGGGCGTACGGCAGCCACCCGGCGGCCGGGCCGCCGCCACGGGCCTTGGGCGCCGGGTGGTACGGGTGCCCCATGATCAGGGACTGTTCCGAGCGCAGATACGGGTCCTCGGGGGGCGTCGTACGGGCTCGGGCGCGCAGCAGGGCGGCGACGACGTCCCGGCTGTCGGTCATCTCCGCGGGCAGCGTCGGGTTGTCGACGCCGGTGAACAGGCGCAGCTCGTCCGCGGCGAGGGCGACCAGCTCCGGATGGGTGAGCCGGTGCCAGGCCGCGCCGTCGTGCGTCTCGGGGGCGTAGGGCCGCCGGGTCCCGCGCACGCGCAGTGTCCGGCCGCTCACGCGCAGCCGGTGGACTCCCGGCCGCTCCGTGGGTTCGGCCAGCTCGCGAAGGAGACAATTGAGCAACGGCGCGGCGGCGTACGCGTCGGCGGCCTCGTCCATGTCGCCCGCGGTGAGCTCGGGGAACACGGTCGGCTTGAAGTCCACGCGATCCACCCGGTTAGTTCGATCCATACGGTGCACTGGTGATCAGTATCTCCGCCGCGGCGGACGATGACGACGCAGTCCCCGTACCCGAGGAGCCCGCCCGTGCCCCGTCCCTCCACGCCCGACACCGAGGCCGCGTTCGCCGAGGAGCTGAGCGTCGTACGCCCCGGACTGTCGGCGGCCTACGCGAAGGCCCTGCCCGGTGCCCGGGCCGCCGTGCTGACCCGGCTGTGGCGCGCGCTGGCGTACGAGCCGCTGCCGTGGATCGCCCGGCGGGACGCGGACCGCGAGGGCCTGTCGCTGTGGCTGACGGACGGCCGCCGGCTGCGCGGACCGCTCCCCGACCCGTACGACACCTCCGGACGGGTCGCCGAAGTGCTGCTCGGAGAGCGGGTGTTCGACCGGCCGGAGGCGCTCGTCCGCGCGCTCGGCGTGCCGCACGGCGACCCGTTCTCGGCCGAACTCGCCGACAGCGTGGCCTCCTTGGCGCTGTCGCGGGCGGACCGGACGGCGGACGGGGTTCCCGGACCGTCCGAGGCGAGCTGGGCGTGGGAGCAGCGGATCGTCGACGGGCATCCGTACCACCCCAACTGCCGTTCCCGGCCGGGGTTCTCGGTGGCCGAGCAGCTCGCGTACGGGCCCGAGCACCGCACCTCCGTCCGGCTGGACCTGGTGGCGGTGGACGACGCCCTCGTCACGGGCGAGTGGCCGAAGTGGCTGCGGGACGGGGAGCGGGTGCTGCTCCCCGTGCACCCCTGGCAGGTGGCCCACGTGCTGGACACACCGGTCCAGGAGGGGTTCGCGGGGCGTCCGTTGATGTCGCTGCGCACCCTGGCGGTGCCGGAGGGGCCGCATGTGAAGACGGCGCTGAGCACCAGGCTGACCTCGTCGGTCCGGGACATCTCGGTCTACTCGGTGCGCGCCGCGGACACGGTCTCGGCGTTCATGGAGGCGATGGCGGCCCGTCTGGACGCGCCGCTGCACATCACCCGCACCCTCGGCGCGGCCACCGCCGGCACCCCCGATCTCGCCGCGGTGGTGCGGGAGTCGCCCGACGAGTACGCGGGCGAGGGCGAGCGGTGTGTCCCGGTGGCCGCCCTGCCACTGACCCGGTTGCCCGAAGACCCCGCCTGGCTGGCCGGGTTCACCCGGCTCGCGCTCACCGCGGGGCTGCGACTGCTGGAGCTCGGGGTGGCCCTGGAGGCGCACGGACAGAACCTGCTCGTGATCCTGGACCGCGCGGACCGGCCCGTCCGGCTCGTCTACCGCGACCTGGCCGACATCCGGGTGAGCCCGGCCCGCCTCGCCCTCCACGGCATCCCCGTACCGGAGTTGTCGGGGCGGAACGTGACCGACGACGAGACCGCCCTGCGCCGCAAGCTCTTCGGTTCCCTCGTCGGCGGCGCGCTCGGCGCCACGGCGGGCTCGGCGGACGCCCTGCGCCGGGCGCTGCTGGGGGTCGCGGCGGATCTCCCGCGCACCGCGGACCTCCCCGCGCTCCTCGGGGAGCCGATTCCCGCCAAGGCGCTGACACTGATGCGTCTTTCGCCCGGCACCCCCGGTGACCTGTGGACTCTGCTCCCCCGGCCCCTCGGCGGACCCGGCTCGTCCTGACGCGGGACACCTCTCGTTTTTACGAGCGGCACCTTTGATCAATAGGATCCGCCGATGATCACAAGACAACGGCTGGCGGCGGGCGTCTGCGCCCTGCTCGCCGCCCTGGCCGCCGGGATCGCCTTCCCGGCCGGGGCGGTCGCCGACGAAACCACGGCGACCGCACCCAAGGTCGAACTCCTGCTGGACGTCAGCGGTTCGATGCGGGCCCGGGACATCGACGGCGAGTCGCGGATGTCCGCGGCGAAGCAGGCGTTCAACGAAGTACTCGACGCGACCCCGCAGGAGGTGCAGCTGGGTATCCGTACCCTCGGCGCCAACTACGCGGGCGACGACCGCAAGACGGGCTGCAAGGACACGGCCCAGCTGTACCCGGTGGGGACGCTGGACCGCACCGAGGCCAAGACCGCGGTCGCCACGCTCAACCCGACCGGCTGGACCCCGATAGGTCCCGCGCTGCTCAAGGCGGCGGACGACCTCCAGGGCGGTGAGGGCACCCGTCGCATCGTGCTGATCAGCGACGGCGAGGACACCTGCCAGCCCCTCGACCCGTGCCAGGTGGCCCGCGAGATCGCGGCCAAGGGCATCGACCTGACCATCGACACCCTCGGTCTGGTCCCCGACGTCAAGGTCAGCAAGCAGCTGAGCTGCATCGCCGAGGCCACGGGTGGCACGTACACCTCGGTGGAGCACAAGGAGCAGCTCAGCGACCGGGTCAACCAGTTGGTGGTCCGCGCCGCCGATCCGGTGGTGAAGCCGGTGGCCGTGCAGGGCGCCGACTCGTGCACCGGGGCGCCCGCCGTCAAGTCGGGCATCTACACCGACCGTGAGGAGTTCTCCCAGCACCGCTGGTACCGGGTGGAGCTCGCGCCCGGCAAGGAGCTGCGCGCCTCGGTCAGCATCGCGGCCGACCGCCAGGTCAATCCCGACTACGGGGTGCTGCTGCGTGCCGTGACCCTGCACGGCCGGGAGATCGTGCGCGGCGAGTCGGCCGGCAACGGCCGCACGGACGTCGTCTCGACCGGTCTGCGCTACCCGAAGGCCGCGAGCGACGACGACAGCGCGCCGGCCGAGGTCGTGTGCCTCCAGGTCTCCAACTCCTTCTCGGCCGCGCCCGGCGTGAAGACCACGCCCGGTCTGCCGCTGGAGCTGACGGTCGACGTCGTCGGCGGCCCCGACCAGGCGAGCGACGTCGCCTCCTTCGGTCTCGGCCGCGGCTGGTGGCTGCTCGGCGCCCTGGTGCTGACCGGCTTCCTCGCGGGCCTGCTGTGGGGCTGGATCTCTCGCTGGCGGTTCTCGGTCTGGAGGACCAACTGATGCGTATCCGACGTGTACTGAGCACCGCCGCCCTCCTCGCGGGGGCCCTGGCGGCGCCCGCGCTGCTGGGTGCGGCCGCGGCTCCCGCGTTCGCCGACGCCTCGCCGTCCGCGAGCCCCTCGGACGACGGCTCCGCGCCCACCGAGGCCGGTACGTCGTTCCGTACGGCGACCGAGGTCGGGCAGGGCGTGCAGGCCACCGCGGGCGCGTCCACGGGTGACTACCTGTACTGGCAGTTCGCCGCGGACGCGGGCCAACGGCCCACCGTGAAGGCCACGGTGAAGCTGCCGGAGGCGTCCAAGCGCTCCGGCACCGAGACCTGGCAGATCGACGTCTACGACGGGCTGCGGCGCCGTCAGGCCTGTCAGTACGGGGCGCAGACGCGGACAGCGGGCGCGGACGCGTCCACCGTGGAGCTGTCCTGCACCCTGCGCACCGTGCGCGCCTGGTCGGAGCAGTGGGCCAACGACCCTCTGCCGGGCACCTATTACGTCCGGCTGACCGCCACCGCGCTCGGGGCGACCGATCTGGGTCTGCCGATGAGCGCCGAACTCCAGGTGGACTCCAAGGACATCGGCGGTTCGGCCGCGGTCGACGGCTCGCTCGCCAAGCCGCTGGTCCCGGGCATCGCCGTGAAGTCCGCGTCCGACGACACCTCCGGCGACGGTTCCGGTTCGAAGACGGCGGTGCTGTCCTCGCTCCGGCCCGACGGTTCCGGCTGGTGGTCCGACCGCTGGGTGTGGACGGCGATCGGCGGCGTCCTCGCGGCCCTCGCCGGCATCTGGGGCTACTCGCTGACGCGGGGCCGCGGACGCCCGTCCCGGATCCCCCCGGGCGCCTGACCTCCGGCCCACCCACCGAGGCCCGCGCCGCTCCCCACCGGGGGCGGCGG
>NZ_JBHXDQ010000078.1:24634-43096 GCF_042725875.1 Streptomyces sp. NPDC127038 | reverse complement strand
CGCCCGCGGGGGTGTTTTCCCCCCCCCCCAAGCCGTCGGGGGGGGCCGCCCCGCGGCGGCCCGGCCCGGCCCCGCCCCCGGGGGGGCCCCACGGCTCCCTACCACACCACCTTCGGCAGTCAGTACGAGACGAGCGCGACACCCCCGCGACGGCCGATTGCGGGTCATACCGCCGTACAGTCGGAACCCGGGAGCCGAGGAATCGTCTCCGCCGCGCAGCACCACCGGACAGCCTGACCATCGACGACGACAGGAGACGACGTGGGGACCGTAACGATCGGCGTGTCGATCGCGGTCCCGGAGCCTCACGGCAGCCTGCTCCAGGAGCGGCGCGCGGGCTTCGGCGACCCCGCGGCCTGCTGCATTCCCACGCACGTCACCCTGCTGCCGCCGACCGAGGTCGAGAAGTCGGCGCTGCCCGCGATCGAGGCGCACCTCGTCGAGGTGGCCGCCGCCGGGCGCCCGTTCCCGATGCGGCTGTCCGGCACGGGCACCTTCCGCCCCCTGTCCCCGGTCGTGTACGTACGCGTCGCCGAGGGCGCCGAGGCCTGCACCCGGCTCCAGCAGCAGGTCCGGGACGCCTCGGGCCCCGTCGCCCGCGAGCTCCAGTTCCCGTACCACCCGCACGTCACCGTGGCGCACGGCATCGGCGAAGAGGCCATGGACCACGCCTTCGAGGCGCTGTCCGCTTTCGAGGCCGGATGGCCCTGCACCGAGTTCGCCCTCTACGAACAGGGCGCCGACGGTGTGTGGCGCAAGCTCCGCGAGTTCCCCTTCGGCAGCGCGGTGGTGCCCCCGCAGGCCTCCTCGCCCGAGCGGGACACCACCCTTCCGGCCCTCTGACCGGTCCGGCCGCGGCCGGTACGCGCAACGTCAGACCGGCAGCCGCCTGAACACCGCCCGGGGCGTGTGCCGCAGCGCCGACATGACCATCCGGAGCGCGCCCGGCACCCACACCGTCTCGGAGCGCCGCCTGAGCCCCAGCTCGATCGCCGCGGCCACCGCCTCCGGGGTCGTCGACAGCGGCACCTCCGGCAGATGGGCCGTCATCCGCGTACGGACGAACCCGGGGCGTACGACCATCACGTGCGCGCCCGTGCCGTGCAGGGCGTCGCCCAGACCCTGCGCGAAGGCGTCCAGGCCCGCCTTGCTTGAGCCGTAGATGAAGTTCGAGCGACGGGCGCGCTCGCCCGCGACCGAGGACAGCACCACCAGGGAGCCGTGCCCCTGGCCCTGGAGCGCCCGAGCGCACACCAGGCCCGAGGACACCGCGCCCGTGTAGTTGGTCTGGGCGACCCGGACCGCCGCGACCGGCTCCTTCTCGTCCACGGCCTGGTCGCCGAGCACCCCGAAGGCCATCAGCACCATGTCGATGTCGCCCTCGGCGAAGACCTTGCCGAGCACGGCCTCGTGGGACTCGGGATCGAGGGCGTCGAAGGCGAGGGTGCGGACGTTCGCGCCGAGCCCGCGCAGCCGCTCGGCCGCCTCCTGGAGGCCGGGCGCCGGCCGTCCGGCGAGCCACACCGTGCGGGTGCGCCGGGTGATCAGCCGGCGCGCGGTGGCCAGCGCGATCTCGGACGTGCCGCCGAGGACCAGCAGGGACTGGGGGAGACCGAAGGCGTCCTTCATGACAGCTAGCTCCTGGAGACGGGGGAACCGGTCGGGCGGGGAGAGGCGCGGGGCGCCGGGGGTCGGGCGGTCGGGGGCTTCGGCGGCGCGCCCTAGAGGCCGAGCCGGCGGGAGAGGTCGGAGGTGAACACGCCCCGCGGGTCCAGCTCCCGCCGCAGCGCGCGGAACACGCCGAGCCGCGGATACATCGCGGCCAGCAGCTCGGGACGCAGCCGCGCGTCCTTGGCGAGGTACACGCGTCCGCCGGCGGCCGCCACCTCGCCGTCCAGCTCGTCCAGGAAGGCGCCGAGGCCCGGCAGGCCCGCCGGGATGTCCAGGGCGAGGGTCCAGCCGGGCACGGGGAAGGACAGCCAGCCGGGATCGCCCTCCCCGAAGCGCTTGAGGACGGCGAGGAAGGAGGGGCAGCGGCGTCCGGCCACGCGCCGCACGATCCGCCGCAGGGCCTCCTCCTGACCGTGCCCGACGACGAACTGGTACTGGACGAAGCCGCCGCGCCCGTAGACGCGGTTCCAGTGCGGCACCCCGTCGAGGGGATGGAAGAAGGCCGGGATGGGCTGGAGTTCACCGGTCCGCGCGCGCGGCGCCTTGCGGTACCAGAGCTCGTTGAACAGGCCCACCGTCGTCCGCCCGAGGAGCCCCTCGGGCACGAAGGAGGGGGCGGCGGGCAGCCGCGGCGGCCGGAACGCCAGCGGGTGCCGGCGGGCCCGCGGGGGCAGCGCGTCCAGCGGAGCGTGATCGCCGCGGGTCAGCACCGAGCGGCCCGTCGCCGCCCCGCGCGCGAGGAGGTCGATCCAGGCCACCGAGTAGCGGTAGCGGTGGTCGCCGGCGGTCAGGCGGGCCATCAGATCGTCGAGGTCCGCCGCGCGTTCGGTGTCGACGGACATCAGGCCGCTCTCCACCGGGTGGAGGCGGACGGTGGCCGTCAGGATCACCCCGGTCAGGCCCATGCCGCCCGCCGTGGCGTCGAACAGGGGCGTGCCGCGCCCGACCGTCCTGATCTCGCCGTCCGCCGTCAGCAGCTCGAAGGACAGGACGTGGCGGGAGAAGGAGCCCGACACATGGTGGTTCTTGCCGTGGATGTCCGCGCCGATCGCGCCGCCCACGGTGACATAGCGGGTCCCCGGGGTCACCGGCACGAACCAGCCGAGCGGCAGCAGGACCTCCATGAGCCGGTGCAGGGACACCCCCGCGTCGCACAGGACCGTTCCGCCGCCCGCGTCGATGGCGTGGATCCGGTCCAGGCCCGTCATGTCGAGCACCGCCCCGCCGGCGTTCTGCGCGGCGTCGCCGTAGGCCCGTCCGAGCCCCCGGGCGATCCCTCCCCGAGCCCCGCACTCCCGGACGGCGGCCGCCGCCTCCCCGTAGGTGCGCGGGCGGACCAGACGGGCGGTGGTCGGGGCGGTGCGGCCCCAACCCGTGACGGAGACGGAGTCGGCAGGCATGACCGTGACCGTAGCGCCGCCGGAGGGACACAACGGGGCAATCCACCCAGCGCTCCCGGCTCCTCACCGAAATGGGTGATTAATGGGATGTCGTCCAAGATTGCCGTAATTCTTTGACCACTCCCTAGAAGAGTGGCATCACATGGACGACCTTGACGACCGTGACGAGATGGATCGGCGGCTGCTGTCCGTGTTCCACGCGTACGGCGGGGACCCGCGCGTCGCGGCCGTCGCGCGTGCCCTGTCCTGGAGCGGGGAGCACGGCGCCCTGTGGCTCGCCGCGGGGCTCGCCGGGGCGGCCGCGGACCGCGGACGGCGCGACGCGTGGCTGCGCGCCACGGCGCTCACCGCGGGCGCGCACCTCGCCAGCATGGGCGTGAAGCGGATCGTGCGCCGCCCGCGGCCCACCCATGTGACGCCCCGGGCACGCACCGCCGGACACCACTCCTTCCCGAGCTCGCACGCGGCCTCCGCCACCGCGGCGGCCGTCGCCTACGGCATGCTCGGCGCGTACGCCGTGCCGCCGCTCGCCGCCGCGATGTGCCTCTCGCGCCTGGTCGTCGGCGTCCACTACCCCACGGACGTGGCCGCCGGCGCGGCCCTTGGCGCCGCGACGGCCGCACTGGGCGCCCGCTGGATCGGGGCCCGCCATGGCTGAGCGCACGGCGCTGCTGGAGCGCGCCCCGGCCCTCGCCCCGCCGCCGAGGACGCTGACCGGGCTGCTGCGGGGCCTGGTCAGGACCGCGCGACCCCGCCAGTGGGTCAAGAACGTGCTGGTCGTGGCGGCCCCGGCCGCGGCGGGCCGGCTGTTCTCGCCGCACGCGTTCGGCCGGCTCGCCCTCGTGTTCGTCCTGTTCACGGCCTGCGCCGCCGCCGTGTACCTGATCAACGACGCCCGGGACGCCGCCGCCGACCGCGCCCACCCCGTCAAGCGCCACCGCCCCGTCGCCGCGGGCCAGGTACCCGTACCGGCCGCCTACGCCGTCGGCGGCACCCTCGCGGTCCTCGCGCCCGCGGCCGCCGCCTGGTTCTGCTCGGGGGCCGTCTGCGCGCTGCTGACCGCGTACATCGGCATGCAGCTCGCGTACTGCGTCAGCCTCAAGCACGTGCTCGTCGTGGACCTCGTCGTCGTCACGACCGGGTTCCTGATGCGGGCCATGATCGGCGGCCTGGCCCTGGGCATCCCGCTCTCGCGCTGGTTCCTGATCACCACCGGCTTCGGGGCGCTGTTCATGGTCTCGGCGAAGCGCTACTCCGAGGCCGTGCAGATGGCGGGCAAGGCGGGTGCCACACGGGCGCTCCTCACCGAGTACACGACCGGCTATCTGCGCTTCGTCTGGCAGCTGGCCGCCGGGGTCTCCGTCCTCGGCTACTGCCTGTGGGCGCTGGAGGAGGGCGGGGTCCCGAGCACCGGTCTGCTGCCCTGGCGCCAGCTGTCCATGGTCGCCTTCATCCTGGCCGTCCTGCGCTACGCGGTCTTCGCCGACCGGGGCGCGGCCGGCGAACCGGAGGACGTGATCCTGCGCGACCGCCCGCTCGCCCTCATCGGGCTGGTGTGGCTGGCGATGTACGGGCTGGCCGTGGCGCATTGGTGAGCGTCACCGGGAACCGGCCCGCCCCGGGGCCGGCCGTCGCGTCCGCGGTGGCCGGCCCCGGGACGCGACGACGGCGGTTCCTGCGCGAGGTCGCCGGGTTCGCCGCGGTCGGCTCCCTCGCCTACGCGGCCGACCTCGGCCTCTTCGTGTGGCTCCGCGGCCCGGTCGGTCTCGACCCGCTGACCGCCAAGGCGCTGTCGTTCCTCGCCGGCTGCTCGGTGGCGTACGCCGGGAACGCGCTCGGCACCTACCGGCACACGGCGGCCCGCGGCCCGCGCCGGTACGTGGTCTTCTTCGGGGTGAACATCGCGGGCGCGCTCGTGCAATTGCTGTGCATCGCCGTCAGTCATTACGGGCTCGGTTTCACCTCCCCGCGCGCGGACACGGTCTCCGGAGCGGGAATCGGCATGGCACTGGCCACCGCCTTGCGATTCTGGGGTACCCGCTCACTGGTTTTCCGAGGCGAGGGCAGAGTCGGATCATGGACTGGCTGAAAAAGATTCCCGGCGTGGGGCCTCTGGTCGTCCGCCTGATGGCGACGCACGCGTGGCGGTCGTACGAGCGGCTCGACCGGGTGAAATGGACGCGGCTCGCCGCGGCGATGACCTTCATCAGCTTCATCGCGCTGTTCCCGCTGCTGACCGTGGCCGCGGCGATCGGCGCCGCCACGCTGAGCCCCCAGCAGCAGAAGGACCTCCAGGACAAGCTGGCCGAGCAGGTGCCGGGCATCTCCGACCAGCTCGACATCCACGCGCTGGTCCAGAACGCGGGCACGATCGGACTCGTCGCGGGCGTCCTGCTGCTGATCACCGGCATCGGCTGGGTCGGCCAGATGCGTGACTGTCTGCGCGCGGTCTGGGAGCTGCCCGACGGCGAGGAGAACCCCTTGCTGCGCAAGCTCAAGGACGGGGGGATCCTGGTCGGTCTCGGCGGCGCCGTGCTCCTGACGATCGCCGTCTCCACGCTCGCGTCCACGGCGATGGGCTGGTCGGCGCGGCACGTGGGCCTCGACGAGCACGGCTGGGGGACGACCCTGCTCCAGGGCGTCGCCTTCGCGGTGGCCGTGCTCGCCGACTTCCTGGTCCTGCTGTACGTCCTCACCCTGCTGCCCGGTGTGGAGCCGCCGCGCCGCCGGCTGATCGTCGGCGCGCTGATCGGCGCCGTCGGGTTCGAGCTGCTCAAACTGCTGCTCAGCGGCTATATGCGGGGGGTGGCGTCGAAGAGCATGTACGGCGCCTTCGGGGTGCCGATCGCGCTGCTCCTGTGGATCAACTTCACCTCGAAGCTGCTGCTGTACGCCGCCGCCTGGACGGCGACCCGGAGCGAGGGGCAGGACCGGGAGGCGGTCCGTCCGCCGGAACCGGCGGCTCCGGAGACGCCCGCCGGTCCGCGGGAACCGGCGGGCGCGTAGGGCCGCGAGGGCTCCGGGTCCGCGGAGTGCGCGCGGGCGCCGGAGCCCGGTGCGGTCAGCGGCGGCGGCGCATCAGGTCCGGCAGCGGCCAGCGCCGGTTGACCAGGAAGACGCCCGCCGCGAGCAGGACGAGGAAGCCGCCGGTCAGGCCCAGCGCGACGCCGATGCCGCTCGCGCCGCCCCTGCCCCCGGCGGTGGAGGCCGCCACCGGCTTCGCGGACGCGTTCGCGCCGCCGGTGCCCGCTCCGTTGCCCGTGCCGGGGCTCGTTCCGGCCGACGCGGTGGCGCCCGGCTGGGCGGTGGTGTCGACGCCCTTGGGCGGGACCAGCTCGCCCACCGGCTGGACCTTCCCCGCGGCCTGGAACCCCCAGTCGAGCAGCTGCGCGGCCTCCTTGTAGACCTCGTTGTGCTCCTTCTTCTCCGGGTTCATGACCGTCACGAGCAGTACCTTGCCGCCGCGTTCGGCGACCCCGGTGAAGGTGGCGCCCGCGTTGGTGGTGTTGCCGTTCTTCACGCCCGCGATGCCCTGGTACGGGGTCACGTCGCTGTCACCGGCCAGCAGCCGGTTGGTGTTCTGGATCTCGAAGGTCGGGCGGCCCGCCCCGCCCTTCCCGTTCTTGGCCGTCACGCCGGGGAACCGGGCCCGCACCGTGGAGCAGTACTCCCGGAAGTCCTTCTTCTGGAGCCCCGAACGGGCGAACAGCGTCAGGTCGTACGCCGACGACACCTGGCCCCCGGCGTCGTACCCATCCGGGCTGATCACATGCGTGTCGAGGGCCTGGAGGTCCTCGGCGTGCGCCTGCATGTCCTTGACGGTCTCGGCGACGCCGCCGTTCATCGCGGACAGCACGTGCACGGCGTCGTTGCCCGACCGCAGGAACACCCCGAGCCACAGGTCGTGGACGGAGTAGGTCTGGTTCTCCTTTATCCCCACCACGCTGGAGCCCGCGCCGATGCCCGCCAGGTCGGAGGCGGTCACCTTGTGCGAGGTGCTCCTCGGGAACCTGGGCAGCACCGTGTCGGCGAACAGCATCTTCAGCGTGCTCGCCGGGGGCAGCCGCCAGTGCGCGTTGTGCGCGGCCAGGACGTCCCCGGACTCGGCGTCGGCGACGATCCAGGAACGGGCGGTGACGTCCGCGGGCAGGACGGGGGCGCCGCCGCCGAGGTTCACCTGGTTGCCGGGCCGGCCGAGCCGCTCGCCGCCGAGGCCCGACATGTGCGCGGGAGGCGTGGCCGACGGAGAGGCGCTGGGGCTCTCCGCCGGGCTCGCGTCGGCCGCGTCGGCCGTGTCCGTGGTGGCGGTGGTGGCGGCGAACGCGGGCGCGGTGAGGGAAAGGGTCAGCAGAGCGGCGGAAGCGGTCAGCAGGGATCGCCGCATGGTCTTTTTCGAGGCGGGCACGATCGAGAAAGTACAGGGGTTGTGGCCGGAATTCGCGTCACCGTCCGGCGAGGCCGACCCGTCCCCTCCACCCCGGCGCAGGACCGGGGCGGGTGACGGCGATACTGAACCCATGAAGCTCAGCCGCCCCGTGTCCTGGTTCCTGCTCGCCTTCGGGGTGTGGAGCTGGGTCATTTGGGTCACTTTCGCTAAGAATCTCTGGGAAGACGCCAGTGGGCTCGCGTTCGACGACGCGGGCGATCCGACGGCGTACTTCTGGGTGCATCTGACGCTCGCCGTCGTGTCGTTTGTCCTTGGGACGGTCGTCGGGGTCATCGGGTTGCGCGGCGTACGCGCTTTGCGCCAGACGTCATAACGGGGGGTACGGCGTCATGGTCATCTTGTTCGCCGCCGCGGCGCTGGCCGCGCTGGCCGTGCTCGCCGGGCTGCACCTGTACGCCTATCGCCGGCTCGTGCGCGACACCACGAGCGGCCCCGGACCGGTACGCCGGCTGGGCGCCGCCGTGTTCGTCGCCGGGCCGCTGCTCATGGTGGGCGCCGTCGCGAGCGAGCGCGCGGGAGCCCCGTTCTGGCTCCAGCGGACGCTGTCCTGGCCCGGGTTCCTGTGGATGGCCCTGGGCCTCTACCTCGTCCTGGCGCTGCTGGCCGGCGAACTCGTCCGGCCGGTCCTGACCCGGCTCCTGGAACGCCGCGCCGCCACACGCCGCCGGACGGACGCAGCCGCATCCCCCACCGACCGGGACCCCGCCGAGCTCGCCGCAGCGGCGGACCCCGCCGAGCTCGCGGAGCCCGCCGACCCGGCCGAGCGCACGCAAGCCGCTGACCCGGCCGCACCCGCCGACCCGGCCGAGCGCACGCAAGCCGCTGACCCGGCCGCACCCGCCGACCCGGCCGAGCGCACGGAAACCGCCGAACCGGCGGACCCCGCCGACCCGTCGGGTGAGCCGGTGTCCGCCGGGCCCGGGGACCGGCCCGCTCCGTCGCGGCGGCTGTTCGTCTCGCGGGTCGTGGGCGGCACGGCCGCCGCCGTCGCCGTGGGCACCGTCGGCCAGGGCACGTACGGCGTGCTGCGCGGGCCCCGGGTGAAGCGGGTCACCGTGCCGCTCGCCAAACTGCCCCGGTCCGCCCACGGATTCCGGATCGCCGTCGTCAGCGACATCCACCTCGGGCCGGTGCTCGGGCGCGGCTTCGCGCAGAAGGTCGTCGACACCATCAACTCCACGCAGCCCGACCTGATCGCCGTCGTCGGCGACCTGGTCGACGGCAGCGTCAAGAACCTGGGCCCCGCGGCCGCGCCGCTCGCCGGACTGCGGGCCCGGCACGGCTCCTACTTCGTCACCGGCAACCACGAGTACTTCTCCGGAGCCGCGCAGTGGGTCCGGGAGGTACGGGAGCTGGGCATCCACCCGCTGGAGAACGCCCGGACCGAGCTCGCCGGATTCGACCTCGCCGGCGTGAACGACCTCCAGGGCGAGAGCGAGGGCCAGGGACCCGACTTCGGCAAGGCACTCGGCGACCGCGACACGACCCGGGCCTGTGTGCTCCTCGCCCATCAGCCGGTGCAGATCCATGAGGCGGTACGCCACGGCGTCGACCTCCAGCTGTCCGGACACACCCACGGCGGACAGCTGTGGCCGGGCAACTTCGTCGCGGCCGCAGCCAATCCGACGGTCGCCGGCCTGGAGCGCTACGGAGACACCCAGCTCTATGTGTCCCGGGGCGCGGGAGCCTGGGGACCGCCGACCCGGGTCGGAGCGCCCTCGGACATCACGGTCGTCGAGCTGGCGTCGCGCGAAGCCTGAGAATCCGCTGTGCGACGGACAGAAAAGATCATTTTCATCTGACCTGAGCACTCTTCCCGATTCCCTTCCCCCGCCTGAAACTCCTGTGGTTAGGTGATCCGCGTCACTAGGGGAGTGACGTGCGGGGCGCCTGGGGAGGGCACCGATGCGATCGGTTCGCTTATGGATTCTCGCGACGCTGCTCGTCCTGGCGGGCGTGGGTGTGGCCGGCTGGCAACTGCTGCCGGCGAAACAGAACAGCGACCGCACCATCACGGTGGGCACGACGGACGCCGTCACCTCGCTCGACCCGGCCGGCGCCTACGACGCCGGATCCTGGGCCCTGTTCAGCAATGTCTTCCAGTCGCTGCTCACCTTCGAGCCCGGCGGCGCCAAGCCCGTCCCGGACGCGGCCAGGAGCTGCGCCTTCACCGACGCGGGCCTGCGCACCTACCGCTGCACCCTCCGTGACGACCTGACGTTCGCGAGCGGACGCAAGGTGACCGCGGAGGACGTGAAGTTCTCCCTCGACCGGATCAAACGCATCAACGACGAGGTCGGGCCCGCCTCCCTGCTCTCCACCCTGGGCAGCGTGGACGCGAGCGGCCAGATCGCCACCTTCCACCTCTCCTCGCCGGACGCGACGTTCCCGTTCAAGCTGGCGACCGGCGCGGGCTCGATCGTCGACAGCACCCGCTACCCCCGGCGCAGCCTGCGCACCGACGGCGGCGCCGACGGCACCGGGCCCTACGTCCTCAAGACGTACGAGCGGGACGTCAAGGCCGTCCTCGGCCCCAACCCGCGCTACAAGGGCGCCATCGGCGACCTCGGGCGGCCCGTCGTACTGCGCTACTACGCCAACTCCCAGGCGCTCCAGCTGGCCTGGAAGGCGAAGGAGCTGGACGTGGTGGCCCGGCAGCTGCCGCCCGCCGTGCTCGCCGCCCTGTCGCCGAGCGATCCCGCCCAGCGCGTCACGGCCGCCGACAGCGCCGAGACCCGCAACCTCGTCCTCGACGTGCGCGCCGGATCCCCGCTGCACGACCGGCGGGTCCGCCAGGCCCTCGCCTCGCTCGTCGACCGGGAGGAGCTCGTCGACCGGACGTACCGGGGGACCACCGACGCGCTGTACGGGCTGATCCCGGCCGGGATCACGGGGCACGCGACCTCCTTCTTCGACGACTATCCGCAGCCGGACCCCAAGAAGGCGCGGGCCCTGCTCACCGAGGCCGGGGTCAAGCTGCCCGTGCGTTTCACCTTCGGCTTCGCCGAGGGGCGCGGAGCCGCGGCCGAGGAGGCGGCCGAGCTCAAGCGGCAGCTGGAGACGGGCGGGCTGTTCAAGGTGACGACCGAGGGTTTCGAGTGGACCGAGTTCCAGAAGAAGTACGCGGAGGGCGGGCTGGACGCCTGGGCGGTCGGCTGGGTCGCCGACTACCCCGACGCCGACACCTTCGGAGCGCCGCTCGTGGGCACGGGCAACAGCATGAAGAACGGCTACAGCAACAAGGACGTCGACCGGCTGATCCAGGAGACCCAGCAGGACGCCGACCGGAGCCGCACGGCGGACGCGTTCCGCAAGCTCCAGGCGGACGTGGCCCAGGACGTCCCGCTGATCCCGCTGTGGCAGCGCAAGGACTACGTCATCAGCACCGAGGACATCGGCGGCGGCGAGTACCTGTCCGACGGGACCGGCGTCTTCCGCCTGTGGCAGCTGAGCTGGCTGTGACGGCCGCGGGCGGCGGCCGACGGCCTTAGCCGTGACCGCCGCCCGCGGACGAGGAGCCGGGGACCCGGGCTCTAGGGGTGCGGAGTGGATCCGTAGGACGTCAGGAAGCGGTCGCGGAACGCGCTCATCTTCCACACCGGGGCGTCGTGCGCGGGCTGGAGGCCGTCCGTCCAGCCCCAGTCGGCGATCCTGTCGAGCACCTTCGGGTCCTTGGCGACGATCGAGACGGGCACGTCACGGCTGGCGTGGTCGCCGCTGACCCGGGCGATCGGCTGGTGGTCGCCGAGGTAGATCAGCACGGTGTTCTTGTTGCCGTACTTCACCAGCCAGTCGATCAGGCTCGTCACCGAGTACGAGATCGCCTTGCCGTACTCCACCTTCGACTTGGGCGAGCTGGTGATGATGTCGGCGGGCCGCTTGCCGGCCTTCTCGATGGCGTTGTAGACCGAGCCGTCGCCGACCTGGTCCTGGGGGACCGTCTTGGGGATGGGCGCCCAGGGCTGGTGGCTGGAGGTCAGGATGATCGTCGACATCAGCGGCTTGTCGTGCTTCTTGCTGTGCACCAGGCGCTGGTACGCGGCCAGGGCGTACTGGTCGGGCATGGTCGACCAGCTGAACTTCGGGCCCTTGTAGCCGAGGTGGTGGGCGTCGTAGAGCTTGTCGATGCCGTAGAACTTCTGCTCGGGCCAGGCCTTCTGGATACCGGGCATGACGCCGACGGTGTCGTAGTCGCCGGTCTTCTTGAAGGCGCTGACCAGGGTCAGGTGATCGCCCGCGGTCACGGTGCGGTAGCGCTGCTGGTTGTTGATCCACAGGCCCGACAGGAACGTCGAGTGGCCGAGCCAGCTGCTGCCGCCGTACGTCGCCGAGGTGAGCCAGCCGCTCTTGGCCGCGAAACCGGCCTGGGTCAGCTTCTTGTTCTCCGCGGTCAGCGTCGCGTCGACGCGCGGCGCCATGAGCGGGTCCTCGACCGCGCTGCGGCCGTAGCTCTCGATGAACGTGACGATCATGTCCTTGCCGCGCAGATCGGTGAGCATCTGGCTGGGCGGCGTGTTCGCGAAGTCGTCCTTCTTGGAGATCTTGGCGAACTCGGCCTCGTCCCGCAGGGTGTTCCGCACCTGATCCGTCTTGAACTGGATGGCCTGCACGGTGTGTTCCGAGGCGATCGGTACGCCCTTCGCGTACTGGACGCCCAGTGCCGCGCACGTGACCCAGGCGATGGCCAGTACCAGCGTCGTACGCGTCGCCGTCGCGGTGTTCCGGGCCGCCAGGTTGCCGAGCCGGACGACCGACAGCGTCATGAGGGCCAGTATCGCGATCACGAGGGTCACGGCCAGGGCCGCTATGCCGAGCGCGCCGCCGTTGCCGA
Organism: Streptomyces sp. NPDC127038; assembly: GCF_042725875.1. Classification (NCBI taxonomy): domain Bacteria; kingdom Bacillati; phylum Actinomycetota; class Actinomycetes; order Kitasatosporales; family Streptomycetaceae; genus Streptomyces; species Streptomyces sp. NPDC127038. The sequence continues at coordinate 30,747 of NZ_JBHXDQ010000078.1, read as the reverse complement.
AGGTGTCCTGGAGGTAGGACTGCGCGTCGCCGAACAGCGACCAGTCGAGGACGATGTTGAAGCCTCGCCCCAGGTATTCGTTGAACTCGATGTCCAGGACGTTCACGATGGTCAGCGCGCCCAGGGCGAGCCCGGTGAGCACCGCCACGACGATCCGCGGCCTGCGGGGCAGGATGATCAGCAGCGCGGCGCCGAAGACCGCCTCCACCGGGAGGCGCACGAAGTTGGCCACCTGGAACTTGTCCGCCTCGGTCGGCATGAGCAGCGCGAACACGACGAGCGCGGCGGCGACGAGGGTCGTGGTCCAGGCGAGGGTGCGCGCGGCGACCGGATACCGGTCCCGCCACCCGTTCCCCCCTCCGCGCCCGGGCGGCTCGTCCCCCGGCGGCTCCTCCCCGCCACCGTCCCCGCCCCCGACGGCCGGGTCCGCGGCGGCGACCGCTTCCGTGACACCGCCCGCCGACTCCGTACCGCCCCCGGCGGCCGGATCGACACCGGCTTCGGCCTCCGGCCCGGCCCCGGGCAGGGTCTCGGTGCTGGTGCTGGTGCTGGTGCTGGTACCGGCGTCGGCACCGGTCGCCGTCTCGTCCTCGTCGGCCTTCCCGGCGGCCTCAGCCGTCGCGGGCTCGTCCTCGTCGGCCGTCCCGCCGTCGGCCCCGGCCTCGTCGGCCGTCCCGGCGGCATCCGCGGTGCCGGCCTCGGTCTCGTCGGCCGTCCCGGCGGCATCCGCCGTCCCGGCCCCGGCCTCGGCGGCCGTGGTCGCGGCGGCATCCGCCGCCCCCGGCTCGACCCGTGCGGCCGCCGCGCCGTCGTCCGACTCGGCGGGATTCTCCGGTTCGGGTTCGGAGGGGGTCTCCGCCGGGGTCTCCTCCGGGGTGCCGGGAGCGGAAGAGGCGGCCCCGTCGGTCGTGGTGATCTCGGGGGTCGCCCCGGCCGCTGCCTCTCCCTCACCCGAGGCGGCGGCGTCCTCTTCCGCGGGCGCGTCGGTGCCCGCGTCCGCGAGCGGTTCCGGTGCCGGCCCGTCGAGCGGAGGCGTCTCGTCCGTTTTCGGCAGCTGTCGAGAGCTCGTGTTGAACGACAACCCGGCGGTCCTTCCCTGCGATACGCGGTGGTGGCGTGGCGGGCCGATCCGAATGACCGATTCGCCCTCGTCGTGGTGTACGGGGTCCGGGCTGCCGGTGTTCAACCGCTTGGGTCAGCTTCTGTTCAAGTGTGTTTCCGCATGTCACGGCGGTACGGGTGAGAGCCCTCAGCGCGCGGGCAGCGTCACCGTCACCGCGAGGCCCTCACCGGGCGCCGTCCGTACGGCGACGTCTCCCCCGTGCGCCCGCACCACGCCCTCCACGATCGCCATGCCGAGCCCGCTGCCCGCGCCGCCGCCCGCGCGGAAGAAACGGTCGAAGACCCGCGCCGCGTCCTGCCGCGCGAGCCCGGGACCCTTGTCGGCGACGCACAGCCTCAGGACGCCGTCCGCCCGCTCCAGACCGAGCCGCACCGGCACGTCGTCGGGCGTGTGGACGCGGACGTTGGCCACGAGATTGCCCAGCACCTGGCGCAGCCCCGACTCGTCGGCCCGTACGAGCAGGGTGCCCTCGGCGTCCACGGTCACCGGGCGTCCTGGCTGCTGGGCGCGCAGATCGGCGGCCGCGTCCCGCACGAGCCGGCTCAGATCGACGTTCCTGAAACGGAGTTCGGGCCGCTGGTCGAGCCGGGCCAGGGTGAGCAGCTCGTCGACCAGCCGGCCCATGCGGTCGGCCTCCGCGTTCATCCGGTCCCAGGCCCGTCTGCGCTCGGCGGGATCGGTCAGCATCCCCTTGTCGTACAGCTGGAGGTAGCCGCGGATCGCCGCGAGCGGGGTGCGCAGTTCGTGCGAGGCGTCCCCGACGAACCGGCGCAGCTGGGCGGCGCTGTCCTCGCGCGTCCGATAGGCCGACTCGACCTGGTGCAGCATGGAGTTGAGCGCGAGCCGCAGCTGTTCGACCTCCTGGGTCGGATGATGGCTGGAGGGGACGCGCCGGGTCAGATCGCCCTCGGCGATGGCGGACGAGGTCTCCACCATGGCCTCCAGCGGCAGCATCCGCCGGCGCACGCTGAACATCGTCAGACAGGCGAGGAGCGCCAACAGCAGGGTGCCCACGGCGAGATCGAGCCTGAGCGCCTTCGCGATGCCCTTGTGCAGTCCGTCGGTCGAGGCGGCGAACAGGACGTAGGTGCCGTCGGCGAGCCGGATGGCGGTGGCCCGGTAGGCGGCGCCGTGCACGGTGACGTCCCGCGGTTCGCCGGCGCGGGCGAGGGTGGCGGGGTCGTCGACGACCGAGGCGAAGGCGCGCTGGGTGTCCCCGGGCCGGAAGCCGGCGACCTCGATCGCCTCGCCGTGCCGGTCGACGGCCGCGAAGAGGGAATCGGGCTTCGGCGACTCGTCCGCCGCCGGACCGATCCGGTCGTGGACGAACGCGAGCGCGCTCAGCGAGTCGATCTGGTGCATGGTGAGCTGTGAACCGCCCAGTGACGCACGGGTCTTGAGGAGCTGGGCGTCGACCTGGTCGAGCAGATAATGCCGCATGCCCATCAGGCTCACGGCGGTCGCCACCACGATGCCTACGGCCAGCAGCCCCACGTTCGCGATCGTCAGCTTGCCGCGCAGCGAGTGGACACCGTGCCGGAAGCGCGCCGGACGGCAGCCCGTCCTCGGGTGCGGGTTCACGCGAGTCCGTATCCCACGCCCCGGCGGGTCTCGATGACCGGCGGGCCCAGCGGTTCGAGCTTGCGCCGCAGATAGCTGATGTAGGTCTCGACCACCGTCGACTCGGCGGGGTGCTCGTACTGCCATACGTGACGCAGGAGTTGCTCCTTGGGGACGATCCGCCCGCCGTTGCGGACGAGGAAGCGCAGCAGGGCGTACTCCGTGGGGGTGAGTTCCACGGTGGTGCCCGCGCGGTGGACGCGGTACGTCGTCTCGTCCAGCTCCAGATCGCCGTAGCGCAGGGGCGGGCGCTGGGGCAGGACGTCGTCGGGCCGGGTGCGGCGCAGGACGGCGGTGATCCGGGCGACGACCTCGTCGATGTTGAACGGCTTGGTGATGTAGTCGTCGCCGAAACCGAGCGCGCCGACGATCTCGGCGGGCGCGTCCCGGGCGGTGAGGAAGACGACGGCCAGGTCGGGCTGCCGCAGGCGCAGTTCGCGGCCGAGGGCCCGGCCGTCGCCGTCCGGGAGCATGACGTCGAGCAGCGCCGCGTCCGGGCGGGTGCGTTCGGCGAGGGCGAGCGCCTCGCGCACGCAGCCCGCGGCCATCACCTCGAAGCGGTGGTAGCGCAGCGCGATGGTGAGGACGTCGGCGATGCTCGGCTCGTCCTCGACGACGAGGACGGTGGCTCCCTCGTGAGCGGTCATGTCCCCAGTATCGACGGGGCCGTTGGCGGCGCGCGCCGTTCGCGCCTTGGAGTTCCTTGAGAGTCATGGGCGGGTCGGGTCCGCTCCCGCGCGCGGTCGCGAATGCTGGAGTCCAGGACCTGGGGGACCGACCGACTAAGGAGCGTTGAACGTGGCGGTATTGGCACGGTGGTGCTATCGGCACCGGCTGGTGGTCCTGTTGCTGTGGGTGGGTGCGCTGTTCGGTCTCGGCTTCGCGGCGACCACCGCGGGCACGGAGTACGCGAACGTGTTCTCCCTTCCGAACACGGACTCCAAGCGTGCGTACGACCAGATGGAGAAGGCCTTCCCGAACAGCGCGGGGGACACCGACACGGTGGTGTGGAAGGTCGCGGACGGCACGGTGAGGGACGCCTCGGTGCGGTCCCGGATGCAGCCGGTGCTGGACGAGATCGCCGGGATGAAGGGCGTCGGCCAGGTCGCCGGGCCGTACCAGGGGGCGCGGGGCGCGGGCCAGATCAGCAAGGACGGCCGGATCGCCTACGCCCAGATCACCTTCGCCGAGCAGGCGAACGCCGTACCCAAGGATCTGGTGCAGAAGGTCGTCGACACCGCTCAGGGTGCCGAACGGGCCGGACTCCAGGTCGAGTTGGGCGGGCAGGCGATCCAGCGGGTGCAGGAGCCGCCCACCGGGCTCGCCGAGATGGTCGGCATCCTGGCGGCGGCCGTCGTCCTGTTCCTCGCCTTCGGCTCGTTCTTCGCCATGCTGCTGCCCATCGGCATCGCGGTCTTCGGGGTGGGCACGGGGCTGTTCTCCACCCAGCTGCTCAGCCACACCACGGACATCCCGGACCTGGCCCCGCTGCTGGCCACCCTGATCGGCCTCGGGGTCGGCATCGACTACGCGCTGTTCATCGTCACCCGGCACCGGCGCGGTCTCCTGCGGGGGCTGGCGCCCGAGGACTCGGCGGTCGTCGCCCTCAACACCTCCGGGCGGGCCGTGCTGTTCGCGGGCGGCACGGTGTGCATCGCGCTCGCGGGCATGCTCGTGACGAACCTCCGCTTCCTGGACGGGGTGGTCATCGGCACCTCCCTGACCGTCGTGTTCAGCGTGCTCGCCGCCGTCACCCTGCTGCCCGCGCTCCTCGGGGTCCTCGGCCCCCGGGTGCTCAGCCGGCGCCAGCGGCGCAAGCTGGCGGAGGGGGGACCCGAGCCGGAGCGGGCGAGCGGGGCCGCCGCGCGCTGGTCGGCGACCGTGCAGCGCCGCCCCCGTACGATCGCGGCCGTCGCGCTGGCCGTGATGGCGGTCCTCGCGGTCCCCGTCCTGTCGCTGCACCTGGGCGCCACCGACCAGGGCAACGACGACGCGAAGACGACCACCCGGCAGGCCTACGACCTGCTCGCCGAGGGCTTCGGACCGGGCTTCAACGGGCCCCTGCTGGTCGTCGTGACGCAGGGCGACTCCGCCGCCCTGGCGAAGGACATCGGCGGCACGTCCGGGGTCGCCGCGGTCGCCGCGCTGCCGCCGGCCAACGGGGTGACGGTGATCCAGGTGGTGCCGACGACCTCACCGCAGTCGGTGCGCACCGACCACCTCATCGACACCCTGCGGGACCGGGTGATCCCCGACGCCGGGGCGACGGCCCACGTCGGCGGTGTGACGGCCGTGTCGAAGGACTTCGCCACGATCACCGGGGACCGGCTGCCGTGGTTCGTCGCCACGATCATCGGCCTCGGGTTCCTGCTCCTGCTGATCGCCTTCCGCTCGCTGGTGGTCCCGCTGACGGCCGCGCTGATGAACCTGATCGCCGCCGCCGCGTCCTTCGGCGTCCTGGTCGCGGTCTTCCAGTGGGGCTGGGGCCTGGGACCGCTGGGCCTCGGCAAGGAGGGCCCGATCAACGCCTTCCTGCCCGTCATCATGCTCTCGCTGCTCTTCGGTCTGTCGATGGACTACCAGGTGTTCCTGGTGAGCCGGATGCACGAGGAGTGGGTGCACACGAAGGACAACGCGCGCGCGGTGCGGGTCGGACTGGCGGAGACCGGCCGGGTCATCAACTCGGCCGCCCTGATCATGGTGTGCGTCTTCCTCGCCTTCGTCCTGAGCGGTGACGCGGGGGCGGCGATGGCGGGGGTCGGTCTCGCGGCCGCGGTCGCCCTGGACGCCTTCATCCTGCGTACGGCCCTGGTGCCGGCCGCGATGCATCTGCTCGGCGGCTCCAACTGGTGGCTGCCCGAGTGGCTGGACAAGCGGCTGCCGCATCTGGCGGTGGAGCCCGCCGAGGAGCCCCTGGAGGACGTGGCTCCGGCCCAGGGCGGGGCCTCGGCCGTGCACGGGTTCGTCCGGGACGCGGACGGCGAGGCCGTCGACGGAGCGGTGCTCACGCTGCTGTCCAAGGGCGGGCGCCAGCTGGACCGGGTGACCTCGCTGGCCGACGGTTCCTACATCGTCTCGGTCCCGGCACCGGGGACGTATCTGCTGTCGGCGACGGCCCGTTCGTACGGGGCGCGGGCACGGCACGTCGTCGTCACGGACGAGCCGCTGGTGCACGACGTCGAGCTGGCGCAGGGAGAGGTGGACGCCGACGCGGTCAACTGAGGCCGTACAGCGCCGGATCGCTCCGGCGCGACGGGGGGGGCCCGCGGGGGGGGGGGGCGCGGCCGGCGTGGCCCCGGCCCCCCCGGGAGGGCCGGACCGCGGGGTGTTCGGCGGGGGCGGCAGGGCCGTCGGCCGGCGCGGCGGGCAG
>NZ_JBHXDQ010000078.1:7480-24624 GCF_042725875.1 Streptomyces sp. NPDC127038 | reverse complement strand
ATGCTTATTTTGTTTAAATCATATTGTGGGTTGGGTCCCCCCGGCGGCGCAAAAGTCCGGCTTAACGGCCCGGGAGCGCCCGGCCGCCTGGGGGGGGGCCCGCCAGGGCGGCCACCCCTCACTCCGTCTCCCCGGCCCCCCGCGAAGGGCCGGACCCCTTCTTCTTCGCCGGGTCCGGCAGGGCCTTCGTCATGCCCGGCAGGAAGTCCGTGAACAGCTCGTGCACCTCGTGGACGAGGGGGCGCAGCAGACGGAAGCGGGAGAGGTAGACGCCCCGCGCGGTCAGCCGTGCGCCGCGCTCGGCGAGCCGGTAGCTGCGCTCGCGGTCCTCCGTGCGGTCGAACACCCAGTACAGGACGAGTCCCATCTGCGAGAGCCACATCAGCTCGGGCAGTACCTCGCGCAGTTCCTCCGGCACCTTGGTCCTCGCCCCGGCCAGCACCTCCTTGTGCACGCTGATCGCCTCCAGGCGCGCGTGCTCCGACTCGGGCGAGAAGGGGCTGAGCGGACTGTCCGGGTCGGCGGCGTTCTTGAAGAACTGCACGGCGAACTCGTGGTACGGCGTGGCGATGTCCAGCCACACCTTCAGGACCCCGCCCAGCCGGGCCTCCAGGTCCGTCTCGCGGTCCAGCACCTCCCGGACCGCCTCCTGGTGTTCGGCGGCGATCCGGTCGTAGAAGCCCTGGATCAGGTGTTCCTTGCCGGCGAAGTAGTAGTACGCGTTGCCGACGGAGACCCCGGCCTCCTGGGCGATGGCCCGCATCGTCGTCTTGTCGTACCCCCGTTCCTGGAAGAGCCGCATCGCGGTCTCCAGGATCAGGGCCCGGGTCTGTTCGCTCTTCGCCGGGCTCTTCGCCTCCCGGCCCGGGGACTTGGCGGGCTCGGGGGCCGGCGCGGAACCGTCGGGGCCGGGGCTGTCTGTCGGTGCTGGCACGGGACGAGCCTAACGACCGGGGACGGCCGGACACGCGCCGCCTTCGCAGGCGGGCGGTTCGAAGGTCCAGCCGACGGACGGGTCGTAGCGCCAGCCGTCGCCCCGGTCGTACACGCCGCCGCCCCACCGCCGGGACGACTGCGCCTCGCGCCACCTGGCGGCGGCGAGGGTCGCCCCCCGGGCCAGCCGGGCACCCGCGGGGGTGCTCAGCCGGTGGGCCAGCGGCCGGTACTCGCGCAGGGCCCACAGGGTGACGATCCAGGCGGAGGCTCCCTGGTAGACCTGTCCGGCGTCCCCCACGACGGTGATCTCGTCCAGGGTGGCGCGGTGGTCGATCCCCGGGCAGAGCCGGGCGGCCTCCTCGGAGCCTGCGGGCACGAACCGCAGCGGTACGAGCTGCCGCTGGCCGGCGAGCCACTTCTTCAGGGCGGCGCACAGGGAGCAGTGCGGGTCGTACAGGACGGTGAGCCCGAGGACCGGGACGCGCTCGGCGTCCCGGTCCGGGGTGGCGGGTGCGCCGGTCACCGCTCTCACGCCCCGGTCGCGGGGGCGGCCCAGTCCGTCGGCCGCACGGGCGGGGTCTGCTCCCGCTCCATGACGCCCCGCCGCCGGATCTTGTTGAGGGCGTAGACGTTGCCCAGGTGCATGACGCCGAGCACCAGCAGGACGACGCCCAGCTTCGTCGACAGGGCCTCGAAGATCTCGCGGGCGTTGGAGATCTCGTCGCTCTGGTGCAGATAGAGGGCGACGAAGCCCAGGTTGACCAGGTAGAAGCCCACCACCAGCAGATGGTTGACGGCGTCGGCGAGCTTCTCGTTCCCGTGCAGCACGTCCGACAGGAAGATCCGCCCGTTGTGACTCAGCGTGCGCGCCACCCAGACCGTCAGCGCGATGCTGACCAGCAGATAGATGACGTACGCGACGACCGTGAGGTCCATGTCCCCACCCCTTCTTGAACGCGTTCAAAACGCTGTCGGAGATGAATGTAGACCTGCTTTTGAACATGTTCAAGTCGGATCCGGGGGTGCTGTCGCGGACAGGCCGGGAGCCGAACTCGGCAGGGCCCGGGGGCCGGTTGTCAGTGGGGGCTCGTACTGTTCGTCGGCATGGGAATGGTGACGTTCGTCGACGAGACGACGAGTGGGACGCGGGGCGTGGGCTGGGGGATCGAGATCGCCGAGGAGCGGCTCGCGGTGCGCGAGCTGATCCGGCGGCGGGTCTTCCAGGAGGTCGCCGAGTACAACGCGAGCACGCCCGCGGTGTTCCAGGGGCTCGTGCGGCCCGAGGGCGCCGAACGCGTGCTGAACGGCTACGCGCTGCGCACGCCCCGCCGGATCGACCCGGAGGCCCAGACCGCCCTGGCCCTGCGGGCGTTCGAGGGCAACGGTTTCCTGGTGCTCGTGGGGGACCGTCAGGTGACCGGCCTCGACGAGGAGATCGAGCTGGTCCTGGGCACCGAGGTCACCTTCCTCAAGCTCGTCGCGCTGGTGGGGGGATGACGATGAACGACGTCACGAAGTGGGTGCGCTGGATCCGCGGCTGGGTGGCCAAGGACGACATGGAGGCGCTCGCCACCGATGTCCTCGGCGCGGCCACGGTCAACCAGGGCAAATGGCACGGGAGCTGGGCCGAGATCCTCGATCTGCTCGGGGCGCTGCCCGCCGAGCAGCGGACCCGGCTGGCCGACGCGCTGGTGGAGCGCCACCACGCGCTCGCCGAGGGAACGGACGCCCGGGACCACGCGCTCACCCTGGTCGGCGTCATCGCCCGCGACCTCCCCGGGGACCGCCTCTCCGTGGAGCGGCTGAAGCGGCTCGACGAACTCGGCACGCACTACACCATCTGGTACGCCTCCCGCCCGGACGGGCTCATCGAGGCCGAGCTCGCGAGCGGCCGACCGCTCTCCCCGGCCGTCGTCGCGGTGCTCCGCCGCTCGGCCATGGACACCTACCGCTCCACGGAACTGGGCGGCCTGGCGAAGAAGATCACGCACCCCGTCCTCAACGTCGGTGAGCAGTGGGCCGAACAGGCCATGCGGGACGGCTCAGGACCCGACTGGCAGGCCCTGCTGGCCCATCTGGCGACCGCCACCGCCTCCAAGCCCTCCCCCAAGTGGGACCAGCGGGCGCGGGCGCTGGTCGAGGCCCTGGGCGCCGACCACGTCCGCGTCACCGTGCTGCCCTGGTTCGCCCTCGTCGGCCGCCCCCGGACGTTCCCGTTCCTGAGCCGGTCCTACGGGAACGACCTGAACGACACGTACGACCCCTACAACGCCAACGCCCTGCGCGGCCTTGCCTGGCTGGCCTCCCTGCTGCCGCCCCACCCCGACACCGCCCGGGCCCTCGGCGCGCTCGTCGAGACCTCCCTGAAGAAGGTCGCCGGACTCGGCCCGCGCAACCCGAAGGTCGCCAACGCCGGTGTGATCGCGCTGTCCCGCGTCGACGGCGAGGCCGCCCTCGCCGAACTGGCCAGGCTGGCCTCCCGGGTGACGTACAAGGCCACGGCCAAGATCGTCGACGGCTTCCTGGAGGAGAAGGCAACCTCCCTCGGCCTGAGCCGGGAGGAGATCGAGGAACTGGCCGTCCCCGCCTACGGGCTCACCGAGGTCGGCCACGCGCGTCACGAACTCGGCGAGACGACCGCGCTCGTCGAGGTCCAGGGCTCCCGCGCCGTGCTGAGCTGGCGCAACGCCGCCGGCAAGGCCGTCAGGAGCGTGCCCGCCGCCGTGCGCCGCGACCACGCCGAGGAGCTCAAGGAACTCAAGGCGGCCGTCAAGGACATCGACAAGATGCTCTCCGCGCAGACCGAACGCCTTGACCGGCAGTTCCTCGCCCGGCGCACCTGGACGTACGACACCTGGCGCGAGCGCTACCTCGACCACCCGCTGGTCGGCACCCTCGCCCGCCGGCTCCTGTGGACCGTCGACGGCACACCGGCCGGCTTCGCGGACGGCGGGCTGTCCACCCTCGCCGGCGACCCCGTGACCTCGGGCGAGGAGGTCATCCTGTGGCACCCGGTCGACCGTGAGCCCGCCGAGGTCGTCGCCTGGCGGGACTGGCTGGAGCGGCACGAGATCACCCAGCCCTTCAAGCAGGCCCACCGCGAGGTGTACCTCCTCACCGACGCCGAGCGCGCCACCGGCACGTACTCCAACCGCTTCGCCGCCCACTACGTGCGCCAGCACCAGTTCAGCTCCCTGGCCGCCGTCAGGGGCTGGCGCAACAAACTCCGCCTCTGCGTCGACGACGAGGCACCCCCGGCCACCCGGGAACTGCCGCGGTGGGGGCTGCGCGCCGAGTACTGGATCACCGGCGACGGCGAGTACGGCGAGGACACCACCGAGTCCGGCAGCTATCTGCGGCTGCGCACCGACCAGGTGCGCTTCTACCCGATCGACGCCCCCGAGAACTCGGCGCACTGCTACGGCGGCGAGTACCGCATGCGGCTGGGCCCCGACGCGGACCCCGTCGAACCCCTGCCGCTCGCCGGGATCCCGCCGCTCGTCCTGTCCGAGGTCCTGCGCGACGTCGACCTGTTCGTCGGGGTCTCCAGCGTCGGCAACGACCCGACCTGGCAGGACGGCGGCCCCGGCGGCCGCTTCCAGGAGTACTGGACCTCGTACGGCTTCGGCGACCTGACCGAGACCGCGCGGACCCGCCGCGCCCTGCTCGACCGGCTGATACCCCGGCTGGCGATCGCCGACCGCTGCACCCTGGAGGGCCGCTTCCTGCACGTCAAGGGCGAGCGCCACACGTACAAGATCCATCTGGGCTCGGGCAACATCCTGATGACCCCGAACGACCAGTACCTGTGCATCGTCCCGAAGTCCGCCACGACCGGCCCCCAGCCGGGCTACCTCCCGTTCGAGGGCGACCGGACGCTCGCGGTGATCCTCAGCAAGGCCATGCTCCTGGCCGACGACCTGAAGATCACGGACCCGACGATCCTGAGCCAGCTGTGATCAGGAGGCCGGGGCCGTAGCAGGTGTCCGTGGCCCCGCACGCGAGTGGGCCCCGCTCCCGGAGGAAGCGGGGCCCACACGACGTACGAGCCGAGAACGAGGACGACCTCAGAAGCGGCGCGTGATCAGGGCGCGCTTGACTTCCTGGATCGCCTTGGTGACCTCGATACCGCGCGGGCAGGCGTCCGTGCAGTTGAACGTCGTGCGGCAGCGCCACACACCGTCCTTGTCGTTGAGGATCTCCAGCCGCTGCTCCCCGGCCTCGTCACGCGAGTCGAAGATGAAGCGGTGGGCGTTCACGATGGCGGCCGGACCGAAGTACTGGCCGTCGTTCCAGAACACCGGGCAGGACGACGTGCACGCCGCGCACAGGATGCACTTGGTCGTGTCGTCGAACCGCTCGCGGTCCTCGGCCGACTGCAGGCGCTCGCGCGTCGGCTCGTTGGTGTCCTTCGTGATGAGGAAGGGCATCACGTCGCGGTACGCCTGGAAGAACGGGTCCATGTCGACCACGAGGTCCTTCAGCACCGTCAGGCCCTTGATGGCCTCCACGGTGATCGGCTTCTCGGGGTTGAGGTCCTTGATCAGCGTCTTGCAGGCCAGACGGTTCTTGCCGTTGATCCGCATGGCGTCCGACCCGCAGATCCCGTGCGCGCAGGAGCGGCGGAACGTGAGCGTGCCGTCCTGGTCCCACTTGATCTTGTGCAGCGCGTCGAGGACACGCTCCTTGGGGTCGATCTGGAGCTGGAAGTCTTCCCAGACCGACTCCGCCGAGACCTCCGGGTTGAACCGGCGGATGCGGAACGTGGCGGTGATGTAGGGGGAGTCGGCGAAACCGGGCTCGGGTGCGCCGGCCGCGTCCGCCTTGTCCAGAGTGGGAGTAGCCATCAGTACTTACGCTCCATCGGCTGGTAGCGGGTCTGGACGACCGGCTTGTAGTCGAGACGGATGGACTCGGTGCCGTCGTCGCCGACCTCGCGGTACGCCATGGTGTGGCGCATGAAGTTGACGTCGTCGCGGTTCGGGTAGTCCTCGCGGTAGTGACCGCCGCGGGACTCCTTGCGGGCGAGCGCGGAGACCGCCATGACCTCGGCCAGGTCGAGCAGGTTGCCCAGCTCGATGGCCTCCAGCAGGTCGGTGTTGAACCGCTTGCCCTTGTCCTGGACCGAGACGTTCTTGTAGCGCTCGCGGAGCTCCGCGATCTTGTCCACGGCCGTCTTGATCGTCTGCTCGGTGCGGAACACCATCACATTGGCGTCCATGCACTCCTGGAGCTCCAGGCGGATCGCGGCGACCCGCTCGGTGCCCGTCGAGTTGCGCAGCCGCTCGACCTGGTTCACGACCTGCTCGGCCGGGTTCTCCGGCAGCTCCACGAAGCCGGCCTTCGCCGAGTACTCCGCGGCCGCGATGCCCGCCCGGCGCCCGAAGACGTTGATGTCCAGCAGCGAGTTCGTGCCCAGACGGTTGGCGCCGTGCACGGAGACGCAGGCGACCTCGCCGGCGGCGTACAGGCCCGGGACGACGGTGGTGTTGTCCGAGAGGACCTCACCCTCGACGTTCGTCGGGATGCCGCCCATGGCGTAGTGCGCGGTGGGCTGGATCGGGATCGGGTCCGTGTAGGGCTCGATGCCGAGGTAGGTCCGCGCGAACTCCGTGATGTCCGGGAGCTTGGCGTCCAGCTGCTCCGGCGGGAGGTGCGTGAGGTCGAGGTAGACGTGGTCGCCCTCGGGACCGCAGCCGCGGCCCTCACGGATCTCCGTGTAGATGGAGCGGGACACGACGTCACGGGACGCGAGGTCCTTCATGACCGGCGCGTACTTCTCCATGAAGCGCTCGCCGTCCTTGTTGCGGAGGATGCCGCCCTCACCGCGGGCGCCCTCCGTCAGCAGGATGCCCATGCGCCAGATGCCGGTCGGGTGGAACTGGAAGAACTCCATGTCCTCCAGCGGCAGCCCGCGGCGGTAGACGGCCGCCTGGCCGTCACCCGTGAGGGTGTGCGCGTTGGAGGTCACCTTGAAGAACTTGCCGGTGCCGCCGGACGCGTAGATCACGGACTTCGCCTGGAAGACGTGGATCTCGCCGGTCGCGAGCTCGTAGGCGACGACGCCCGCCGAGTGCTTGACCCCGTCGATCTCGGTGATCAGCTGGTCGAGGACGTAGAACTCGTTGAAGAACTCCACGCCCTCCTTGACGCAGTTCTGGTACAGCGTCTGGAGGATCATGTGACCGGTGCGGTCCGCGGCGTAGCAGGACCGGCGCACCGGGGCCTCGCCGTGGTTGCGGGAGTGACCGCCGAAGCGGCGCTGGTCGATCGTCCCGTCGGGCGTCCGGTTGAACGGCAGGCCCATCTTCTCCAGGTCGAGGACGGAGTCGATGGCCTCCTTCGCCAGGATCTCGGCGGCGTCCTGGTCGACCAGGTAGTCACCGCCCTTGATCGTGTCGAAGGTGTGCCACTCCCAGTTGTCCTCCTCCACGTTGGCGAGCGCGGCGGCCATGCCGCCCTGCGCCGCGCCCGTGTGGGAGCGGGTGGGGTAGAGCTTCGTCAGCACGGCGGTGCGGCTGCGCTTCGTCGCCTCGATGGCGGCGCGCATGCCGGCGCCGCCGGCGCCGACGATGACGGTGTCGTACTTGTGGATCTTCATGAGTGGTTGCCTCAGCCCCGTGCCTAGCGGATGTTCGGGTCGAAGGTGAAGATCACCAGCGTGCCCAGCAGGATCGTGAACACCGTGGCGGTGTAGAGCAGGCCCTTCAGCCACAGGCGCGTGTTGGCGCGCTCCGCGTAGTCGTTGATGACGGTACGCAGGCCGTTGGAGCCGTGCAGCATGGCCAGCCACAGCATCGCGAGGTCCCAGGCCTGCCACCACGGGCTCGCCCAGCGGCCGGCCACGAAGGCGAAGCCGATCTTGGAGACGCCGCCGTCGAGGACGAGCTGGATCAGCAGGTGGCCGAGGACCAGGACGACCAGGACGATGCCGGACAGGCGCATGAAGAGCCAGCCGTACATCTCGAAGTTGCCGCGGGTCGACTTCGGGGTCTTCTTGGTGCGCTTGCGCGGGGCCTCGATGAGCGGGGCCGGGTTGTCGACGCTGTAGGCCGAGTAGTTCCCGGCGCCTTCCACGGGGCCGATGCCGGAAGCGGCGGTGTCAGTAGTGGACATCTGCGTCAGCTCCCGAATACTTCGCGGAATGCGTGACCGAGGACGGGGTAAAGGGCCCCGAACATCAGCACGACCCAGATACCGACGACGGACCAGAGCATCTGCTTCTGGTAGCGCGGGCCCTTGGACCAGAAGTCGACGGCGATGACACGCAGGCCGTTGAGCGCGTGGAAGAGAATGGCGGCCACGAGGCCGTATTCCAGCAGCGCGACGATCGGCGTCTTGTACGTGGCCACGACCTTGTCGTAGTCCTCGGGGGAGACACGGACGAGAGCGGTGTCCAGCACGTGTACGAACAGGAAGAAGAAGATGAGGACGCCGGTGACTCGATGAGCCACCCAGGACCACATTCCTTCCCGGCCGCGGTACAGCGTTCCAGCCGGCACGGAAGAACCCTCCGGGAGCGGGGATTGGGGCCGCGCCGGCTTCTCTGTCGGTCGGGCCCGGCCGGGTACGGTCCACCGGCCCCGGCCATCGTAGCGACGTGTTGTCGGAACGCTTACAGCGGCCCTATCAATGTGATCAAACTGGCAATCAATCAGGCACGTTCGGGCTATTCCGGACGCCGAATGTCGGCGTGTCGCGGCTCGTGGGCGAACTGGCGGGCGAGCCGGATCAGCCGGCCCCGGGCCAGTCGGCGCAGCTCGTCGGCGGTGACGACCCGTTCCTCCTCGGGATCGTTCGTCAGCCGCGACCGGATGCCGACGAGCACCTGGTCGAGGGCCTCGCCCGGAGTGAATTCGTCCAGACAGATGACGAACACATGTCCAAATCTGCTCTCGTACGCGGCGTGCGCGGCGCTGAGCGCGGTGTGGGCGGCGGAGTACGCGCCGTCCGGGAGCGGGGTCAGCGATTCACCGGCCAGGGCTTCGGCCAGGTCGGCGGGGGTCAGGTCGTAGGCCGCCTCGTCGGCCGCGGCCAGGAGCGCGCCGAGGTCCGGGTAGGGGCGGTGGTCGGCCAGGCGCTGGACCCAGCGCAGGCTGCGGCAGCAGCCCAGCAGGGCGCGGGTGACCTCTCCGGCGGGTGCGGAGTTGAACCCGTCGAGGCGGACCGGGGACGGTACCGCGCTCTTCTGCTCGGGCAGGGCGACCTGGCCGGGGAGGCGTGGGAGACGGTGAGACGTCAGCGTGGGTCCTCGGCGTGGGGGTGGGACGCGCGACGTCCGGTGAGCGTGACGTGCGTGCGATACGTGTGTTTCGGCAGGGGGAGAAGTGAAAGCTGTGCCGCTCACGCTATCGAGGAGTGTCGTGACCTGTCCGACGGATGCCCGGATTTCACCCGCACGGGAGAGTTTCGGAGCGTGTGGTGGACGGTTGGGGTGAGGGTCGGGGCAGAGTTCGCGGTGGGGCGGGGCCGGTCCGGCGCGCGGTTCCGAAGAGGTGGAGCCCGCGTGGGGGGAGTACACCTGGACGGAGTAGCGGCCGGGCGACGGCACCATGAAGTGAGCGCCCGTGAGCCGGTGCGGCGAAGCCGCCGCCCGTGAGCGGGCCGAGCGGGCGTCCGGAAGCGGGCGCCGTGAAGTGAGCGCCCGTGAGCGGGCGCGAGGTGAGTGTTCGTGAGCCGGTGCGTGCGGTGGGGCGCCCGGCGGCGGGCGCGGTGAGGCGAGGGTGGCGGAGTGAGCAGTGGCAGGCGGCGTGCGCCGCGGCGGCGGACGGAACGGCACGGACGGGGCAAACTCGTCGCGGCCGGTCTGGCGGTCGTCGGTGTCGTGGTGGTGGCCGTGGCGGTCTGGCCCGACGGGGGCGGGGGCCCGGCCGGGTCCAAGGTGCCGTCGGCCGACCGCTCGCAGGCCGTGTCCGCGGCCAGTCCCTCCCCGACCCGGAACTACCCGCTGTCCAAGGCGCCGAGCACCGTCCCCGCCGTGCGCGAGCACATCGCGGCCCACGGTCCCGGCTGGCGCCCGGCCCCCGGAGGCCGGGTGGTCGTGGACCGCGACGCCCTCGCCGACGAGGGCAGGCTGCTCGCCGGTGAGCTGAAACTGACGTACGCGGGACGGACGGGCGCGCGGGCGGGCGACGTCGAACTCGGCCTCGACAAGGGGACCTCGGGCCCGGAGTCGTACACCCTCACCGTCAGGAACGGCCGGGTCACCGTCACCGGGCCCGCCGAGGCCGGCGTCTTCTACGGCACCCGCACGCTCAAGCAGGAGGTGCACGGCGGCGGTACGGCCCCGGAGGGCGTCGTGCGCGACCGGCCCGCGAAGCCGGTCCGCGGGTTCATGCTCGACATCGCGCGCAAGTACTTCACCGCGGGCTGGATCGAGGACCGGGTGCGGGAGCTCGGCGACCTGAAGTACAACCAGCTCGGCCTGCACTTCTCCGACGACCAGGGCTTCCGCATCGAGTCCGACACGCACCCCGAGATCGTGTCGCAGCAGCATCTGACGAAGGACGAGGTGCGCCGGATCGTCGCCCTCGCGGCGAGCCGGCACATCACCGTCGTGCCCGAGATCGACTCGCCGGGACACCTCGGCGCGGTCATCGCGGCCCACCCCGACCTCCAGCTGCGCAACGCCTCGGGCGTTCCCGTCCGGGGCGCCGTGGACATCTCCAAGCCCGCCGCCGCGAAGATCGTCGACGATCTGCTCGACGAGTACGCGGGCCTGTTCCCCGGCACCGACTGGCACCTCGGCGGCGACGAGTACCAGGCGCTGACGGTGGCGAACCCGGCGGCGTCCTTCCCGCAGCTGGCCACCGCGGCGCGGAACAGGTACGGGGCCGGCGCGGGCGTCGCCGACCTGACGACCGGCTGGCTGAACGACCGCGCCAAGCTGATCCACGGTCACGGCCGCACGGCACGGGCCTGGAACGACGGCTTCTTCCGCAGCAGCACGGTCCCGGCCGACGCGAGCCTGAGGGTGGGCTACTGGACCGGCAAGGAGATCGGCGCCCGGCAGCCGGTGGAGTACCTGAGCGCGGGCCGCAAGGTCGTCAACTACAACGACGAGTACCTCTACTACGTCCTCGGCGAGCCCCAGACCTTCGTCTACCCGACCGGGCAGCGCATCTACGAGCAGTGGACGCCCCTCGTCCTGCGCGGCACGACGCCGGTGCCCGCGCGCTACGACTCCCAGATCCTCGGCGGCTCCTTCGCCGTCTGGTGCGACCTCTCGAACTCCCAGACGCAGGACCAGGTCGCGGCAGGCATCCGCATGCCGCTCCGCGCCCTGACCCAGAAACTGTGGGATCCCGGCACACCGTCCCTGCCCTGGCCCCGGTTCAAGGCGCTGGCGGACCGGCTGGGCTGAGGAGACAGGGCGGATTCGTGCTGTTCCGAGCGTTCTTGTTTGGCTGAAAACCTGTTCATTCCGCCGCTCGACCGGCAGGGTGGGCTCGCACTGTGACACTCCTGCTCCGTTGCACGCAGTAAGGGGAAGTGCGGGCTCCGTAAGGCAAGGGCGCCCTGTCGAGGCATTTCGAGGGAGTCGTGATGAGTCTGGTGGATCTGATCGCTCAGGCCGACGAGCGCGGTCTGGCGGCGAGCGGTCTGGCTTGTTTGGATCGGTGTGTGCCGCTGCTGGGCGGGGACGACGACGTCCTGCGTCCGCTGTGGGCGAGCCTGTCGGAGGCGGATGCCTGGGCCCAGTGGCCGGCACGCCTGGAAGAGGCGCGGGCCAAGATGGACGCGGAGGACCCCGAGCCGGCCGTGACCGACGAGGACCACGCCGCCCTGCTGGCGCGCGGCATGCTCCAGGCCGTTCCCGAGAAGCCCACCGAGGACGAACTGCGGGCCTGGTCGGACGCGTGCTCGGTGGCGGCGCTCCAGGTCCACCGGTTCCTCGATCACGCCGACGACGCGGAGGCGTGCGTGACGGCACGCCGTGAGGGACGCATCGAGGGCATGTCCCCGCTCGTCGCCGCCGAACTGCGCCGCCAGGTCTCCGTCCTGGAACTGCTCAACGAGCACGGCAAGGGCGGACTGCGGCTCGCGCTGGACGCGTCGACGGAGGGGCGACGCGTCCTGCGGGCGGTGGTCTCGCGCCGGGCACGCGGACGGGTGTAGCCCACCGACGCGCACGCAGGGGTGCGCCGGAGGCGACACGGCTCCGGCGCACCTCAAACCCCTTGTCCGGGGGGTTCCTGTGATGGTCCTGAGGCGGAGATGGCGGTCCTGGGCCGGTGTCGCGAACCCCTGCCCGGACGCGTGACGAATCCGGCCGCCGTCGCGCTCTACCGGATGTGAACGCAACTCAAGCATCGCGGCCCTCGGCTGCCACGAAGCCCGTTCGCTGGGCGGCCGACACGGTCGCGACCATGCGCGAGGGCGCCCGGCTGCGCCTCGACTACTCGGCCCAGAGCCTGTGGCGGGTGGACCGGGTGATCGACGAGATCCGCCGTGACGGCGCCCCGTACGCCGCCGTCGAGAGCGTGCTGCGCGGGTTCGGCGCGTACGCGGGCGAGGTGATCGCCCGTCATTCCGGCGCCGAGTGGTGGGAGAGCGGCGGCGAGCACTGGCTCCGCACGCCCGACGGGCGCATGTGGGACCCGATCGAGGAGGCCCGCCGCTGCTACGCGGGTGACGGTTCCCTGCGCCTGCTGTGCCGCGAGACCGCCCGCTGAGACCGCTCGCCGTGAGCCCCTGCCGTGACGGCCCGCCGGGCGTCCCGTGCGGCCCGCCGGACGGTCCGGACACCGTGGCTGACGGACTGTGACACTTCCGTGGGACCCGACGCTGATGACCATGGGGGTGTCGACGCGGACGGCCGCGCCGGCAGGGCACATTCGGGCGAACTCGGTGCGAACGAGGACAGTGTTGGGCCAGCGAGGGGAACCCCGCCGCGTGCAGCAGCCGTACGACGCGGAACTGGGCGCGGCCGTGGCGCGGGCGCAGGAGGGGGACGAGGTCGCCTTCGCGGCCGCGTACCGGATCGTGCAGCCCGGACTGCTGGGCTATCTGCGCGGGATCGTCGGTGACGACGCCGAGGACGTGGCCTCCGACGCCTGGCTGGAGATCGCCCGGGACCTGGGGCGGTTCAGGGGGGACGGCGCGGGGTTCCGCGGCTGGACCGCGACCATCGCCCGGCACCGGGCGCTGGACCATCTGCGGCGCCTGCGGGTGCGGCCACGCGGCACCACCCTCGAACAGGACGCGCTGAATCTCCCCGACCGGCACAGCACCCAGGACGAGGCACTGGAGAGCCTGTCCACCGAGTACGCCCTCGAACTGGTCGCGGGGCTGCCGCGCGACCAGGCCGAGGCCGTGCTCCTGCGGGTGGTCGTGGGCCTGGACGGACCGGCCGCGGCCCGCGTGCTCGGCAAACGCCCCGGCGCGGTGCGCACCTCCGCCCACCGGGGCCTGAAGCGGCTCGCGCGCCAGCTCGGCGTCGCGGGTGTGACGGATGAGGAGTCCCGGACGCTGGGGGAGTCGGGATGAGTAGTGCGTCCGGAACGGCCGGCACCGCGCCGCCGTCCGGAACCGCGTTGTCGTACGGCGGAAGGAAGTCGACCGGTGTACGGATGGTGCACGGCGGACGGCCGGGGCGCGGAGGACGCCCGCGGTACGGCCGCGGGCGGACGGCCGCGGCCCGCGCACCGGGCCCGGGAGTGCCGTCGCACGGCCGGCGGCCGGCGGGCCGGCCGGGACCGCTGTACGGCGTGGAGCGCGGAGCGGAGTCCCGGCACGGCGAGGGGTTGCAGGGCGGAGCGGCAGGCGGAGATGGAACCGGACGTGGAACCGCACAGGGAACCGGTCGTGCAGCCGGGCACGGGTGAACGGCACGCCGGGGACACCGTGGTCCCCGGCCCGCGCGTCGCGCCTCCGGCGGATGCCGGCGCCGGACGGCCCCCGCTGGAGAGACTCCTCGCCGCGGCGATGCGCGGCCGGACGGAGGACCGGGCGGCCGAGGCCCGGGCCGTGGCCGCCTTCCAGGTCGCGCGGGACGACGGCGCGCACACCGCGCGCCCCCGGCGCGGGGACGACTGGCGCCCGGCGGAGCGGAGACGGCCGAGCCGTTCGCTGAGGGCCGCGTTCGCCGTGCTGCTGGCCGGTCTGACGCTGGGCGGCGTCGCCTTCGCGGCCATCGGACCCATCACGCACGAAGGCACCGGGCACCGGGGCGGAGCCGTCGTGCCCCGGCCGTCGGTGAGCACCCCGGGCCGGCTCCCCGGGTCCGTGCCGCCTGCCGGTGCCCCGGCTCCCGGGGCCTCCGTCCCCGGCGGCCTCGTGGACCGGTCCCCGCGGGCCCGGGACACCGAGGCCCACTGCCGTGCGTACGCGTCGGTGCGGGGCCGGGGCAAGGCCCTGGACTCGCGCGCCTGGCAGCGGCTCGTCACGGCCGCGGGCGGCGAGGACCGGGTCGAGGCGTTCTGCGCCGCGCGACTGGCCGCGAGTCAGGGGAGCGCGGCCGGCGAGGGGAAGCAGGGGAAGCCGGACACGACCCCGAAGCCGGGCAGGTCCGGAAAGGGTCGGTAGCGTCCGACGGGAGCACGGGAGCACGGGAGCACGGGAGCACGGGAGCACGGGAGCACGGGAGCACGGGAGCACGGGAGTTGCAGGCGGGTGTCCTCGCCGCGGTAGCGGGCGGGTGTCCTCGCCGGGGTCGGCGCGCGTGGCCGAGGTGGTGGTGCCGATGGCAACGGTCGGGGCCGCCACCCCCCACAGGAGAGGCCCCGACCGTCGCGCGGCACGGGCCGCGCGGCGACCCGTATTCTCTACAGCGCCGCGACTGCGTTTTGTGTCACACCTCGCACGGTCACCACGTCGTTGCAGGTTGTACGAACATGGACGGGGAGCTGTTTCAGGCCGTAACGTGCCTTTCGCGCCGGTGCGGAGAACGGACGACCGCAACCACGAGGGACCTGGGACCACGCCTGTGGACCCCGGTGCCGCGACCACGTGGGGCCAGGACCGGAGCCGTGTGGGGCAGTGGACCAGAACAGGGGCGCGGGGGTGCTGGGGGACGACGCGGAGCTGACCGCCGCGGTGCTTGCCGCACAGGACGGGGACGAGACCGCGTTCCGGACCGTGTACCGGGCGGTGCACCCACGCCTGCTCGGATACGTACGGACGCTGGTCGGCGAGCCGGACGCCGAGGACGTCACGTCCGAGGCCTGGCTCCAGATCGCCCGTGACCTGGAACGCTTCAGCGGGGACGCCGACCGCTTCCGCGGCTGGGCGGCGCGGATCGCGCGCAACCGCGCGCTGGACCACATACGGATGCGCGGGCGCCGTCCCGCGATAGGCGGCGACGAGACCGAGCTGACCGGCAAGGCCGCCGAGTCCGACACCGCGACCGAGGCGATGGAGGCGCTGTCCACGGGCAGCACCCTCTCGCTGATCGCCCAGCTCCCGCAGGACCAGGCGGAGGCCGTCGTCCTGAGGGTCGTGGTCGGCCTCGACGCCAAGTCGGCCGCCGAGACCCTCGGCAAGCGCCCGGGAGCCGTCCGGACGGCCGCCCACCGGGGCCTGAAACGGCTCGCGGAGCTGCTCGGCACCGATCCGGAATCCGTCGGCGCGCTCGACGCCGTACCCCCGCAACGAGGTTCGCGCACCCGCGCGGTGATGTCCGCCGGTGTGACGCATACGCGTTCGCGGGCGCAGAAGGACATGTGATGGCCGACGAGCAGTACAGGTGGCTGGACCGGGACGCCGCGGAGCGTCTGCTGAACGGGGAGCCGCTGGAAGCCGTCGACCCCGGTACGCGTGACCAGGCCCAGCGTCTCATCGAAGCCCTCGGCGCACTGACCGCCGAACCCGAGCCGACCAGCGACGAACTCCCCGGCGAGGCGGCCGCGTTGGCCGCGTTCCGCAAGGCGCGCGCGGACGGCGACGGCGTCGTCGCGCGGCCCGTCCACCACGGTCGGGCCCGCTCCGGCGCGCATGCCGCGGACGCCCCTCTCGTACGGATCGGCCGCCCCGCCGCGCACGGCCGCCGCACCCGCTGGGGACGCCCGACCCGGTTCGGGCTCGCCGCGGTGCTGGCCGTCGGGATGGTCGGCGGGGTCGCCGTCGCGGCCGGAACCGGAGTGCTGCCGACCCCGTTCACCCGTGACCACCCGGGCCCCGCGGCCTCGGCCACGGCCGTACGGACGCCGGAGCGCCCGCTCGTCTCGGCCTCGCCCGTGCCCTCGCCCGGGATCACCGGCGGCGACGGCCGTGCGCTGCCCGCGCCCGGCGGCTCGTCGGGCGAACCGTCCGCGGACGCCTCCGCCTCCGCCGGGCCCGGCCGGGCGAGCGGACCGCCGAGCCCCGGCTCCACCGGGAACGCCGACGGCTCCCGCGAGTGGTGGGCCCAGGCGCGCTCGTACTGCCGTGACGTCCTCGACGGCAAGAACCTCGACGCGGACCGCAGGCGCGTGCTGGAACACGTGGCGGGCGGTGGCGCCCGGGTGCGGCTGTACTGCTCGGGCGTCCTCGGCCGCGGGCTCGGCCAGGGCGGCGGCGGTGACTCCGCGGGCGGCGGTGACGGCCAGGGCGACGGGCAGGGTTCGGGGGAGGGCTCGGGCCAGGGTGACCAGGGCGGCGGTGACGGCGACGGCCACCACATAGCGCCCGGCGGCAGCGGTTCCCGGGGTGACGGTGTCGCCACCCCGTCCGCGCTGCGGCCACTGTTCCCGCCGCTGTCGGCCGTGCCGGCCTGGTCCCGGCCGCCGACGCCGGCCCCGTCGGCCGCCGCACTGTCCTGACCGCCGCGGCACGCCTCCGGACCCCCGAAGGCACCCCACCGGTCCCGCACCCCGGCGACCGCGCCGCCCGGACGAAATCGTCCGGCCCCGCAACGCCCCGCCCCACCCCCGCCGCCCGGCCGTCGGGCCATCGACGTCCCGTCACTTCCCCGGCCGCTCCGCTGGTGCCCCGTCAGGCTCCGTGTCCCCGCGCCTCGATGCCCTCTGACCTGCACTTTTGTGATTCGTTGAAATTTTTATCGGTGGGGTGTGACATTTTCGGCCGCCCCGACGCAGTACGTGATGAGCCGACTGGTCATCGGCCGTAGCACGGAGCCGGGGTTCCCCCCGTACCCACGGCTTCGTGCACCTGGCGCGGGCGGGACACGTTCCCCCGGTCCCGCCCCCCCCCCCCACAATCCCCCCCCCCCCGGGGGCGGGCCGCCCCAGAAGAAGCCCAACAATTGGCCCCAGCGGGCCAGCGCGCAC
>NZ_JBHXDQ010000078.1:257-7470 GCF_042725875.1 Streptomyces sp. NPDC127038 | reverse complement strand
CGTGCCCGGGGTCCCCCCCCCCACCACCCGACTGTACCCCCGGCCGGGCGGGGAACCGGTCCCCCGGGCCCCCCCCCCGCCCCACACTTCCCCCGCCGCCGCGTGCGCGTCCGTCACCAGTAGACGACGACCTTGTCGCCCGTGCGGACCTGCGCGAACAGCGCGGAGACCTTGCGCTCGTCCCGCACGTTGACGCAGCCGTGCGAGGCGCCGTAGTAGCCGCGGGCCGCGAAGTCCGAGGAATAGTGCACCGCTTGGCCGCCGCTGAAGAACATCGCGTACGGCATCGACGTGTGGTAGATCGTCGACACGTGGTGGCGCGACTTGAAGTAGACGCTGAACACACCCTCGCGGGTGGGCGTGTACTGGGAGCCGAACCGCACGTCCATCTCCGAGACCGTCCGGCCGTCGATCATCCAGCGCAGTGTGCGGCTCGTCTTGCTGACGCACAGCACGCGGCCCGTCATGCAGCGCGGGTCGGGCTTCGAGGCCGGCTGCCCGCCGTACGGGTACAGCTCCCAGGCCGCGGGCTCGTGCGTCATCCCCCGCAGCCGCTGCCAGGTCACGGCGTCCAGCTCGCCCGTGCGCGGCAGCCCCCGCTTGCCCTGGAACCCCTTCACGGCCGCGACCGTCCGGGCGTCGTACGTCCCCGTCGGCGGGGTGATCAGCCAGGCGACCTGGTGCAGCCGGGCCTGCGCCCTGCGGATGTCGTCGCCCCGGTCGCCCCGGGACCACAGGACCTCGGCGGGCGCGGCGTCGTCCTTCCCCGCGGAGCCGGACGTGCCGTCCCCGCCCTTCGCGGTGCCTGGCCCGCCGGCGTTCTTCCCGTCCGCGCCGGAGAGCCGGCCGGCCGAGGCGGAGATGTGCCCCGAAGGCCGCTTCCCCTGCGTGTCCCCGGTGTTCACCGTGCAGCCGCCCACCGCGGCGAGCACGGCGAGCCCGGCCAGCGTTCTCCTCAAACCAGTCGTACGCATCCGGACCCCTGTCCCACCCGTCCTGTCGTGCACATCGGCCCCCGTCCCGCCGTCATCACCTGAGATGCTCCCCGCGGGTGACCGGTTGCGAACGGGGCGTCATGGTGGAAGAGAACCACGGAAACGTCGGACCGCTTCCCGGGAGGCACTGCAATGGCGCGCGAATCCGAGTCCGGACTGCCCATCGAGCCGGTCTACGGCCCCGAGGCCCTCGCGGGCTGGGACCCGGCCGAGAAGCTCGGCGCGCCGGGCGCCTACCCCTTCACCCGCGGGGTGTACCCGTCGATGTACACGGGCCGTCCGTGGACCATGCGCCAGTACGCGGGGTTCGGCACGGCCGTGGAGTCCAACGCCCGCTACCAGCAGCTCATCGCCAACGGCACGACCGGCCTGTCGGTCGCCTTCGACCTGCCCACCCAGATGGGCCACGACTCGGACGCACCCCTCGCGCACGGCGAGGTCGGCAAGGTCGGCGTGGCGATCGACTCGGTCGACGACATGCGGGTCCTGTTCGGCGGGATCCCGCTGGACAAGGTCTCCACCTCGATGACCATCAACGCGCCCGCCGCGCTGCTGCTGCTCATGTACCAGCTGGTCGGCGAGGAACAGGGCGTGTCCGCGGGCCAGTTGACGGGCACGGTCCAGAACGACGTCCTCAAGGAGTACATCGCCCGCGGCACGTACATCTTCCCGCCCCGGCCGTCCCTGCGGCTGATCGCGGACATCTTCAAGTACTGCGGGGCCGAGATCCCGAAGTGGAACACGATCTCGATCTCCGGCTACCACATGGCCGAGGCGGGCGCCTCCCCCGCGCAGGAGATCGCGTTCACGCTCGCCGACGGCATCGAGTACGTCCGCACGGCCGTCGCCGCCGGCATGGACGTCGACGACTTCGCCCCCCGCCTCTCCTTCTTCTTCGTCGCCCGGACCACGCTCCTGGAGGAGGTCGCCAAGTTCCGCGCCGCCAGGCGCATCTGGGCCCGGGTCATGCGGGACGAGTTCGGCGCGAGGAACCCCAAGTCGCTGATGCTGCGCTTCCACACCCAGACCGCGGGCGTCCAGCTCACCGCCCAGCAGCCGGAGGTGAACCTCGTCCGGGTCGCGGTCCAGGGGCTCGCCGCGGTCCTCGGCGGCACCCAGTCGCTGCACACCAACTCCTTCGACGAGGCCATCGCGCTGCCCACCGACAAGTCCGCCCGGCTGGCCCTGCGCACCCAGCAGGTCCTGGCCTACGAGACGGACGTGACCGCGACGGTCGACCCCTTCGCCGGCTCGTACGTCGTCGAGTCGATGACCGACGACGTCGAGGCGGCGGCCGTCGCCCTCATGACCCGGGTCGAGGACCTCGGCGGGGCCGTCGAGGCCATCGAGCAGGGCTTCCAGAAGGGCGAGATCGAGCGCTCCGCCTACCGGGTCGCCCAGGAGACCGACTCCGGCGAGCGGGTGGTGGTCGGCGTCAACCGCTACCGGCTCGACACGGAGGAGCCGTACGAGCCGCTGCGGGTGGACCCGGCCATCGAGGCGCAGCAGACCGAACGCCTCGCCCGGCTGCGCGCCGAGCGGGACCGGCGGGCCGTCGACACCGCCCTCGCCGCGATGAGTCGGGCCGCCGAGGGCACGGACAACGTCCTGTACCCGATGAAGGAGGCCCTGCGCGCCCGCGCGACCGTCGGCGAGGTCTGCGACGCGCTGCGCGAGGTCTGGGGGACGTACGTGCCCTCGGACGTCTTCTGAGCCGGACGATTCCCTCGTACGCGTGATCGGTACCCGCAGGTGAACGGCCTCCCCGACGGTGACCGAGCTGTGATGGGACGCCCGGACGCGCTGTCGTGACCGCGTGCGACACTCGCTCTCATGCTTGGTGTCATCGACCTCCCCACCTATCTCGCGGGCCTCGTCCTGATCGTCCTGCTGCCGGGGCCGAACTCGCTGTACGTGCTGTCCGTCGCCGCCCGCCGTGGCGTCCGTACGGGATACACCGCCGCCGCCGGCGTGTGGTGCGGGGACACCGTGCTGATGACCCTGTCGGCCGCCGGCGTCGCGTCGCTGCTCCAGGCCAACGCCGTGCTGTTCGGCATCGTGAAGTACGCCGGTGCCGGCTATCTGACCTGGCTGGCGGTCGGGATGCTGCGGGCCGCGCGGGGGATGTGGCGGGCCCGGCGGGAGCCGGTCGCCGAGAGCGCGGAGCCCGAGCCGGTGGCGGGGGAGCGGCCGTTCCGGCGGGCGCTGGTGATCAGCCTCTTCAACCCGAAGGCGATCCTGTTCTTCGTCGCCTTCTTCGTGCAGTTCGTCGACCCCGGATACGCCTACCCGGCACTCTCGTTCGTCGTCCTGGGTGCCTTCGCCCAGCTCGCGAGCGTCCTCTACCTGACCGCGCTGATCTTCAGCGGGACGCGCCTCGCGGCGGCCTTCCGCCGGCGCAAGCGGCTGTCCGCCGGTGCCACCACCGCCGCGGGCGCCCTGTTCCTCGGCTTCGCGGTCAAGCTCACCCTCGCCAGCGCGTAGCCGCCCGGCGCACGGTCAGCCGGCGCTCAGGCCCACCAGGGCCGCGTACGCGCCGAGGTCCCGCGCGTCGGTGCCCGCCCAGCCCACGTACCCGTCGGGGCGGACGAGGAAGACGCCGCCGCCGTACCGCTCGCAGGACCCGGTCCGGGCGGTGCGGACGCCGGGGAGCGGCCGCGGTTCCGGGGCCGTGCCGACCGTGAGCAGCGTCCAGTGCGTTCCCCGGAACACGTCGAAGAGACGGGCGCCGTCCACGGCCGCGTCGGGGGCGCGGTCGCCCGCGCGCAGCGCCTCGTCCGGCAGCCCGGCCCGGGTCTCCACGGCGAGCGAGGAGCCCCGGTAGCCGAGGCCGAGCTGGCGGGTCAGGCTGCCGCGGCGGGCCTCGCCGCGGTGGATCCGGGTGGACAGGCCCAGCATGTCGGCGGCGACGGGGCGGCGCTCCTCCTCGTAGGTGTCGAGCAGGGACGCGTCTGCCGTCCCGCCGAGGACCGCGGCGAGCTTCCAGCCCAGGTTGTAGGCGTCCTGGACGCTGGTGTTGAGCCCCTGGCCGCCGGCCGGGGAGTGGACGTGCGCCGCGTCCCCGGCGAGGAACACCCGCCCGGCGCGGAAGCGGTCCGCCAGTGCGGCGCGCGGCCGGAAGGCGGAGACCCAGCGCACCTCGGTCACCGCGTCGGCGGTCAGGTGCGAGCGGGCGGCGACGGCCCCGCGCACGCCGTCCGGGGACGCGTCGACGGCGGTCCCGGCCGGGAACCCGGCGACGACCTGGAAGTACTCCGTGCCCGCGAGCGGGCAGACGGCCATGAAGCCCTCGCCGTCCCCGCGCGGCGGGAAGAGATGCCAGTGGTCGCGGTCGAGGCCGTCGATCCGGACGTCCCCGACCAGGATCGGGTCCGGGTCCACGACGCCCGACCCGTCCTCCCCGGCACCCGTCATTCCGATGCCCAGGGCCCGGCGCACGGCCGAGCGGCCGCCGTCGGCGGCGACCACGTACCGCGCGCGGACGGTCCCCGTGCCCCCGCCCGAGGAGAAGCGCACGCTCACGCCGTCCTCGTCCTGGTCGAGCCCGGTCACCTCGTGGCCGAAGGCGACCCGGCCGCCGAGTCCGGTCAGCCGCTCGTGCAGGATCTCCTGGGTGCGCCACTGGGGCACCATCCACGGCTCGGTGAACGGGGAGCCCTCCTCGCCGTCCTCGGCCGGGTCGAACATCGGCCGCTCGCCGGCCGGCCTCCCGTCCCGCCAGATGAGGCCGACCGGGTAGTCGCCGCCCGCGGCGCGGATCGCGTCGAGGACGCCGAGGTCGTCCAGGACCTCCATCGTGCGCGGCTGGATCCCCTTGCCGCGCGATCCCCGTGCCAGTCGCTCGCCGCGCTCCACGACGAGCGCGTCCACGCCCCGCCGCGCCAGATCGACACCGAGGGCGAGCCCGGCCGGGCCCGCGCCGACGACGAGCACCTCCACGTCCGGGCCCGTCCCGTGCTCCGTCGTCGCGTCCACACCCATCTCCTTAACGCTGTTAAGTTCCATGCCGTGAGCGTGCCCTTAACGGCGTTAAACTGTCAAGCGTGGCTACTCAGAGACCCCAGCGGTCCCCCCGGCTGGACAAGAAGCAGGTCGTCGACACCGCGCTGCGGCTGCTCAACGAGACGGGCCTCGACGGCCTCACCCTGCGGGCCATCGCCAAGGAGGTGGACGTCCAGGCACCCGCGCTCTACTGGCACTTCAAGAACAAGCAGGAACTGCTCGACGAGATGGCCACGGAGATGTACCGGCGGATGGCCGACACCCCCGCGGCGGCGGAGGACGAAGGCTGGCGGGAGCGGCTGCTCGCCGCCAACCGCGGACTGCGCGCCGCCCTGCTGAGCTACCGCGACGGCGCCAGGGTCTTCAGCGGCTCACGCTTCACCGGCACCCTGCACGCCGTCGAGATGGAGCGGACGCTGACGCTCTTCGTCCGGGCGGGATTCACCCTCACCCAGGCGGTCCGCGCCACGTCGACGGCGCACTTCTACACGCTCGGCTTCGTCGCCGAGGAGCAGGGCGTCCAGCCGCTGCCGGGCGAGCGCCGCGAGGGCTACGACACCGACGAACGCGCCCGCCGCATGGCCGGCTTCCCGCTGGCGGCCGCGGCGGGCGCGGAGATCTTCGAGGACTACGAACGGCACTTCGAGGAAGGGCTCGCCCTGATCGTCGCGGGCGTCGAGGCCCGCCACGGCATCGTCTGAACGGGCCGGACGCGCGCTTGCCGGCCGCCTACGCGCGCGGCTTGGACAGCGCCGCGCGGAGCCTCGGGGTGAGCAGGTTCTCCACGAAGCGGTTGAGCAGCCAGGCGAGCACCAGCATGGTGGCGATCGTGGCCAGGAAGGTGCCGTACGACGGGATGTGCAGGCTGCGGTGGTAGGCCTTGATGACGACCCAGCCCAGGTGCTCGTGGACCAGGTAGAACGGGTACGTCAGCGCGCCCGCGACCGTCAGCCAGTGCCAGTTCGCCCAGTGCAGCCAGCCCAGCGCGATCGCGGCGACGGCCACGTAGCCGAAGGTGACGACGAGGATGATGACGTAGGACGAGCGGTTGGAGAAGAACTCCGGGTTCGGGGCGTGCCACAGCCGCTGGACGGCGTAGTGCTGCCCGATCAGCCAGCTCACCCCGACGATGCCCCAGGCGTACGCGTCACGGCGGTTGCGGTGCACCAGGTAGAGGCCGACGCCGCCGATGAAGTACGGGGCGTACTCGGGCATCAGGACCGTGTCGAGCAGGGGCTCGTGGACGCCCTGCGCGATGGCCGCGGCCAGCGTCCAGCCGGCGCAGAACAGGATCACGCGCTGCCGGTTCGCCCCCGGCAGCACGATGCACAGCGCGAAGAGCGCGTAGAACCGGATCTCGGCCCACAGGGTCCAGCACACGCCCAGCACCCGGTCGACGCCCAGCGGCTGCTGGAGCATGGTGAGGTTGACCAGCGCGTCGCTCGGCGAGACCGCCTTGTACGCGACGACGGGCAGCGCGAACACGGCCGTCACGATGACGATCGCGGCCCAGTACGCGGGCAGCAGCCGCGAGGCGCGCGAGGCGAAGAAGGAGCGCAGCGGCCGGCCCCAGCCGCTCATGCAGATGACGAAGCCGCTGATCACGAAGAAGACCTGCACGCCCAGGCAGCCGTAGGCGAACAGCTGGTGCAGGGCGGGGAACTGATGCCGCGGCGAGCTGCCCCAGGCCTGGACGACCTCGCCGTCCCGGCCGCCGTAGTGGTAGCACGCCACCATCAGGGCCGCGACGAGGCGCAGTCCGTCCAGGGCGCGCAGCCGGTTCTCCCGGCGCACCACGGGCTTGGGGGCGACGGCGGACGTCTCGGCGGGTGGCAGGACGGTACGGACCACGGTGCCGGTCGACGTCCCGCGGGCCTCCTCGGGCGTGTCGATCACAAGGTTCCCCTCGATGGGACTCAGCTGGCCCACAGCACGTTAGTCCGATAGTCGGGGATGCTTACGGCCTGGCGAGGCCGGTTCTCCGTCTTGCCCACGGGAGTTCATCTGCGGGTTGCCGCCGCGTTGAGGACTCGGCCGGCCGGTGGGTGGGTCGGGGCCGTGCCGGTGCGTCAGGCCGTCGCCGTTGGACGGAGATGCGGCCGTCGGTGGCGACGGCCATCGATGTACCGGCACGCCCCCTCGCGTCCGGATCCCGGCTGCGGGTGCGTTCAGATTTCGGGCTCGGAGAAGATTCAGCCCCTCCGGCGGTTGAGGAG
>NZ_JBHXDQ010000078.1:0-247 GCF_042725875.1 Streptomyces sp. NPDC127038 | reverse complement strand
CCCCGCGCATCGCCCCCCCGCCCCCCCCACCCCCCCCCCCGGGCGCCCGCCCCCCGGGGGCGCGCGGCGCCCCCCCCCCCGGGTCGGGCTGGGCAGGGGCGGAGGGGGCGAGGAATGCTGGGGCCGGGTACCCCACGCCGGGGCGGTGGGAGCGCCGGTCAGGGGGAGCAGGGGCTTGCGCCGAGGCGGGGGCGCACGCAAGGGAGCGGGGCCGGGCGTGTCGACCGGCCCCGCTCCCAGGTGTTCC
>NZ_JBHXDQ010000077.1:0-44075 GCF_042725875.1 Streptomyces sp. NPDC127038 | reverse complement strand
GGGCGCGCCCTCCCTTTCGTACGTCCGTGGGTCAGCCCAGGCGCCGGGCGAGGCCTCCCGTGCACCGGACCTCGTCGCCGGCCGTGATGAGCAGCGCCTCGATGTCGGGGAGCGACTCCAGCCAGTCGAGACCCGCCCGCGAGCCCATCGCGAAGGCCGCGGTCGCCCAGGCGTCCACCCAGGTCAGACGGGGGCCCACCACGGTCACGGCCACCAGGTCGGTGACGGCCGGCTTCCCGGTGCGCGGGTCGACGATATGGGCGCCGCGTTCGGCGGTGCCGGAGGTCGCCACGGCCAGCTCGTCGGCACCGGCCGCGGAGATCACCGCGGCGAGCGAGCCCGGACGCAGCGGGTCGGACACGCCCACCCGCCAGGGGCGGTGCGGTCCGGGGACGCCCCGCAGCTGGACGTCACCGCCGCCGTTGACGCTCACTCCGCTCACCCCGGCCGCGGCGAGGTGCCGGGCCGCGCGTTCCGCCGCCCAGCCCTTGACGATCCCCGTGGGGTCGATCCGGCCCTCGTAACGGGTGCTGAACCAGCCGTCGCTGGCGCGCTCGGCCTCGGCGCCGAGGGCGAGGACCTCGGCGACCTCCGGGTCGCACTCCTCGACGGTGAGTTCTCCGCGGGCCAGCCGCGAGATCTGGCTGTCCTCGCGGTAGGTGCTGAACACCTCGTCCACGCGGTGGAGTCCGGCGATCGCCTCCTCCAACGCCGTGCGAACGGCGGCGGGTTCACCGCCGCGCACGTCGAAGGAGAAGACCGTGCCCATCACCTCCTCGGCGTGGCGCAGTTCCTGGGGCGCGTCCTGCGCGGGCTCAGACACCGGCCTTGTCCAGGGCCGACTGGAGGGACTCCTTGTAGCCCTCGCTGGTGTAGGTCGCGCCGGAGACGCTGTCGATGTGGGCGCTGCCCGCCGCGACCGCCTCCCCGTTGAGCTTGGGCACCGCGAGGGCGGTCTTCTGGTCGCTGAGCCCGCCCTTGGGCGCCTGGACCGCCTCGGCCTTGGTGATCTTCTTGCCGGAGAGCGTGAGCCGGACCTGGACCGGGCCGTACTGCGTGTCGGACACGGTCCCGGTGACGACGCGGGCCTGTGCGGCCGGGGCCGTCGAGGCCTTGCCCGCGGATCCGGTGGAACCCGCCGAGCCGGAGGACCCCGCGGTGGAGCCCGAGGCCCCGCCCGCCGTCTTCGCCTTGTCCAGGGCCGACTGGAGGGACTTCTTGTAGCCGCCGCTGGTGTAGGTCGCGCCCGAGACGGAGTCGATGTCGGCGCTCTGCGCCGCGACGGCCTCCTGGTTGAGCTTGGGCACCGAGAGCGCGGTCTTCTGGTCGCTGGTCCCGCCCTTGGGCGCCTGGACCGCGTCCGCCTTGGTGATCTTGCCGCCGCTCATCGTCAGCCGCACCTGGACCGGCCCGTACTCGGTCCGCACCACGTCACCGAGGACGGTGGCGGCACCCGCCTGCTGGGCGGTGCCGCCCTGGGGCGCTCCCTGGGCGGCCGCCGACTGCTGGGACGCCGCACCGGCCTGCGCCGACGCGGCGGCCGGGTCGGTGGCCGGCTTGAGCGCCAGGAGCAGCACGATCCCGGACACGGTGGCGGCGCTCGCCAGCACGAAGCGCCGGATGGGGTGATTCTTCTTCATCGTTCCTGACTCCCGTCGCTCACATCTCGAACGACTCGTGATGGATGCGGCGGGCGGGGACCCCCGCGCCGCGCAGTGCCGCGTACACCTCCTGGGCGAAGCCGGGCGGCCCGCACATGAAGACGTCGTGACGGTCTATGTCGGGCAGCTTGCGGCGCAGGGAGTCCGCCGAGATGTCCGGCCGCTCGCCCTCGGGGCTGTTGACCGCGTACATCAGCCGCGCCCCGCGCTCCTTGGAGATGGCGGCGAGCTCGTCCCACAGGGCCAGGTCCTGGGTGGTGTTGGCCCGGTAGAGCAGGGTGAGGTCCCCGGAGGCGCCGGGGAGGGTCTCGAACAGCGCCCGCATCGGGGTGATGCCGACACCGCCCGCCACCAGGAGCACCTTGCCGCGGCTGCGCTTGCCGGCGGTCAGCGCGCCGTAGGGGCCCTCGGCCCAGACCCGGGTGCCGGGCTCCAGGTCACGCAGGGCGGCGCTGTGGTCGCCGATCGCCTTCACGGTGATGCGCAGCATGTTGGGGCGCGGAGCCGCCGACAGCGAGTACGGGTGGGAGCTGAACCGCATCCCCGGCGCCAGGAAGCGCCAGCGGAAGAACTGTCCGGCCTCGGCGCCCATCCGGTGCAGCTTGCGCCCGCTGATCAGCACCGACACGATGCCGGGCGTCTCCTCGATGACCGCCTGGACCCGCATCCGGTGCTTCAGGTTCAGCCGGACCGGAGAAAGGATTCGGTACCAGATGACCAGCGCGGTCACCGAACCGTAGAGCCCGTACCAGACGGTCTTGGCGACGGGCTCCACCGCGAAGTCGTTGCCGGTGGACAGCTGGTGCCAGAACGTCAGGAACACCGCGGCGTACGTGAGCAGGTGCACGTGGTACCAGGTGTCGTACGGGATCAGCCGGCGCAGCCAGCCGACGGAGATGAACCCGATGAGCACGAGCAGACCCGTGCCGATCGCGGCCTTGCCCATGTCGGGCAGCTGGTTCACCGAGTCGATGGTCTGCTGCACGATCCCGCCGAGTCCCTTGCCGGACTGGAGGGCGTAGCCCCACATCGTCAGGAAGAGATGGGCGAGGACCATGCAGATGGTGTAGCGGCCGGTCATCGCGTGCCAGCGCGCCACCCGGTCGGATCCCACCCGGCGTTCGAGGGCGGGGACGCGGGCCATCTGCAGCACCACGAGCGCCATCAGATAGCCGGCGAGCAGCCCGGTGATACGGCCGGCGTTGAGGATCCTGCCGTTGTTGTCCGCGATGGACGGGGTGTTGTTCCACCACAGCCACAGGACGGCGGCGGCGCCGGCCCATACGGCGATCAGCAGCGGGACGGCGGGCGAGCGGCGAGGGCGGATTCGGCGCATGGTCTGGCGCCGCGCGGCGCGACCACCGGCGATCGTGGACACGGTTCCTCCGTGTTCGTCCTGGAGAGACGGGGTGAGGGGAGTGGCCCCCTGGCCCAGAGATACGGTCCACGACGCCCGTGCGTTCAGAGCCCGGCCGAGTCGAGTGCCGACTGGAGCGACTGCTTGTATCCGTCGCTGGTGTACGTGGCTCCGGACACCGAGTCGATCTGGGCACTCTGCGCGGCCAGTGTCTCGCGCCTGAGCTGGGGAATCGCGTAACTGTTGATCTCCTGGTCCCGGGGATTCCCCGAAGGATAGGCGACCGCCGCGGACTCGGTGATCCGGCCCTCCTTCAGCGTGATCCGCACCTGGACCGGACCCCAACGGGTCTGCACCGTATCGCCGGTGACGGTCCGTGTCCCCGTGCTCTTCGAACCCCCGGACGTCCCGGAGGAGTTCCCGGACGAGCCGCCGGGGGAGGCGGACGAGGACGAGGAGGGGGAACGCCCCGCGGACGAGGAGGCGTCGGCGGTCGTGGGCGCCGTGTGCGGCTTCAGCGACAGCAGCAGGACGAAACCGGTGACCGTGGCGGCGGCCGCCAGGGTCACCCGGCGCAGCGGACGGTTCTTCTTCAGGGCGTGCACGGAGGCCTCACAGCTCGAACGACTCGTGGTGGATACGGCGGTCGGGGACACCCGCCGCGCTCAGCGCCCCGTACAGGTCCCGCGCCATCTCCGGGGGCCCGCACAGGTAGACGTCGTGCTCGGCTATGTCCGGCACGGTCGCGCGCAGCGACTCGGCGGTGAACCGCGGGCGGCTGCCGTCGGCTCCGTTGAGGGCGTACAGGACGCGGGCCCCGCGCCATCGCGCGATGTCCTCCAGCTCGCCGCCCAGCGCCAGGTCCTCGGCCGTGCGCGCCCGGTAGAGCAGCGTGACCCGGCCGGGCAGGGTCTCGAACAGGGCGCGCAGCGGGGTGATGCCGACCCCGCCCGCGATGAGCAGGGCCTTCGAGGTGCTGCTGCGGTCCGCGGTCAGCGAGCCGTAGGGGCCCTCCGCCCACACCCGGGTGCCGGGCCGCAGCATGCCCACGGCCGCGCTGTGGTCGCCGAGCGCCTTCACCGTGATCCGCATCAGGTCCGGCCGGGGTGGCGCGGACAGCGAGTACGGCGTCGAGGTCCACCGCATCCCGTCCGTGAGGAACCGCCAGCGGAAGAACTGGCCCGACCGCGCGTCCAGTTCGTCCAGCCGCTCCCCGCGCACGACGACGGAGTAGACGCCGGGGGACTCCCGGTACACGGAGTCCACGCGCAGCCGGTGGCGCCGGTTGAGCCGCACCGGGGCGAGCAGCCGGAACCAGACGACGAGCGCGGCCGTACCGAGGTACAGGGCGTACCAGGCCGCCTGCGCCGCCGTGTCGCCGACGAAGTCGGAGCCGAGGGCGAGCTGGTGGAAGAAGGCGAGGAACACCGCCACGTACGTCAGCAGGTGCACGTAGTACCAGAACTCGTGGCTGATCCGGCGGCGGGCCAGGCGTGCCGAGGTGATCCCGACGGCGAAGAGGATGACCGTGCCGGTCGTCGCCTTGAGCATGTCCGGGTAGTGGAACACCACGCTCAGCGTCTCGTGGACCACGCCCGTGCCGTCCTGGGCGGCGTAGCCGAAGAGGATCAGGGTGACGTGCGCGAGAAGCAGGCAGATCGTGTAGCGGCCGGCCATCGCGTGCCAGCGGGCCACCCGGTCGGATCCGACGCGCCGCTCCAGGAGCGGGACCCTGGCCATGAGGGCCACCAGGACGGCGCAGCTGTAGCCGCACAGCAGCCCGGCGATCCGTCCGGCGTCCGTCAGCCAGCCGGCCAGGCCCACCACCGACCGCGTGTCCGTCCACCACAGGGCGAGGACCCCGGCCGCTCCGGCCCACATCAGGGCGAGGAGCGGCCCCGCGGGCGAGGGCCGGGGCCGTCGGCGCCCCCGTGTCGTGCGCGGGTCCGCCCGCTCGTACACCGTCGTCATGAGTCCGTCCTTCTTCCTGCCGTCCGGGAGGAAACTCTGCTGGGTGAACCTCTGAGGGGGCTCTGAACGAGCCCGTTCCGGGGGGACTCACAGCAAACTGAGAGCGACGGGGGAGAAGGGGAGGGACGGGATTCTCCGGGGAGAGGGGACTCAGAGGAAACTCAGAGGCACCCTGGCGGGGACCGGCCCCCGCCAGGAGCGATGCTGGAAGACGACATGAACACTGCCTCCCCGGACCCCGAGACCCCGCCCGCCCGTCCCCCGCGCACGGGCG
The DNA here is from genome assembly GCF_042725875.1 of Streptomyces sp. NPDC127038. NCBI lineage: Bacteria > Bacillati > Actinomycetota > Actinomycetes > Kitasatosporales > Streptomycetaceae > Streptomyces > Streptomyces sp. NPDC127038. Next base: position 38,812 of record NZ_JBHXDQ010000077.1, on the reverse strand, counting down.
ACGCCCCGGACCCCGTCACCACCGCTTCCGAGCCCGGCGCGCCGGAGCCCGGTGGTTCCGGTGCCGGGCAGCCGCGTGCCGCCGCCCCGGTGTCCGGGTCCGGCGACGTCCCCGGCGGCGCCGGCGGGCGGCCGCGCGGTGCCGTGAGGCCGCCCACGCTCACCCGGCCCGACGGCACCCCCGTCCGCGTCCTCGTCGTCGACGACGACCCGGACCTCGCCGAGGTACTCTCCGGCGCGCTGCGCTACGAGGGCTGGGAGGTCCGCACCGCCTGCGACGGCGCCTCGGCCGCCGCGGGGGCACGCGAGCTGCTGCCCGACGCCGTCGTCCTGGACGTGATGCTCCCCGACACCGACGGCTTCACCGTGCTGCGCGACCTGCACACCGTGCTGCCCGGCGTCTGCGTCCTGTTCCTCACCGCCCGGGACGCCGTCGAGGACCGCATCGCCGGCATCACGGCGGGCGGCGACGACTACGTCACCAAGCCGTTCAGCCTGGAGGAGGTCGTCGCCCGGCTGCGCGGACTGCTCCGCCGCGCCGGCATGGCCCGCCGCGTCGACGAGGGCCCCCGGCTCGTCGTCGGCGACCTGGCGATGGACGAGGAGGCCCGCGAGGTGACCAGGGGCGGCGACCTGATCGAGCTGTCGCCGACCGAGTTCGAGCTGCTGCGCTTCCTGATGCGCAATCCGCGCCGGGTGCTCAGCAAGGCGCAGATCCTGGACCGCGTCTGGTCCTACGACTTCGGCGGCCAGGCCCATGTCGTCGAGCTCTACATCTCCTATCTGCGCAAGAAGGTCGACGCGGGCCGGGACCCGATGATCCACACGGTCCGCGGCGCCGGGTACGTCATCAAACCCGTGGCGGGCCGGTGAAGCCGGGCGAGCGGGAGCCGGCCGGGACGAAGAGCCGGTGGCGGCGGCCCTCGGCGGCCCTGCGGGCCCTGCCGCGCCCCCGCACGATGCGCGCCCGGCTCACCGCCGGACTCCTGGTGCTCCTGGCCGTCAGCTGCGCCGCCGTCGGCGTGGCCGCCGTCTACGAACTGGACGGCTTCCTGACCGGCCGCCTCGACCAGCAGCTCCAGGAGGCGGGGCCCCGCTTCCCGGCGAGCCTGGAGCACAACGCGACGAAGCCGTCCGACCACGACGGCGACGAACACGGCGACACCCGGCGCCAGGGCACCGGCACGCTCGGAGCGCGCCTGGTCGGCGGCGAGGTCACCAACGCCGCCGTCGTCCCGCCGGGCTCCGGCACGGCCGTACGGAACGTGGAGCCGACCGCCCACGACGAGAACGTCCTGGCCGCGGTCCCGGCGGACGGCCACGCCCGCACCGTCTGCCTCTCGGCGCTCGGCGACTACCGCGTCCTGGCGACGCCCGGCAAGGACGGGGACGTCCTGATCACCGGACTGCCGACCGAACCGGTCGACGCGGCCGTCCACCGGCTGGAACTCGTCGCCTCCCTGGTCTTCGGCGTGGCCCTCGTGGCCGCCGGGGTCGCCGGCGCGCTGTGGGTGCGCTGGTCGCTGCGGCCGCTGAACCGGGTCGCCGCGACCGCCACCCGGGTCAGTGAGCTTCCGCTCGCCAGCGGCGAGGTCGCCCTGCCCCCACGGGCGCCGGAGTCGGACCCGCGCAGCGAGGTGGGCCGGGTCGCCGCGGCCTTCAACCGCATGCTCGGCCATGTCGAGGACGCGCTCACCAAGCGGCACGCGAGCGAGGAGCGCCTGCGCACCTTCGCCGCCGACGCCAGCCACGAGCTGCGCACCCCGGTGGCCTCCGTCCGCGGACATGCCGAGCTCGCGCTGCTGCACCCCGGCCCGGTTCCCCCGCAGGTGACCCGGGCGCTGCAACGGATCGCCGCCGAGTCGGCGCGCATGGGCGAGATGGTCGACGACCTGCTCCTGCTGGCCCGCCTCGACGCCGGCCGCCCGCTCGAACGCCTTCCCGTCGACCTCACCCACCTCGTCCTCGACGCCGTCACCGACGCGCGTGCGGCGGGCCCCGGTCACCGCTGGGTCCTGGAACTGGCGGAGGAGCCGGTGACCGTCGTGGGCGACGCCCACCGGCTCCAGCAGGTGTCGGCCAATCTGCTGGCCAACGCGCGGGTCCACACGCCGGTGGGCACCCGGGTGACGGTGTCCCTTGAGCACGCGGGGAAGGAGGCCGTGCTCAAGGTCAGTGACGACGGACCCGGGGTCCCCGAGGACGTCAGGCCCGGCGTCTTCGAGCGCTTCACCCGGGCGGACCGGCGCCGGGCAGACGGCTCCGGCAGCGGAGCGGGGCTCGGCCTGTCGATCGTGGCGGCCGTGGTCGAGGCGCACGACGGCACGGTCACCCTGGAGAGCGGCCCGGGTTCGACCACGTTCACGGTCAGACTCCCCGCGGCCTGACCGAGGGTCCCGCCCGTCGGTACCCGGGGACCAACCGTCAACACCGAGGGACTCACCCGTCAGCGCCGAGTGGCCACCCCTCAGTACCGGGTGACCGCCGTCTCCCCGCCCCTCGTGCCGATGGCGATGTGCGGGGAGCGCGCCGGATCGGCCCAGGCGAGGATCCGCCGCATCGCGTCCTCGGGCACGGAGACACAGCCGGCCGTGGGTCCGCTCCCGTCGACGTGCAGGAAGATCCCGGCGCCGCGCCCGCGCACCGGCCGCTCGTAGTTGAATCCGACGACGAGCGCGTACGCGTACTGCCGGTCGTAAGTCACCAGGTGCTCCGACTCCGTGGCACGGCAGTCGGCCGGGCGCGGTTCGGTCCAGCGGTTGTACGAGGCGGAGGCGTTGTCCTGGCACCACCAGGAGTTCTCGGTCACCCGCCGGTACGGCATCGCGGTCCCGTCCGGCGCCGCCCGGGTCCCGAACGCGAACGGCAGCCCGTACAGCCCCGTGGGTGTCGTGTTCGTGCCCTGGCGCCGGGCCCCGCCCTCGACGAGTCCGCGCGCCCCGAACCGCGCCGGCGCGGAACCTGCCCGCGCCCAGTGTCCGCCCCGCAGGTCCCACCAGGTGAGGGTCCCCGAGGTCGCGTCCCCGCGCGGTGCCTCGGCGATGACGAGCTGGGAGCCGCCGCCGGTGTCGGCCAGCCGCGAGGGGAGCACGGCGACGGGCGGCGGCCCGCTCGGGGCCAGGGCGAACAGGGACGCGGACGCGAGGACGGCGGCTCCGAGGCGCATGGCTCAGACCGTACTGGGGGGCAACGGCAGCGGCAGCCCGGGAAGTCCGTCCAGGCTGGTCGCGATGTGCTCCTTCTTGGTGAAGTACGCGCTCAGCGAGGCGTCGTCCTCGCGCGCGAACCGCTTGCCGTGCAGGTCGCGGTCCTCCTCGTAGGACATGAAGGGCACCGCGTAGCCGCAGCTGTCACGGACGAGCTCGGCGGTCACCACGATGATCGCGCGCAGCCCGTGCAGGGCCGGGTCGATGCCGTCGAAGTGGGTGAGGAGTTCCTTGAACCGCGGGTCGTCGCGGAAGACGGGCTCGCCGCGGCCGTGCACCCGGACGATGTTGGGCGGCCCCTGGAAGGCACACCACATCAGGGTGATCCGGCCGTTCTCGCGCAGATGGGCGATCGTCTCCGCGGTGCTCCCGGCGAAGTCCAGATAGGCCACGGTCAGTTCGTCGAGGACGGCGAACGAGCCGGTGAGCCCTTTGGGTGAGAGATTGACCGTGCCGTCCCCGGAGAGCGGTGCGGTCGCGGTGAAGAAGAGGGGCTGCGCCTCGATGAAACTGCGGAGGCGGCCGTCGATGCGCTCATAGGTCTTTCCCATGTCTAACGATTATCGGGGAAAGTCCTTCGCCTGTCTAAGGGTTTGCGGGGTGCGGGTTCCGGCGGCGCCGTTCAGGGGCACCGCCGGAACCCGTGGCCCGCCCCGGCCGGCGTTGACGGGGCGGGCGCTTCGCCGTCAGGTCACTTGGTGAGCGTGCAGGCGGCCAGCGTGTCCAGGCCGGTGGGCTTGGCGGCGGTGCGGCCGATGGAGATGGCGATGCGGTCGATGGTGGAGACCCGCTTGTCCTTGAGGGGGCCGAGGATCGCGTTCTGGACGAAGTTGGGTCCGCCCTGTCCGGCGGTGTCGACCAGTCGCTTGTTCGCCTCGGCGATCTGGGTGTTCAGCAGGGCGAGGTTGCGGTCGACCTCGGCCTTCGCGGACGCGGGGACCGCGGGCAGGCTCGGGGCGACCGCCGGGCAGTTCACGGTGTTCGCGGCGGCCTTCGTCGTCGCGTTCTGCGCCGTGTTGTGGGTCTCGCCCGCCAGGGCGCTGCCCGCGATCACCGCCGCCGAGAGCACCACGGCGGAGGCTCCGCCGATCATCACGACGCGCCGCTTGTTGTACTTCGGAAGAGCCCTGGACATGCGGAATCCTCACTCGGGTCGGGGGCCGACGGCCGTCCGGTGTTCGACCGGTCGGCTGTCGTTCGTGTGCCTGCCGTACGCGAACGCGGCGCCTGCGTTCAGCGGGAGATACGCGGAAACGATTACGAGTGTTCAACCCTCGGTGAGAATTCCGCCTTCACCCGCCCGGAGCGCGAGCCGCGATTGACGAATCATGCAGAGTGCTGCATACTCATGCATGTCAGCGAATGCACTGTTGAGGAGAATCCCGTGACCGAGCGCGTCGTACTCGCCTACTCAGGCGGTCTGGACACCTCCGTCGCCATCGGCTGGATCGCCGAGGAGACGGGCGCCGAGGTCATCGCCGTCGCGGTCGATGTCGGCCAGGGTGGCGAGGACCTGGACGTCATCCGTAAGCGCGCCCTCGCGTGCGGCGCCGTCGAGGCCGAGGTCGCGGACGCCAAGGACGAGTTCGCCGACGAGTACTGCCTCCCGGCGATCAAGGCCAACGCCCTCTACATGGACCGCTACCCGCTGGTCTCCGCGCTCTCCCGGCCGACGATCGTCAAGCACCTCGTCGCCGCCGCGCAGAAGCACGGCGCCACCACGGTCGCCCACGGCTGCACCGGCAAGGGCAACGACCAGGTCCGGTTCGAGGCCGGCATCGTCGCCCTCGCCCCCGACCTCAAGTGCATCGCCCCGGTCCGCGACTACGCGATGACCCGGGACAAGGCGATCGCCTTCTGCGAGGAGAAGCAGCTCCCGATCGCCACCACCAAGAAGTCCCCGTACTCCATCGACCAGAACGTCTTCGGGCGCGCGGTCGAGACGGGCTTCCTGGAGGACATCTGGAACGCCCCGATCGAGGACATCTACGAGTACACCTCGAACCCCGCCGAGACCCGCGAGGCCGACGAGGTGATCATCACCTTCAAGCAGGGTGTCCCGGTCGCCATCGACGGCAAGCCCGTCAGCGTCCTCCAGGCCATCCAGCAGCTCAACGAGCGCGCCGGAGCCCAGGGCATCGGCCGGATCGACATGGTCGAGGACCGGCTCGTGGGCATCAAGTCCCGTGAGGTGTACGAGGCTCCGGGCGCCATCGCGCTGATCACCGCCCACCAGGAGCTGGAGAACGTCACCGTCGAGCGTGAACTCGCCCGCTACAAGCGGCAGGTCGAGCAGCGCTGGGGCGAACTGGTCTACGACGGCCAGTGGTTCTCCCCGCTCAAGCGGGCCCTGGACGGCTTCATCGACGAGGCCAACCAGCACGTCAACGGCGACATCCGGATGACCCTGCACGGCGGCCGCGCGGTCGTCACGGGCCGGCGCTCGGACACCTCGCTCTACGACTTCGACCTCGCCACGTACGACACGGGCGACACCTTCGACCAGGCCGCGGCCAAGGGCTTCATCGACATCTACAGCCTGTCGTCGAAGATCGCCGCCAAGCGGGATCTGGCGTAACCGGTACGGGACTTGGCGCGGGCCGTGTCGTGTCCGCCGCCAGGTCTCCCGAGCACTAGCCTGGCCACCGCCTCCTCACGCACGCGTGGGGAGGCGGTGGCACATCCACACCTTTCGAGGAGTAACGCAAGTGAGCAGCAACAGCGGTGACGTCCGGCTCTGGGGCGGCCGGTTCGCCGACGGTCCCGCCGAGGCCCTGGCCAAGCTGTCCGCGTCGGTCCACTTCGACTGGCGCCTCGCGCCGTACGACATCGCCGGTTCACGCGCCCACGCGCGGGTGCTGCACGGTGCGGGCCTGCTCACCGAGGACGAGCTCACCCGCATGATCGACGGCCTGGACCGGCTGGAGGCGGACGTCGCCGACGGCTCCTTCGTGGGCACGATCGCCGACGAGGACGTCCACACCGCCCTGGAGCGCGGTCTCCTGGAGCGCCTCGGCCCCGACCTCGGCGGCAAGCTCAGGGCCGGCCGCTCCCGCAACGACCAGGTGGCCACGCTCTTCCGGATGTACCTGCGCGACCACGCCCGGATCATCGGCGGTCTGATCGCCGACCTCCAGGAGGCGCTGATCGGCCTGGCCGAGGCGCACCCGGACGTGGCGATGCCCGGGCGCACCCACCTCCAGCACGCCCAGCCCGTACTGTTCGCCCACCATGTGCTGGCCCACGTCCAGTCCCTGTCCCGGGACGCGGAGCGGCTGCGCCAGTGGGACGAGCGGACGGCCGTCTCGCCGTACGGCTCCGGCGCGCTGGCCGGTTCGTCCCTGGGCCTGGACCCGGAGGCGGTGGCGAAGGACCTCGGGTTCGAGCACGGCAGTGTGGCCAACTCCATCGACGGCACGGCCTCCCGCGACTTCGTGGCGGAGTTCGCGTTCGTCACCGCGATGATCGGCGTGAACCTCTCCCGGATCGCCGAGGAGGTCATCATCTGGAACACGAAGGAGTTCTCCTTCGTGACCCTCCACGACGCCTTCTCCACCGGCTCCTCGATCATGCCGCAGAAGAAGAACCCGGACATCGCCGAGCTGGCGCGCGGCAAGTCGGGCCGGCTGATCGGCAATCTGACCGGGCTGATGGCCACGCTCAAGGCGCTGCCCCTCGCGTACAACCGCGACCTCCAGGAGGACAAGGAGCCGGTCTTCGACTCCTGCGACCAGCTGGAGGTCCTGCTCCCCGCCTTCACCGGCATGATGGCCACGCTCACCGTCCACCGCGAGCGCATGGAGGAACTGGCCCCGGCCGGCTTCTCGCTCGCCACCGACATCGCCGAGTGGCTGGTCAAGCAGGGTGTGCCGTTCCGGGTCGCGCACGAGGTCGCCGGCGAGTGCGTGAAGGTCGCCGAGGCGGACGGCAAGGAGCTGGACGAACTGACCGACGAGCAGTTCGCGAAGATCTCGTCGCATCTGACGCCCGAGGTGCGGACCGTCCTCGACGTGCCCGGAGCCCTCGCCTCCCGCGACGGCCGCGGCGGTACGGCCCCGAGCGCCGTCGCCGTCCAGCTCGCCGAGATCAGGACGGACGTCGCGGCCCAGCAGACGTGGGCGGCGGCCAAGCGCAAGAAGTAGGACGACCGCGTCCCCGGTCCGCCCGCACCGCGACCCGTTCGCACCGCGGTCCGCCCGCACTCCGGCCCGCCCGCGGGGCGGACACGGGTGCGCGGGCCGCGGCGGGTGCCGCACGGCGGAGGGCGTCGCGGGTTACGTTGGCCGGGAGCCGTAAAGGAGCCGACCGAACGGAGCCGCGATGCCCTTCGCACGTCTCGCCTCAGCCACGACTCCCACCGCCCACCTGGGCCTGGGACTCGCCGCGGTGGGCCGCCCCGGCTACATCAACCTGGGGCGTGAGGAGGACCTCCCGGCCGACCGCGGGGTCGACGCCCTGCGCGAGCGCACCCGTGAACTCCTCGAAGCCGCCTACGCCCAGGGCGTGCGCTACTTCGACGTGGCCCGCTCCTACGGCCGGTCGGAGGAGTTCCTCGCCGGCTGGCTGAGGAGCCGCCCGGACGTCGACGACGTCGTCGTCGGCAGCAAGTGGGGCTACACCTACACGGCCGACTGGCGCACCGACGCCGAGGTGCACGAGGTCAAGGACCACAGCCTCGCCGCGTACGAGCGGCAGCGCGCCGAGAGCGCGGAACTGCTCGGCGACCGGCTCGACCTCTATCAGATCCACTCGGTGACCCCCGACAGCCCGGCCCTCACCGACAAGGAACTGCACGCGGCCCTCGCCGAAGCCGCCGCCGGCGGTCTGTCGGTCGGCTTCTCCACCAGCGGGCCGGCCCAGGCGGAGGCGATCCGGGCCGCGCTCGCCGTCACGGTCGACGGCGAGCCGTTGTTCCGTACCGTCCAGTCCACGTACAACCTCCTGGAGACCTCCGCCGCCCCGGCGCTGGCCGAGGCCCACGACGCCGGGCTCACGGTGATCGTCAAGGAGGGCATGGCCAACGGCCGGCTCGCCGGACCGCACGCGCCCGAGGCGCTGCGCGCGGTCGCCGAGGAGACCTCCCTCGGCTGCGACGCGGTCGCCCTCGCGCTGGTCCTGCGGCAGCCCTGGGCCGGTGTCGTGCTGTCGGGGGCCGCGACCGCCAACCAGCTCGCCTCGAACCTGCACGCGGCGGTCGTCGACCTCGACGACGGCCAGCTCTCCCGGCTCGCCGCCCTGGTGGAGGAACCGCGCGCGTACTGGGAGCGACGCGGACAGCTGCCCTGGCACTGAGGCACTGAGGCGCAGGGGGCGTCGAGACGCAGGGGCCCTCGGCGTCCACCGAATGACGCAGCCATGAGGCACGTACGCCCCGCGTGAGACATCAGTGTCTCACTTGCGGTACCCTTGTCTCATGGCTGTCGATCGTGATCACGTGCTGCGCAGCGCAGCCGCCCTGCTCACCCGCAAGTCCACGGCGACGATGGACGAGGTGGCCAGGGCCGCCGGCATCAGCCGGGCCACGCTGCACCGCCAGTTCGCCGGCCGCGACGCGCTCGTCCGCGCGCTGGAGGCGCTCGGCATCGAGGAGTGCGAGGCCGCCCTGGACGCGGCCCGTCTCGGCGAGGGCACCGCCCAGGAGGCCGTGCGCCGGCTGGTCGCGGAACTGGAGCCGGCGGCCGGACTGCTCGCCTTCCTCTACACGGAGAACCAGCTCTTCGAGGGCGACGGACAGCACGAGGGCTGGGCACGGCTCGACACCCGGATGGCGGCGCTGTTCCGGCGCGGTCAGGACAACGGCGAGTTCCGCATCGACCTCAGCCCGGCCTGGCTCACCGAGGCCCTCTACGGACTGATGGCCTCGGCGGCCTGGGCCGTCACCGAGGGCCGCGTGGCCGCCAAGGACTTCCACCACATGATCGTCGAGCTGCTGCTCGGCGGCGCGCTCAGGAGAGAGGAACCATGACCAGCACCCTGCGGCCGGCGGTCGCGACGGAGACACCGAAGCGTCCGGGCCGCTGGCTCGCGCTCTGCGTCCTCGTCCTCGCCGTGCTGCTGGTGGCCGTGGACGCGACCGTCCTCGGCCTCGCGACCCCGTACATCAGTGAGGACCTGGAGCCCTCCGGCACCCAGCTGCTGTGGATCGGTGACGTCTACTCCTTCGTCATCGCCGGACTGCTCGTCTCCATGGGCAGTCTCGGCGACCGCATCGGCCGCAAGCGGCTGCTGCTCACCGGCGCCACGGCCTTCGGCCTCATATCCGTGCTCAACGCCTATGCCACGACACCCGAGTTCATGATCCTGGCGCGGGCCCTGCTCGGTGTCGCGGGCGCGACCCTGATGCCCGCCACCCTGGCCCTCATCCGCAACATCTTCCACGACCCGCGCGAACGCAGCCTCGCCATCGGCATCTGGGGTGCGACGGCCTCCGCGGGCACGGCGGTCGGACCCGTCGTCGGCGGCTTCCTCCTCGAACACTTCTGGTGGGGTTCGGTGTTCCTCATCAACCTGCCGGTGATGGTGGTCCTCGTCCTCGTCGGGCGCCGGCTGCTCCCCGAGTCGAAGAGCCCGAACCCCGGCCCCTGGGACCTGATCAGCGTGACGCTGTCGCTCGTCGGCGTCATCGGCGTGGTGTACGCGGTCAAGGAGCTCGCCGCGCACGGTCCGAGCGCGCAGGCGTTCGCCGCGGGCCTGCTGGGCGCGGGCGCCCTCGTCTGGTTCGTACGCCGCCAACTGACGCTTCCCGCACCGCTGCTGGACGTCCGGCTGTTCCGCAACCGGGGGTTCTCCGGCGCGGTCCTCGCCGACCTGTTCACCGTGCTCGGCATGTCCGGGCTCGTGTTCTTCCTGTCCCAGTTCCTGCAACTCGTGCAGGGGCGTGGGCCGTTCGAGGCCGGGCTCGCCGAAGTCCCGGCCGCCGTGGGCGCGGTGGCCGCGGGCCTGGTCGCGGGGCGGGTCGCGCGGCGCTTCTCCGTGCGGACGGTCGTGTCCGGCGGACTGGCCGCGGTGGGCCTCGCGCTCGGCGCCCTCACCGTGCTCGACCGTTCCACCGGCTATCCGCTGCTCGGCGCCGCCCTGCTGGTCGTCGGTGTCGGCGCGGGCTTCTCGTTCACCGTCACCGCCGACGTCATCCTCTCCGCCGTGCCCAAGGAGCAGGCGGGCGCCGCGTCCGCGGTCTCCGAGACGGCGTACGAGCTCGGCGCGGCCCTGGGCATCGCCCTGCTCGGCTCCGTGGTGACCGGTGTCTACGCCGGCTTCACCGGCCCGGCGGGAACGCCCGCCGCGGCGCACGAATCGCTGGGCGGAGCGGTGGAGGCGGCCGGGCACCTGCCCGAGCAGACCGCCGACACGCTGCTGACCGCGGCCAGGGAGTCCTTCGTGGACGGACTGGCCCTCGCCTCGGGCGCGGGCGCGGCGGTCCTGCTCGCCACGGCAGCGGCGGCCTGGTTCCTGCTCCGCGGCCAGCGACTGGAGTCGTAGCCACCCGGCTCCGACGACCGCCGCCACCCTCCGGGGCCCCGGAGGGTGGCTGGGTCGTAAAAAGGGTGGGATCCGACCGGAGATGTCCGGTCGGAGCCCACCCTTTCGTCCGGTGTGCCGCGCTGCTAGGCGGCCTTCGCCTTGGTGGCGTACATGTCGACGTACTCCTGGCCGGAGAGCCGCATGACCTCGGTCATCACGGAGTCCGTCACGGCGCGCAGCACGTAGCGGTCGCGGTCCATGCCCTCGTAGCGCGAGAACTCCATGGCCGGTCCGAAGCGGACCGTGACCTTGCCCGGGCGCGGCATGCCCGCGCCGCCCGGCTGGAGCTTGTCCGTGCCGATCATCGCGAACGGGACGACCGGGGCGCCGGTCATCATGGTGAGCCGGGCGATGCCGGTGCGGCCGCGGTACAGGCGGCCGTCGGGGGAGCGGGTGCCCTCGGGGTAGATCCCGAAGATCTTGCCCTCCTCCAGGACGCGGCGGCCGGTCATCAGCGCGGCCACGCCACCGTTGGCGCCGTCCCGGTCCACCGGGATCATGCCGACGCCGGTGAAGAACCAGGCCATGAGCCGGCCCTTGAGGCCCTTGCCCGTGACGTACGCGTCCTTGCCGATGAAGTACACCTGCCGGTCGCAGACCAGCGGAAGGATCATCGAGTCGATGAACGTGAGGTGATTGCCGGCCAGGATCACCGGTCCGTCGCCCGGAATGTTCTCCACGCCTTCCACCCGTAGGCGGAACATCAGGCGCATGATCGTTCCGAGCACTGCCTTGATGAGCGCGAAGCGGGACAACGGGCCCTCCGGTGTCAAGGGATCGGTATGGAGTCTGTGCAGGTGAGGACGATACTCGCGGTTCCCGGTCGATTGCACATCGGGTTCACCGACCGGATACGCACTGTTGACCTACGTTTACCTGCGGTTGCGTGCCCGTGAGCGGTGGGCACCGGGCCGGCCCGGTGTGACGGACATCGCGTACGGGTACCGGCGAACGGGTGAGCGCCCGCCGCGGACCGCTCCGTACGCCGTCCCCGCACGGGTACCCACGACCGCCCGCCCGAAGCGGACGGACCGTCATGTTCCGCATCTCGCGCGGCGACCGAGGTCACCCACTGTTCCGCCGCGGGCCTCCCTCCCGTCACACCGTGACACCTACGATCGTCCCGCTTCGACAGGCAGGCACCTACGGCGGGAGGAGCCCTCATGGGGGCACGGAAGTCGAACGGTCAGGAGCGGGGCACGGCGCGGCGGACCCTGCTGGGGGCGGCGGTGCTCGGGGCCGGCGGAGCGGCCCTCGGCCTGCCCGGCACCGCGAGCGCGGACGGGCGCCACGGGGGAGGCGGCTACCGCGGCCTGCCCAGACCGGCCGTCATCGGCCACCGGGGAGCCAGCGGCTACCGCCCGGAGCACACCTTCGGCTCGTACGAGCTCGCCCTCGACCTCGGTGCCGACGTCGTCGAGGCCGGTGACCTGGTTCCCACCAAGGACGGCCATCTCGTGTGCCGCCACGAACCGGAGATCGGCGGGACCACCGACGTCGCCGCGCACCCCGAGTTCGCCGGCCGCAGGACGACCAAGACCCTCGACGGGGTCCCCACCACCGGCTGGTTCACCGAGGACTTCACGCTCGCCGAGCTGAAGACCCTCCGCGCGGTGGAGCGCGTCCCCGCCAACCGCCCGCACAACACCCTCTACGACGGCCGCTGGGAGATCCCCACCTTCGAGGAGGTGCTCCGCTGGCAGGACGAGCAGACCCGCAAGCGCGGCAAGCAGGTCTGGATCTATCCGGAGACCAAGCACCCCACCTACTTCCGCGCCCTCGGCCTGGGCCTGGAGGAGCGGGTCGCGAAGCTGCTCCGCAAGTACGGCAAGGACAGGAAGGACTCGCCGGTCATCCTCCAGTCCTTCGAACCGAGCAGCATCCAGCGGCTGGACGAGCTCGTCGGCAACCCGCTCGTCGTCCTGCTGGCGGCGGCGAACACCCGCCCCTGGGACTTCGTCACGGCGGGCGACCCCCGCACGGTGGCCGACCTCGTGACCCCCGAGGGCCTGAAGTGGATCGCCTCCTACGCGCAGGGCATCGGCCCCACGCTGGACCTGGTCATCCCCAAGGACGCGGACGGCAACCTCACCAGCCCGACCACGCTCGTCGCCGACGCCCACCGCGCGGGCCTGGTCCTGCACCCGTACACCATGCGCAACGAGAACCCCTTCCTGCCCGCGAACTTCCGCAAGGGCGCCGCCCCGGACGCCTACGGGGACCCCTTCGGCGCCTTCGCGGTCTACTTCGCGACGGGCATCGACGGCGTCTTCACCGACAACGCGGACACCGCGGTCCTCGCCCGCGCGGACTTCCTCCGGCGATGAGGCCGCCGCTCCGGCCCGCCGCCGCACGGCGGCGGGGAACGGCACCCGCGTCCGCCCCTCGTCAACGCGTCGCCCCCGCACCCCGGATGGGGTGAGAAACGGCCGCCCCGGCAACCTCGTGCCGGGGCGGCCGTGTCGTTGCGGTCATGACCGATGAGCTGGTGACCACGCTGGGACCGCTGCTCGCCGCCGAGGCGTCGGCGGAGGCCCACGCCTCCGGCGACGAACCGGACGACCTGGAACAGGCCGTCTGGCTGCGGCTGCTGGAACGCCTCCCCACCCAGGGACCGCCCGCCGACCCGCAGCGCTGGGTGCGCCGGGCCGTCCGCTCCGAGGCCCGCCGCGGCCGCCGCAGGACCCGGACCGAGCAGCCCTACGCCACCGAGCCGGCGGACGACGGCGCCGCCGGCCCGGAGCAGCGGCTCCTCGCGTCCGCCCGCCGTCACGAGCTGAGCGCCGCGGTGCGCCGGCTGCCCGGCCGCTGCCCGGATCTGATGGCCGCCCTGTTCTCCCCCGAGGGCCTCACCTACCGGGAGATCGCGGGTGAGTTGGGTATCTCACAGGGCGGTCTCGGTCCGGAACGTTCCAGATGTCTGGGATGTCTCCGGCGATTGCTGACCGCGGAGGTTGCGGCCCGCTGACGACGGGGATAGGAGTGGGGGACGACCGGTGGAACAGGTGAGCGGGAGGCATGCACACATGGGCATGAGCGTGACCATCTCGGCGGCGACCGAGCAGGATGCGGAATCGATCCTGAAGCTGCAGTACCTCTGCTATCAGAGCGAGGCCGAGCTGTACGGCGACTACGGCATCGAGCCGCTCACCCAGCCGCTCGACTCCCTCAGGGAAGAACTCGCGGGCGGCACCGTCCTGGTGGCCAGGCTGGGCGACGAGGTGGTGGCCTCCGTACGCGGCGCGGTCGACGCCGACGGCACGGCCCGGATCAACAAGCTCATCGTGCACCCGCGCATGCAGCGGCACGGTCTGGGCGGACGCCTGCTCGACGCGATCGAGGCCCGCCTCGGCACCGAGGGCGAGGCCAAGTCCTTCCAGCTGTTCACCGGCCACCGCAGCGAGCGCAACCTGCGGCTGTACCGCAAGCACGGCTACGCGCCCGTCTCCCAGGAGCGGGTGGGCGAGCGCATGACTCTGGTGACCCTGGCCAAGGGCGCCGACACCGCCGCGTACGCCACCAGCGCCTGACGCCTCGCCTCCGGCGCACGCCACCCGTGCTCGACGGCTCCGGCGCGTACGTCACCCGCGCGTGACGGCTTCCGCGTCCGGAGCCTTCGGCGTCCTACGTCCTCGGGGCCGGTCCGGGAGTGCCCGGTCCGGCCCGGCCGTCAGACGGCGGCCGTACGGGCCTTGCGCAGCCAGTACATCGCCGACAGCGGCAGCAGGACCGGGATGAAGAGATAGCCCATGCCGTAGTCCGACCACACGGTCGCGTCGGGGAAGGCGGACGGCTCGGCGAGCGTCCAGGTCCCCACGATCAGCACGCCCGCGAGCTCGGCGGCGCAGCACACCAGCGCCGCCCTGCGCGCCGTCTCGCCGCCGCGCACCAGCGAGTACGTGATGAACCCGTAGACGAGACCGGCCACCGCGGACAGCGTGTAGGCGAGCGGAGCCTTGTCGAACTGCGTGGAGATCTGCACGGCCGAGCGCGAGACCGCGCCGACCACCATCACCCCGTACAGCCACACCAGCAGGATGCCGGGGCCGCCGATGAGCCGCCCGCGCTTCGTGCCGGCGGCCGGCTCCGCCGCGTCCTGCCCGTCCCGTTCGTCGCGAGGCACGGTCGTGTTCTCGTCCGTGGCCGTCATCTCAGCCTCCCCAGATGTCGTAGAGCCGGACCTCGAGCACGGCGAGGACGACCCCGCCGGCCGCCACCGTGACCGAACCCCAGCGGGTGCGCTCCACCAGTGACATGAATCCCGCGGCGGGAATGCAGGCGAAGGCGCCGATCAGATAGGCCACGAAGATCGTCGTGCCCTGATCCGGCTTCTCGCCGCGCGCCAGCTGGACCACGCCGATCACCAGCTGGACCAGGGCGAGCACGCTCACCACGGCCATACCGATGAAGTGCCAGTCCTTCGTGGACTGGTCGCGGTGGGCGGCCCAGCCGCACCAGGCGGCGAGCGCGAGCGCGGCGACGGCCGTCGCGACCGTCAGGGCATCAAACATGCCGTGACCCTATTACGGGCCAAAAGACCTGATGCGCTCGCCCCCGGGCTGCTCCGCCGGGTTGACGGCACCCGCGTCGGGGAACCGGTCCGGGCGGACCCCGGGCGGCCGCGCCGCGGGCGTGATCGCCGTGGCCTTGACCACAACGTGCCGGGTGCACGCACTCGGCGCGGACCACGCCGTCGAGGCCCGCTCCGCCTTGTCACCACTGGTGACGGACGGGGGAGGGGCGCTCTCCGTCCGCGTCCGCCAGGACCTCCCGCACCGTCCACGACTGTCCGCTATTCGGACAGCGGTGGCGGTCCCCGGCCCCCCGTCTGCTTTACTTCCTTCCATGACCACGACGAGCAACCGCATCCTTGCGACCGAGGCGACCACGACGCCCGGTGCTCGTTGTATGTGTCGAATGTGTGCCTGCTAGAGGGCCCTCGCACCATCGCTTGATCCCGCGCCCCGAAGCGGGACCGCCGCGCCCTGTGTCCGTACCGCGTACGTGACCGGGCTGCCCCGCGCACACGTTCTCCTTCCGGTTCCATCGCCATCGCGAGAACCGTGCCGCGTTCCGACCGAATGCACCCGTGCCCGGCGCACACCCACGCCCCGCACTCGACAGTGACGGAATCCCCAGTGATCACGACAACGGGCCTGACCAAGGTCTACCGCTCGCGCGGCCGTGAGGTGACCGCCCTCGACGGCGTCGATCTCCACGTCCGCGAAGGCGAGGTGTACGGCGTCATCGGCCAGTCCGGCGCCGGCAAGTCCTCACTCATCCGCTGCGTCAACCTCCTGGAGCGCCCCACCTCCGGCACGGTCACCGTCGCCGGCCGGGACCTCACCGCCCTCGCCGGGCGCGGCCCGCGCGCCGGCCGGGAGCTCCGCCAGGCGCGCACCCGGATCGGCATGGTCTTCCAGCACTTCAACCTGCTGTCCTCGCGGACCGTCCAGGAGAACGTCGAGCTGCCGCTCGAAATCCTCGGCGTGTCAGGGAAGGAACGTTCCTCCAAGGCGCTCGGGCTGCTCGAACTCGTCGGCCTGTCGGACAAGGCCAGGTCCTACCCGGCCCAGCTCTCCGGCGGTCAGAAGCAGCGCGTGGGCATCGCCCGCGCGCTGGCCGGCGACCCGAAGGTGCTGCTCTCCGACGAGGCGACCAGCGCCCTCGACCCGGAGACCACCCGGTCCATCCTCCAGCTCCTGCGCGACCTGAACCGCCAGCTCGGGCTGACCGTCCTGCTCATCACCCACGAGATGGACGTCGTCAAGACGGTCTGCGACTCGGCGGCGCTGATGGAGAACGGCCGCATCGTCGAGTCCGGCACGGTCGGCGAACTCCTCGCGACCCCCGGCTCCGAACTGGCCTCCGCGCTCTTCCCGGTGAGCGGCACCGCCTCCGGCGAGGACCGCACCGTCATCGACGTCACCTTCCACGGGGAGTCGGCCACCCAGCCGGTCATCTCGCAGCTCTCGCGCACCTACAACATCGACATCTCGATCCTCGGCGCCGCGATGGACACCGTCGGGGGCCGGCAGGTCGGCCGGATGCGCATCGAACTGCCCGGCCGCTACGAGGACAACGTCGTGCCGATCGGATTCCTGCGCGAGCAGGGCCTCCAGATCGACATCCAGGGGCAGCAGCCCGTTCTGGTCGGGGAAGGTGCCAAGTGAGCTGGTCCGAGATGCAGCCCCTGCTGTCCCAGGCGTGTTGGGACACGCTCTACATGGTCGGCTGGTCCACGCTGATAGCCGTGCTCGGCGGCCTCCCGCTGGGCGTCCTGCTGGTGCTCACGGACCGCGGCGGCCTGCTCCAGAACACCGTCGCGAACAAGGTCATCGGCCAGGTCGTGAACATCGTCCGCTCGATGCCGTTCATCATCCTGATGGTCGCCCTGATGACCTTCACCCGCTGGATCGTCGGTACGACCATCGGCCGGGAGGCCGCCATCGTGCCCCTCGCGGTGGGAGCCATCCCGTTCTTCGCGCGGCTCGTGGAGACCTCCGTGCGTGAGGTCGACGGGGGTCTCGTCGAGGCCGTGCAGGCGATGGGCGGCAACACCTGGACCGTCGTGCGCAAGGTGCTCGTGCCCGAGTCCCTGCCGTCGCTGATCTCGGCCACCACCACGACCGTCGTCGCCATCATCGGCTACTCCGCGATGGCCGGCACCGTCGGCGCGGGCGGCCTCGGCGACCTCGCGATCCGCTACGGCTACCAGCGTTTCGAGTCCCAGATGATGTGGATCATCGTCGCGGTCCTCGCCGCCGGCATCGCCGTCGTCCAGTTCGCGGGCGACTCGGGCGCCCGTGTCCTCCACCGCCGCACCGGCAAGGGCGGCGAACCGCTCCGCTTCCGCGTGCTGGCCGGATTCCTGCCCGGCGGACCGGCCGGAGCCACTCCCGCCGAGCCCGTCGATTCCTGACTCCCCGCCTCACCCGGCGGGTTGCACCACCCATGGAGAAAGGCACTTTTCGTGCGTAACACCACCAAGATCACCGCAGCTGTCCTCGCCACCGGCGCCCTCACCCTGGGCCTGACGGCCTGCGGCTCCGGCTCGTCCGACGACAAGGCCAAGTCGACCGACACCCTCGTCGTCGCGGCCACCCCCGTCCCGCACGCCGAGATCCTGAACTACATCAAGGACCACCTGGCGAAGAAGGCCGGCCTCAAGCTGGAGGTCAAGGAGTTCACCGACTACGTCCAGCCGAACACGGCCACCGAGGACGGGTCCGTCGACGCCAACTACTTCCAGACCCAGCCGTACCTGGAGGACTTCAACAAGAAGAACTCCACCCACCTCGCCTCCGTCGCCACCGTGCACCTGGAGCCGCTCGGCCTCTACTCCCAGAAGGCCAAGAAGGTCGACGAGCTGAAGAAGGGCGGCACCGTCGCCGTCCCGAACGACGCCGACAACGAGGCGCGTGCCCTGCGCTTCCTCGCGTCCACCGGGCTCATCACGCTCAAGAGCGGCTCGGAGAGCACCGCGACCCCGCAGGACATCGAGAAGAACCCGAAGGACCTCCAGTTCAAGGAGATCGAGGCGGCCCAGACCCCGCGCTCCCTCCAGGACGTCGACGCCGCGGTCATCAACGGCAACTACGCCATCGGCGCCGGCCTCTCGCCCGCCAAGGACGCCCTCGCCCTGGAGTCCACCAAGAACAACGCGTACAACAACGTCCTCGCCGTGAAGCAGGGCAACGAGAACGACCCGCGGGTGAAGAAGCTCGCGAAGCTGCTCACCTCGCCCGAGGTCAAGAAGTTCATCGAGGACAAGTACAAGGGTTCCGTCCTCCCGTCCTTCTGAGCTCCGCCCTCCCGGCGCTTCCGAGCTCCGACCTTGCGGCGCGCGTCGTCCTGAACGGGCCGGGGCCCGGGCCGATTTGCGGCCCGCGGCCCGACTCGTCACCGTACGGGGTCCACTCCATTACCCGGAGTGGACCCCGTTGTGCCGTTCAGTGGTTTCATGCTGCATGCTGGGCAGTTCAGCGGACCTGACGGTACATCGGGTCCGAAGTCCCCGACGGTTACGGAGCGTCGCATGACGAGCACCTTCCCCGACATCTCCATCAGCACGGAGCGGTTGGTCCTGCGTGCGCTCGACGAGGACGACGTACCCGCGCTGACGGAGATGATGAACGACGAGATGGTGGCGGCCTGGACGTCCATCCCGCAGCCGTTCACCGAGGACGGCGCCCGGGACTGGATCTCCGACTACGCGCCCACGGAACGCTCCGCGGGGCGCGGACTCGACCTCGCCGTCACCGAGTTCCTCACCCAGCGCCTGGTCGGCGTCATCCAGCTCGGCAAGACCAACTGGCGGGTCCGGTCGACCGAGCTGTCCTACATCGTCGCCCCCTGGGCGCGCGGCGAGGGCTACGCGTCCGAGGCCGCGCTCGCCACCGCCCGCTGGCTGTTCCGCGACCAGAAGTTCGAGCGCGTGGAACTGCGTACGGCCGCGGGCAACACCGCCTCGCAGCAGGTGGCCCAGAAGATCGGCTGCATCAGCGAGGGCGTGCTCCGCAACGCCTGCATAGCGCGTACCCGGACCGAGGAAGGCACCTGGGTCGACCTGCGCACCGACTTCATCGTGTGGAGCCTGCTGCCCGAGGACCTCGACGGCATGGAGGGACACCTCGGCGACTCGGGCGGCTTCGCCTCCTTCAGCGACTGGAACTGACCCGGCGACTGGAACTGACCCGGCCGGCGCCGAGCCGGCGGGAGCCACTTCACCCCGGCGCGCCACCCGCTCCGCGGGCGAGAACCGTCACCGCGACGCCCCTCACGGCCACGGCGGGCCGTATACGGTCGCGTCGCGTCACCCGGGTGTACGGGAGTCACGCACCGAATCCCGGCCCGCCGCCCGGAGTCACCGCCCGGAGTGACCGCCTGGAGTCACCGTCCGGACCGCTGTCGGGGACGCCCGCCCGGCTGTGCCGTCCGGGACCGTCACCCGGTCGTGCCGTCCGGGACCGTCGCCCGGGGCGCTCCTCGGAGCCGGTGCCCGGGGCCGGTGTACTCGGCCCTTGTGTTCGGCCGGTGTCCGGCGCCGTCGTCCGGGCGCGGCGGGCCCGCTCCCGCGCCACGCCGACCGGCTCGCGCCCGCCGGGCCGCACCGGGGTACCCTCACCAAGCCCGCTCGGGCCGCACCTGAGACCTGCGAAGACCTTCTGGAGACTGACGACGATGGCCGACCGGGTCACGGTGATCGGCTGGGACGGCTCGCCGCTGTCCGTTGCGGCGCGCTCGGCCCTCGGTGCCGCCACGCTGGTGGCCGGCGCGGCCCACCATCTCGAACTCCCCGAAGTGCCCGCGGGCGCCGAACGCGTCCGGCTGGGCAGCGTCGGCCTCGCCGCCCGCCGTATCGCGGGCCACCGGGGCACCGCCGTCGTCCTCGCCGACGGGGACCCCGGGTTCTTCGGCATCGTACGGACCCTGCGCTCGCCCGAGTTCGGCCTGGAGGTCGAGGTCGTGCCCGCCGTCTCCGCCGTGGCCGCCGCCTTCGCCCGCGCCGGAATGCCCTGGGACGACGCACAAGTAGTAGTCGCACACAGCCGCACCCTGCGACGCGCGGTGAATGTATGTCGGGCCCACACCAAAGTGGCCGTCCTCACCTCGCCCGGCGCAGGCCCCGCCGAACTCGGGCTGCTGCTCGAAGGAGTGCACCGCACCTTCGTCATCTGCGAGGAGCTCGGCACCGCCCGGGAACAGGTCACGATCCTCACCTCCGACAAGGCGGCCGACCACACCTGGCGCGACCCGAACGTCGTGATCGTCATCGGCGGCTTCGTGGCCGCGGCCGAGGGCGGCGGCTGGATCGCCGGCCGGGAGCCCGCCGCCGGGCCCCGCGGCTGGGCGCTGCCCGCGGGCGCGTACGGGGGCGCGCTGCGCGAGGGCGAGTCGGATCTCCTGCGCGCCGCCCAACTCGCCCGCCTGGGACCGAGAGTCGGCGACCTCGTCTGGGACATCGGCTCCGCCAGCGGCGCCTTCGCCGTGGAGGCCGCCCGCACCGGAGCCGCCGTCATCGCGGTCGACCGCAGCCCGGGCTCCTGCGCCCGCACCGAGCACTCGGCCCGCCGCTACGGCGTGCAGATGCAGATCGTGCACGGCAGCGCCCCGCACGTCCTGGAGGACCTCCCCGAACCCGATGTCGTCCGCGTCGGGGGCGGGGGAGCGGAGGTCGTCTCCGCCGTGGCGGACCGCAGGCCCCAGCGCATCGTCGCGCACGCGTCGACCCGTGACGCCGCCGAACTCATCGGCCGCGATCTGACCGAGCACGGCTACGACGTCGAGTGCGCTCTGATCCAGTCCGTCGAACTCGACACACGGGGCTGGACGGAGAAGGAGCGGAGCGTCGCGTTCCTGCTCAGCGGCCGTCTGCCGGATCGCGCCCCGTGATCCTGTTGTCGTACTGCGCGCGGTAGGCTGGCCGATCGTTGTACCGCTCCCGGGGGATCGGCCTTTCGTAGGCCAATGTCCGGAAAACCCGCCCGTTTTGAGGCGTGTGTGGTACGGCAGAACCGGAGGACGCGCAACGTGGCGCAGTCCACAGCGGGCACTCGCGGATCACGCTGTCGCGAGGGCGGGATGACCGGGACAATGCCAGTTAATGGCTTTGTCGTCTTTGTTGGCCGGTCGTACGTGCCGCTGGGCACGCACGCTCGTTCTTCACTGTGGGGCGGTCGGTGCGCCGTTCCGGGCGAGCTGGACTTTGGAGCACTAACCGATGGGCGAGGGGTACGCATGACCGACACCGGCCAGGTCCCGGGCGAGGGATTGCCGGAGAGCGCAGGCATGGTGGAGCAGCCGGGCGTCACCACGCCGGGCGCGTACACCTACCTCGACACCTCCGAGGCCCCCGTCGAGGAGGACGACCTGCTCCTGCTGCCCGGCGCGCCCGGCGCGCAGGGCGCCTGGGGCAACGAGGTGCCGCCGCCGGCCCCGATGCCCTTCACCGACGAACCCGGACCGCACGAGACGGACGGGCGCGACACGGGTGCGATCGACCTCGGCGCCGTGCGCGCGCCGGTCCCCGCGCCCGCGCCCCAGCCGGTCCCGCAGCCCGTGACGCCGCGCCGTCCGCTGCACCTCGGCCCGCCCACCCCTGACGTCTCCGCCAGCCCGGTGCGCTCGCTCGCCGACCGCGGACCCGCCGGCGCCCGCCGGACCTCCATGGCCACGCCGGTCACCCCGCTGCGCCAGGCAGGCCCGCCGACCGTGGGCCCCGAGTACCTGGACGTTGCCCAGGCCGCCGAGGCCCTGCCGCAGAACGCCGTGCCGTGGGGGACCCCGGCCGCCGGCACGCCCGTCCCCGACGCGGTGCGGCTCGCCGCGGTGAGCCCGGAGCCCGTACCCGTACCCGAGGCGCCGCAGCCCGCGGAGAGCGAGCAGGCACCCGGGTTCGTGGCGGTGCCCTTCGTCCACGACCAGGCCGTGGCACCCGAGGCCGCCCCGGAACCGGTGGCGCAGGGCGACGGGATGTCGCTCGACCTCCACGGCCCGGCGGACGGCCCGGCTCCCGAGGCCGCACCGGTCACCGACGGCTCGGCCGTTCCCGACGGCCCGCAGTTCCAGGACGCCCCGGACACCCTCGGCGCGCCCGACCCCGTGGACGCCGTGGGACAGACCGAGGCCGGGACGCCCGAGGCCGTACCCGCGCCGCTCGCCGAGGACGCCGGGCACGCCGTGCCCGCACAGCCGGTCGACGAGGAGGCCGCGCACGCGGAGCAGCTCGCCCCGGCCGAGGGCCTCGCCCCCGCCGCCGCGCAGTTCCCGGAGCAGCCCCTCGCCCAGGACACCGACGGAGCCGGCCTGTCCGTGCCCGCGGTCCAGGAGACCGGGTTCGCCGAGCCCGCCGTCCAGCTGCCGGAACCGGCCGTCCTCGTCGTGGACGAGGCGTCCCTGCCCGGCGCCGGGCAGCCCGCCCCGGTGCCGGGCGCCTACGAGACCCCGGAGTCCGCGCTGTCGGCCCTCTCCGCGCGCTCGGCCGAAGCCGCGCAGGGCGGACCGGAGACCGTCACCGACGAGGTCCCGCGCTTCACGGACCAGCCCGGCGTCGCCGAGAGCGGCACCGCCCTGCCCGAGGACGCCGCCTTCGCCGAGGCCACGGCCTTCGCCCACGAGGGCGCGGCCCCCGCCGGACCGGCCTTCGCCGAGGTCCCGCAGGCCGTTCCGGTGGCCGTGGCCGCCCACCCGGCCGAGGGCGACCCGCACCACGCCGAACCGCACCACACCGGCCTGCACCAGGCCGACCCGCACCAGGAGAGCGCCCTGGACGCGGCGGGCGCCCCCGGGTTCCCCGACGCACCCGTCGTGCCCCAGGCCGACCACAGCCTCGGCGGCGTCGCGCCCCTGGACGGCACCGTGCCGGCGGCCCTCCACGCGACCCCGACCCCGCCGCACGGCATGACCGTGATCCCGGCGCCCGTCGAGGAGCAGCCCCCGGCCCAGGAGACGGCGCCGACCGCGCCCGAGGCGGCCGAGGAGAGCGCCGCCGCGGAGGCCGCGAACGCCCAGGCGTCGGTGCCCGCACCCCGCGAGGCCGAGGCGGACACCGGGGCCACGCCCGTGCCGCAGCCGCTCGCCGCGGAGCCGGAACCCGTGGCCGCACAGCAAGCGGAGGACCTGCACACGCAGGTCGCCGACCAGGAAGAGAGCACGGCCTTGGTGGAAGACGTCCGCGAGTCCGCCGGTCCTGCGGCCCCCGGCTTCAACGACGCCGAACGCGAGGCCGTCCTGCGCGTGATCCGCGAGCGCCGCGACATCCGCAACGGCTTCCGCAGCGACCCGATCCCGCACGACGTGCTGCTGCGCGTCCTGGAGGCCGCGCACACCGCCCCCTCCGTGGGCCACTCCCAGCCCTGGGACTTCGTCGTCATCCGCTCCGCCGACACCCGGCGCAGCATGCACGAACTCGCCCAGCGCCAGCGCGAGGCCTACGCCAAGTCCCTTCCCAAGGGCCGGGCCAAGCAGTTCAAGGAAATGAAGATCGAGGCCATCCTCGACACCCCGGTGAACGTCGTCGTCACCGCCGACCCGACCCGCGGCGGACGCCACACCCTCGGCCGGCACACCCAGCCGCAGATGGCCCCGTACTCGGCCGCGCTCGCCGTGGAGAACTTCTGGCTCGCCGCCCGGGCCGAGGGCCTCGGCGTCGGCTGGGTCAGCTTCTTCGACGAGCGGGAGATGGTCCGCGCCCTGGGCCTGCCCGACCACCTGGAGGTCGTCGCCTACCTGTGCGTCGGGTACGTCGACGAGTTCCCGGAGGAGCCCGAGCTGATGCAGGCCGGCTGGTCCAAGCGCCGCCCCCTGTCCTGGGTCGTGCACGAGGAGACGTACGGCCGCCGCGCGCTGCCCGGTGAGGAGCCGCACGACCTGCTCGCCGAGACGGTCTCCAACATCCGCCCCCTGGACGCCAAGGCGCTGGGCGAGGCGTGGGAGCGCCAGAAGCGGATGACCAAGCCCGCGGGCGCCCTCGGCATGCTGGAGATCATCTCCGCGCAGCTGTCGGGCCTGTCCCGGATGTGCCCGCCGCCGATCCCGGAGCCCGCGGCCGTCGCGATCTTCGCCGGCGACCACGGAGTGCACGCCCAGGGCGTCACCCCCTGGCCGCAGGAGGTCACCGGCCAGATGGTCGCCAACTTCCTCGGCGGCGGCGCGGTCTGCAACGCCTTCGCCAACCAGGTGGGCGCCGAGGTCTGCGTCGTCGACGTGGGCGTCGCCTCCGACCTGCCCGCCACGCCGGGCCTGCTGCCGCGCAAGGTCCGCGCCGGCACCGCCGACATGACCACCGGTCCCGCCATGACCCGGGAAGAGGCCGTCGCGGCGCTGGAGGTGGGCATCGAGACCGCCCGCGATCTGGTGGCCGCGGGCAACAAGGCCCTGCTGACCGGTGAGATGGGCATCGCCAACACCACCGCGTCGGCGGCCCTGATCTCGGTCTTCACCGGCGCCGACCCCGCCGAGGTGACGGGCCGCGGCACCGGCATCAACGACGAGACCCTGGCCCGCAAGACCGAGGTCGTCCGCCGGGCCATCGAGTTCCACCAGCCGGACCCGGCCGACCCGATCGGCGTCCTCGCCGCGATCGGCGGCCTGGAGCACGCCGCCATGGTCGGTCTCCTCCTCGGCGGCGCCTCCCTGCGGACGCCGGTGATCCTGGACGGCGTCAGCGCGGGAGCCGCCGCACTGGTGGCCCGCGCCATCGCGCCCGAGGTCCTGGCCGCCTGCGTCGCGGGCCACCGCAGCGCCGAGCCCGGCCACGTGGCCGCGCTCAACAAGCTGGGCCTGCGCCCGCTGATCGACCTCGACCTGCGCCTCGGCGAGGGCACCGGCGCCCTCCTGGCCCTGCCCATCGTGCAGAGCGCGGCGCGGGCGATGCACGAGGTCGCGACGTTCGACTCGGCCGGGGTCACCGAGAAGTAGGTCCACGGCACCGGTGGGGTGGGGCGGGCAGGCGTTCCGAGCTGCCCGCCCCACCCTCGCCGTAGTCTGGATCCCTACCGAAGAACCCCACGTCAGGGCCGCTCCAGAGCCGCAGCGCCCAGCCCACCGCCTGCCCGTACGAGGAGCCGCACCTCCATGGCCGAACACCCCGCCTACCCCGTGGGCCTCCGTCTCGCCGGCCGTCGTGTCGTCGTCCTGGGCGGTGGCCAGGTGGCCCAGCGCCGGCTCCCCGCGCTCATCGCGGCGGGTGCGGACGTCCACCTCGTCTCCCCGCAGGCCACCCCGTCCGTCGAGGCCATGGCCGACACGGGCGAGATCACCTGGACCAGGCGCCCGTACGAGGAGGGCGACCTCGCCGACGCCTGGTACGCGCTCATCGCCACCAGCGACCCGAAGGCGAGCGCCGAGGCCTCGGCCGAGGCGGAGCGCCGGCGCGTCTGGTGCGTCCGCTCGGACGACGCCGACGCGGCGACCGCCTGGACCCCCGCCACCGGCCACAGCGAGGGCGTGACCGTCGCCGTCCTCACCACCGACGCCAAGGGCCGCGACCCCCGCCACACCGCCGCCATCCGCGACGCCGTGGTCGAGGGACTGCGTGACGGCACGCTCGTCGCGCCGCACCACCGCACCCGTACCCCCGGCGTCGCCCTGGTCGGCGGCGGTCCCGGCGACCCCGACCTGATCACCGTCCGCGGGCGCCGGCTGCTGGCCGAGGCCGACGTGGTCATCGCCGACCGCCTCGGCCCCCGCGACCTGCTCGCCGAACTCCCGCCGCACGTCGAGGTGATCGACGCGGCGAAGATCCCGTACGGACGGTTCATGGCCCAGGAGGCCATCAACAACGCGCTCATCGAGCACGCCCGGCAGGGCAAGTCCGTCGTCCGCCTCAAGGGCGGCGACCCGTTCGTCTTCGGCCGCGGCATGGAGGAGGCCCGGGCGCTCGCCGAGGCCGGCATCGCCTGCACGGTCGTCCCCGGCATCTCCAGCTCGATCTCGGTGCCGGGCGCCGCGGGGATCCCGGTCACCCACCGGGGCGTCGCGCACGAGTTCACCGTGGTCAGCGGGCATGTCGCCCCCGACGACGAGCGGTCCCTGGTCGACTGGCCCGCGCTCGCCAAGCTGCGCGGCACCCTCGTCGTCCTCATGGGCGTCGACAAGATCGGCAAGATCGCCGACACGCTCGTGGCGCACGGCAAGCCCGCCGACACCCCCGTCGCCCTCGTCCAGGAGGGCACGACCGCCGCACAGCGCCGCGTCGACGCCACCCTGGCCACCGTCGCCGACACCGTCCGCGCCGAGGACGTCAGGCCGCCCGCGGTCATCGTCATCGGCGAGGTCGTGGGCGTCGGCCCCACAGCTTCCGAGTAACCACGGGTAACCCAACCCGTTCCCAGCCGTTGGCACCGCACCCAGGACAAGGCAGTATCACCCTGTGGCCGATCTCATCACCGTCGACAACCCCGACGACCCGCGTCTGCGCGACTACACGGGCCTGACCGACGTGGAACTGCGCCGCAAGCGCGAACCCGCCGAGGGCCTCTTCATCGCCGAGGGCGAGAAGGTCATCAGACGGGCCAAGGACGCCGGCTACGAGATGCGCTCGATGCTGCTGTCCGCCAAGTGGGTCGACGTCATGCGCGACGTCATCGACGAACTTCCGGCCCCCGTCTACGCGGTCAGCCCGGAGCTCGCCGAGCAGGTCACCGGCTATCACGTCCACCGGGGAGCGCTCGCCTCGATGCAGCGCAAGCCGCTGCCGACGGCCGAGGAACTGCTGCGGAGCGCGCGCCGGGTCGTCGTCATGGAGTCGGTCAACGACCACACCAACATCGGCGCCATCTTCCGCTCCGCCGCCGCCCTCGGCATGGACGCGGTGCTGCTCTCCCCCGACTGCGCCGACCCGCTCTACCGCCGCTCGGTCAAGGTCTCGATGGGCGCGGTCTTCTCCGTCCCGTACGCCCGTCTCGACACCTGGCCCAAGGGCCTGGAGTCGGTGCGCGACGCCGGCTTCAGCCTGCTCGCCCTCACCCCGGACGAGAAGGCGCGGTCCCTCGACGAGGCCGCCCCGCACAAGATGGACCGGGTCGCGCTGATGCTCGGCGCCGAGGGCGACGGGCTCTCCACCCGGGCGCTGATGGCGGCCGACGAATGGGTCCGCATCCCGATGGCCCACGGCGTCGACTCCCTGAACGTCGGCGCGGCGGCCGCGGTCGCCTTCTACGCCGTGGCGACGGGCCGCCCCGAGAGCTGAGCGCCGGGCTCTCCGGGACGCCCGTGGGCGCGACGCGCTCCGGCCGGACCGGAGAGCGCGTCCACGGGACCTAGGGGAGAGTCCCGGACGCCGGCTGCCCCTGCTGCACGGGGCTGCGCGGGGTGTCGTCGAGCCCGCGGGACGGACCCTGGCATCCCTGGGCCGCCGCGATGCCGAGCGCGACCAGCAGGGTCACCACCACGAACACGAAGAGCCGCTGGCGCAGCAGTCGCGGATTGGCGGGCCGCCGGCCGGTGCCGGTGGTGCGCGGGCCGGTCCTGCCGGTGCCGCTGCGGGGAGCCGGCCTGTTCCCGGTGCGGCCGGTGTTGCGCGCGGGCGCCGGACGCGAGCCCGACCGAGAGCCGCCGTTCGTCCCGCCGGCGCGCGGCAGGGGAGTGGTGCCCCGCGGCGGGGGAGTCGTCCCCGGACGCCGCTGGGTGCGCTGTTCGGCGTACTGCTCGGCCAGTCGTCCCGTCGGCCGGTCCGGGTCGGAGCGCTGTGCGGGCGGCCGGGTGTCCACCATGCCCTGGGCCTCGCGGGCGGCGATCTCCTTGAGCCGCAGGGACAGTTGGAGGGTGCTGGGCCGCTCCTCGGGATCCTTCGCCAGGCAGGCACGGACCAGCGGCGCGAGCGCGTCGGGGACCCCGTGCAGATGCGGTTCCTCGTGGACCACGCGGTAGAGCATCACCTCGGAGCTGCCCTGGCCGAAGGGTGAGTCCTGGGTCGCCGCGTACGCGAGCGTGGCACCGAGCGCGAACACGTCCGTGGCCGGGGTGACGGCGACCCCGCGGACCTGCTCCGGGGCCAGGAAGCCCGGGGAGCCGACCGCCGTGCCGACGTGGGTGAGCGTGCTGGCCCCCGTCGCCCACGCGATGCCGAAGTCGATGATCCGCGGCCCCTTCGGGGACAGCAGGATGTTGGACGGCTTGAGGTCACGGTGGACCACCCCGGCCTCGTGCACCGCGACGAGCCCCTCGGAGAGGGCGGCGCCGACCGCGGCCACGTCGGCCGCCGACAGCGGGCCCTCCTCGGCGACCTTGTCGTGCAGGGACGGGCCCGGCACGTACTGCGTGGCGAACCACGGGCGGTCCGCCTCCAGGTCCGCCGCGACGAGCCGTGCGGTGCAGCCGCCCCTGATCCGCCGTGCCGCAGAGACCTCGCGGGCGAACCGGGAACGGAACTCCTGATCCTCCGCCAGATCCGGCCGGATCACCTTCAGGGCCACGCGCTGGCCCCGGCGGTCGGAGCCCAGGTAGACCACACCCATACCCCCCGCGCCGAGCCGTCGGTGAAGCCTGAACGAGCCGACGACACGCGGGTCCTCGCGCCTCAGGCGCATCATCGCCATGTCCATCCCCGCTGCCCGGTCCGTTTGACGAGCCACAGCTTACGTTTCCGCGGCCGGGTGCGCGCAGAGGCCGCGCCCTCTCGTCCCGATCGATTGTCAGTGCCGGGTGGGAAACTTGAGAGGTGGTCAGGGAGCGTGCGCACAACAGCTCCTTGACCCGCCTGTGATCCCAACCATCCATCGCTGAAGGGGGATTGAGCCCGTGAGGGGTGACCGCGTGGAGATAGTCGTGGACGCAGGGGACACGACGCGTACGTACGAGGTGGTGGCGAGCAGGGCGGGGCGCCGGGTGGAGACGGCGGTGCGCCGAGGTGTGGTGGAAGTGAGCGAAGTCACTCGAAACGGAACAGTGGTACGGACCGCCCGCTTCATGGCGACTCGGGTGCTGGCGCTCGTCGAGCAGCCGGTTCCCCGGGAGGACAGCTCGGAACAGTAGGGGCACACCGGGCGTCCCCTCCGGGAAGACCCTGAGACCCGGGTCGGCGTCTCCACCCACGGTAGTACTCAGCAGGTCACGGCTCATCCTCCGGGAGGCCCGGCAATCGGTACGAGGGCATGACGACCCGACGGGTTCGCGCGCCTAGATTTGAGGTCAAGCGGCGGGTGCAGCACTCGTCCCCCGAGGTCAGTCACCCGCCGCTGCCAGGCACAACAGAATCTCGGGACGGAACTCGGTCAGGAGAGGGACCATGGCCCACATGGCACAGCGGACGGATCTCCGCACGCAAGGACGCAAGGCGTACGACGCCGCGTTCGGCGCCCGCCAGGGTCGTCGCCACCCGTTGGTGGCGACCGCGATGGTCCTTCCCCTGGCGGCCCTGCTCGTGGTCGCCTTCGGCGGCTGGGACGCGGTGGTCACACAGGCGTCGTCCGTGGGCGTGATGCTGGGGCGCTGAGCGGCGCCCCGGGCCCGGAAGAGCGGTCCGGGCGGGGACATCCGGCCATGAAACCCCGTGGGGACGGGGGTGCGGCGGACGGCAGGAAGATGCCCGCGCAGCTGGGGAGCTGCGCGGGCATCTCTTTTTTTGCCCGAGGTCCGGTGCCAGGGCTGGTGCCGGGTCCGGGTGCCCGGGGGTGTGTTCGGCCTCGTACGCTCTGGTGGAGGGTCCTGGCCGGCAGGCGCCGCCGGTGGTGATGCCGTACGGGCCCGTCGTCCAGTCCAGGGGGATCCTTGACCGTGTTGTCCGGCCTGCCGACCGTGCTCGGCGACGCGGCGCGTGCCGCGGCCCATCCGGCGGCCGGACCCGTGGCCGTACCCGGCCCCCGGGGAGCGTGCCCCTGCGGTGCGCGGGACACGCTCCTCGCCGACCGGGACGACGGCACCGTGGTCCGCCACGGCGAGGTCGTCGCCAAGGCGCACGCCCCGGACACGGACCCCGGTGAGCTGGCCGTCCGCCTCTCCGTGGCCTCGCGCCTCCCCGGCATCCTGCTGCCGCCGTCGGACCCGGCCCCCGCCGGCCTCCTCGGCCGCCGGGTGACCCTGTGGCCGTACGGCGCTCCCGTGGACCCCGACGCTCCCGAGGCCGCTCCCTGGGCGGAGGCCGCGACCCTGCTGGCCCGGCTGCACCGGGCTCCCGTGCCCGACGGGCTGCCGCCCATGCGGGGCCCCGCCAAGGCCGCCCGCGCCCTGGCCCGGCTGCGCGCGGCCGGGCCGCACCCGGCCGCCGCTCCCGTCCTGCGGGCCTGGGCCACTCTGCCCGGCTGGGCCCGGGCAGAAGCCCCGATGCCCGACACCACGACCCTGTGCCACGGCGACCTGCACCTGGGCCAGCTCGTACGTCACCCCGCGCCCGACGGCCCCTGGCTCCTCATCGACGTCGACGACCTGGGCGTCGGCGATCCGGCCTGGGACCTGGCGCGCCCCGCCGCCTGGTACGCCTGCGGACTGCTGCCGCCCGACGCCTGGTTCCGTTTCCTGGACGCGTACCGCGCCGCCGGCGGCCCCGCGGTTCCCGCGGACGATGATCCCTGGCCCGCTCTGGACGTCGCGGCCCGTGCCCTCACCGTGCAGACCGCGGCCCTGGCGGTCGCCAAGTCGGCCGCGGCGCACAGGCCGTTGGACGAGGTGCAGCGGGCGGTGGTCGACGCCTGCGACCGGATGAGTTCCGTACCGGCCGAGTTGACCCGGGGTTTCCCGACGTAGGGTGCAACCGACCGAGGCCGGACAGGTGTCTGTCCTGGCGGAAGCAGTACCGACCGGCGAGGAGTTGAGCCGAGCATGCAGTGTCCGAAATGTCATGCGCCGATGCACACGTACAACCGCAACGGCGTCCAGATCGAGCAGTGCAGCGGCTGCCGGGGGATCTTCCTCGACTACGGCGAGCTGGAGGCTCTGACGCGCGTGGAGGCGCAGTGGTCCCAGCCCGCGCCCCCGCCTCCGGGCGTCCCGCAGGCGTACCCGTCGGCGCCGGCGTGGGGTGCCCCGCAGCACGGCGGCCACGGAGGCCATGGCGGTCACGGGGGCCACTACGGAGGTCACGGCGGCGGTCATGGGCACCACCACAAGAGCTTCGGACACATGCTCTTCTCGTCCTGAGTCCCGCCGGCGCCGAACGCCGATGGCGCCGAACCCCGATGGGGCTCCCTCTCGTGCGGAGGGAGCCCCATCGGCGGGAGCCGCCCGGAGAACGGCGAAGCCCCCGGTCGTCAGAAGACCGGGGGCTTTGCTGGTGCGCGATACTGGGATTGAACCAGTGACCTCTTCCGTGTCAGGGAAGCGCTCTCCCGCTGAGCTAATCGCGCAGGTCACGCGGCCTGAGCCACGCTTGCTGCTGGTACTGCGTGCGCGATACTGGGATTGAACCAGTGACCTCTTCCGTGTCAGGGAAGCGCTCTCCCGCTGAGCTAATCGCGCGGGGATCCTTGCGGACCGGGTCCTTGCGGACCAGTGGACGATACTGGGATTGAACCAGTGACCTCTTCCGTGTCAGGGAAGCGCTCTCCCGCTGAGCTAATCGTCCTTGGAGGTGGAGACGGGATTTGAACCCGTGTAGACGGCTTTGCAGGCCGTTGCCTCGCCTCTCGGCCACTCCACCAGAAGTGCGGGTTCGGGAAGATCCCCCACTTTCCTGCGAGCGGACGACCAGGTTCGAACTGGCGACCTCAACCTTGGCAAGGTTGCGCTCTACCAACTGAGCTACGTCCGCTTGTCGTTTCCGTTTCGCTTGCGCGTCCCGGCGACGTGTTGAACTCTAGCGGATTCCCGGGCCAGCACAAAAACGCGTTTGCGCAGCGTGCTGCGGTCTGTCCGCCCGAGGACATGGTCAGGGCACTCGGAGGACACCCGCCCTATACTCGTCTGCGTGCTCGACCTCCCTCCTCTCGCCCGCTTCGGCGGCCTCGTCGCCACCGGTCTCCTCGATGTCACCAGCGATCCCGCGGCCCTGGACTCGTCCGGCTTCTGGGCCGTCTCGGCGGACTTCGAAGGGCGTCTGACCTGCGCCCGCTTCCGCGACGTACGAGAGGAGCCGGTGCCCGCCCCGATTCCCGGACGGTGGCACGGACCGGCGGCCGGCGACTGGACGTCGTCCCTCGACCGCGCCGCGTACACGGCCGGTGTGCGGCGCATCAAGGAGCACATCGCGCGCGGCGAGGTCTACCAGGCCAACCTCTGCCGCGTGCTCTCCGCGCCCGTCCCGGCCGACGCCGACGTCGACGCGCTCACCGCCCTGCTGGCCCGCGGCAACCCGGCCCCCTATGCCGGAACGATTCGGCTGCCGGAGCACGGCGTCGAGATAGCCACCGCCTCCCCGGAACTCTTCGTGCGCCGCGCGGGCCGTTCCGTGGAGTCGGGCCCGATCAAGGGCACCGGACGCACCGAGGCGGACCTCCTGGAGAAGGACTACGCCGAGAACGTGATGATCGTGGACCTCGTCCGCAACGACATCGGCCAGGTCTGCGCCACCGGCACCGTGACCGTGCCCGACCTGTGCGTCGTGGAGAAGCACCCGGGGCTCGTGCACCTCGTCTCCACCGTCGGCGGCGAACTGCGCGCGGACGTCGGCTGGCCAGGACTCCTGGCCGCGGCCTTCCCGCCCGGTTCCGTCACCGGAGCCCCGAAGTCCAGCGCGCTGAGGATCATCGACGCCCTGGAGACCGCACCGCGCGGCCCCTACTGCGGAGGCATCGGCTGGGTCGACGCCGACCGCCGCACCGGAGAGCTGGCCGTGGGCATCCGTACGTTCTGGATCGACCGCGCCGACGGCGTGCTGCGCTTCGGCACGGGGGCCGGCATCACCTGGGGCTCCGACCCCGAGGGGGAGTGGCGGGAGACCGAACTGAAGGCGTCCCGGCTGCTCGCGGTAGCGTCGGGAACGTACGACGCGGGGGACGGGCCCCTCACGGACTGACCCGGTGCCGGGAACGGACGGCGTGGGGACCGGGGCCCGAACACCGTGCCCGGACGAAGCGTCCGGCACACTCACATACGAGGTAGGACCAGTGAAGCTTTGGCTCGACGGCGGGCTCCAGGACATCGAGGCCGCCCGCGTCTCCGTCTTCGACCACGGACTGACCGTCGGTGACGGCATCTTCGAGACCGTCAAGGCGGTCCACGGCCGGCCCTTCGCGCTGACCCGCCACCTCGACCGGCTGGCCCGCTCGGCCCGCGGCCTCGGTCTGCCCGAACCCGACGCCGACGAGGTGCGCCGCGCCTGCGCCGCCGTCCTCGACGCCAACCCGATGCCGCTCGGCCGGCTCCGCATCACCTACACCGGCGGTCACGGCCCGCTCGGCTCCGACCGCGGGGAGCACGGTCCGACCCTGGTCGTCGCGCTCGGCGGCTCGGACCCGCGCCCCGACTCCACGGCCGTCGTCACCGTCCCCTGGACCCGCAACGAGCGGGGCGCCCTGACCGGCCTGAAGACCACCTCGTACGCCGAGAACGTCGTCGCCCTGGCCCGCGCGCGCGAACACGGCGCCTCCGAGGCGCTGTTCGCCAACACGGTGGGCCAACTCTGCGAGGGCACCGGGTCGAACGTGTTCGTCGTCCTCGACGGCGAGATCCACACCCCGCCCGTCGCCTCCGGCTGTCTCGCCGGCATCACCCGCGCCCTGGCCGTCGAATGGACCGGCGCCCGCGAGACGGACCTGCCCCTGGACGTCCTGGAGCGCGCCGACGAGATCTTCCTGACCTCCACGCTGCGCGACGTGCAGGCCGTGCACCGCGTCGACGCCCGTGAACTGCCGGGCGCGCCGGGCCCGGTGACCGCCAAGGCGATGCGCGTCTTCGAGGAGCGGGCCGCGGACGACCTCGACCCCTGACCGAGCCGGGTGCCACCGGGCGCGGCCCGCCGGGTAATTCGGCTGACGGCGGGCGCGCCAGTGGGTACAACTCCCCTTGATGACCACGACCCTGCGGCCGACCGAGCCGCTTCACCGCGCCGCCGACGGGACCCTCTCGCGCCGCTTCCGGGTGTGCGTGAACAGCCGTCCCGTCGGGTGGGTCCACCTCGCCACGGAACCCGGCGCGGGGCCGCCCGCCGCCCGGATCCGCGAGCTGAGCGTCGACGAGCCGGACCGCGGCCGGGGGCGCGGCACGGTCGCCGCGCTGGCGGCGGAGGAGGTCGCCCGCGGGTGGGGCTGCGGACAGATCACGGTGACCGTGCCCGCCCACGCGGCTGCGGCCCTGGCGCTCACCCGGGCGCTCGGCTACGTACTGCGCAACCGCATCATGGAGAAGGCGCTCGACGGCCCCGCGGTGGTCCTGCCCCCGGGCAGCGCCGACCGGCCGATGACGCGGGACGAGTACGAGGAGTGGGACCGGGAGGGCAGGCGGCAGTACGCCGAGGACTGGATCCGGCGCGGTGTGCCGGAGGCCGAGGCGCTGGCCAAGGCGGACCGTGACTTCGGCGGTGCGCTGCCGCAGGGCCCGGCCACCGCGAACATGTGGCTGAGCGTCCTGGAGCACGAGGGCGTCCCCGTGGGCGAGCTCTGGCTGGGGCGCCGCGGCGGACACGCCTTCGTCTACGACGTCGCCGTCCGGGCCGACCGGCGCGGGCACGGACACGGCCGGACGCTCATGCGGCTCGCCGAGGCCCGCGCGACGGCCGCGGGACTGGACCGCATCGCTCTCAACGTCTTCGCGGGGAACACCCCGGCCGAGCGGCTCTACGAGTCGCTCGGCTACGAGACGACGGAGTACCACCTGTACAAGACGCTGCTGTAGCGGAGGCGGGCACAGGCAGGTGGAGACAGGTGCAGCGGGCGGGGTGCAGGGGCCGCCGCTGCGGGAGCGGGGCGGCGCCGTGCGGGGCGCACGGCGCTCCCGTGGCCGGGATCGGGCCGTCAGCCCTCTTCGGCCAGGAGCCGGTCGGTGATCTCCTCGATCCGCTCGCGCAGTCCCTCCTGGCTCTTGCCGCCGTCCAGGCGCTCACCGCCGACGACGTACGTCGGGGTGCCGGTGACGCCGATCGCCTTGCCCTCGGCCTGGTCGGCGTCGACGATCAGGATGTGCCGCCCGTCGATCAGGGCCGTGTCGAACTCCTCGGCGTCCAGGCCGAGTTCCCGGGCGGCCTTGACGAGGAAGGCCTCGCCCTCGCGGTTCAGTTCCTCGACGCGACCGAGCACGGCCTCGATGTACGGCCAGGCGGCACCCTGCTCGGCGGCTTCCTCGGCGGCCTGCGCCGCGGCGAAGGCGTGCTTGTTCTTCTCCAGCGGGAAGTGCCGCAGCCGCGGCTCCAGGCGGTCGCCGTAGCGGGCCCGCAGCGCGTGCAGGTCGGCGAGGGCGTCACGGCAGTCGGGGCACTGGAGATCGCACCAGACGTCCAGGACGACGGGGGCCGGGCCGCCGGCGGAGGAGCCGGAGGAACCGGGGGAGTCGGGGGAGTCGCTCATGGGGTCCAGTCTCCCAGCCCGGCGACGACGCGGTGTCACCGGCACCGGGGGCGGTTCCGCGGGGACCTGAGGAGGACGGCGACCCGGAGATGTCCCTGAGGTCTGCGCGGACCGTGGCATACCGGGCGGGGGGCGGTGCAGGATGGAAGGGAAGAGGAACCCTGTCCCACGAGCCCTGCCTGGAGGACCGGAATGATCGCAGAGACCGTCTGCTCCGCCGTGTCCGTCGCCGGCCTGGGCATCGCCGCGGTGACCGCGTACCGCAGGCGTTACCTGGCGGCCGCCCGGATCGCCGCCTACTCGCTGGTGCCGATCGGCCTGGTCATGACCGGGATCGTCGGCTGGCTGGCCGACACCGCGTTCAGTCCGACCGCGTGGGCCGGTTTCGTGGTGCTCGGCGGCGCCTGGGCCATGTTCATGATCACCCGAGCCGTGGAGCGGCGGGGCGGCGGGACCCGCAAGGAGCGCAGAGCCGCGAAGGCCGCCGCCCGGCGCGAGGCGGAGGCCCCGACGGCCTCGGCCCCGTCGCTCGGCCAGGGCTCCGGCCTCTCCACCCGCCCCGCGGCGGCACCCCGGGCCACGGGCTCCGGCGACGACTTCAGCGACATCGAGGCGATCCTGAAGAAGCACGGCATCTGACCGGCGGAAGCGACACAAGATCACATACGTGACACAGGGAACGCGAGGAACCGTTCAGGTTCGAGCGCGCCCGTCACATCTTCCGGCGAACTCCCGTATATTCCGGGCGTGTTGATCGCGGAGTCCGTGCCCTCTGCGTCATCATCGCCCGCGAGATGCTGGACACAACAACGAGCGACACCGCTGCTCCGCCCGAGGAGCGGCGCGGTTGTCTCTTCGCGCTCTCCCAGCCGCCGCTGATGATCTTCCTTGCGGTGATCGGCTGTCTGCTGCTCATGGCTTCGCTGCACGACCTGCTGCTGCTCTGAGCTGTACACGGAGCCCCTGGCGCCACCCGCCGAGGGCTCCGTCAGTCCGGCCCCGCGGACGGCCCGCCGGGACATCGCCCGGCATCCCCTCCGTGAAGCGGTGCGGCGAGGGTGCGTGCATGGCGCCGCCGGGCAGACGGGAATTGTCAGACAGGCCCTAGCCCGCGGCTTCCTTGCGGCGGGCACGGTAGGCGGCCACGTGGAGCCGGTTCCCGCAGGTGCGGCTGTCGCAGTAGCGGCGGGAGCGATTGCGGGAGAGATCGACGAAGGCGCGCCGGCAGTCCGGGGCCTCGCAGCGCCGCAGCCGGTCCTGTTCCCCGGCGACGACGAAGAAGGCCAGCGCCATCCCGCAGTCGGCCGCGAGGTGATCGGCGACCGAGGCACCCGGTGCGAAGTAGTGGACATGCCAGTCGTAGCCGTCGTGGTCCGTCAGCCTGGGCGTGGTGCCGGCGGCCGCCACCAGTTCGTTGATCAGCGAGGCCGCGGCGCGCGGTTCCTCCGCGGCGAAGATCCCGGCGAACAGGCCGCGGACGTTCTGCACGGCCGTGAGATCGCGCTCCGACAGCACCCCGACATCGCTGATGTCGTGCTTTCGTACGAAGTCTGCGAGAGAGGGCACATCGGCGAGCCCGTCCGCCGTCTCGTCCTCCGGCGCGGTGTTCACCAGATCCACCACGGCGTCGAGTGCGCACCGGGTGTCGTGGGTGATCAGCACGTATCGCTCCCTGGCCTGGGGGTCGGGCGAGGGCGCCCGCCCGATGCTGGCCGATGGTAGTGGCTTCCCGGCGCGGCGGAGACGGGCGCCCGGCCGCGGGAGCCGGAGCGCGTGCGGGGAGCGACTGCGGGGGCGGGCGAGAGGGGAGTGGGCGGCCGGCTGCGGAGCGTGGCGGCCGGCGCGCGCCGGCGCCGGCACCGCGAACCTCCGCGATGCCGGCGCCGACGCTTCCCTATGCGGTTGTCTGAGCCCGAGCCGTCTCCCCGAGTGGACGGCGCCGGGCGGCTCTGTCGTGACGCGTCAGCTCTCGGCCAGGATGTGTGAGAGCTCCGTGTCGAGATCGAAGTGCCGGTGTTCCGTGCCGGGCGGCACGGCTGCGTCCGTTCGCTTCAGGAATGACTCCAGGGCCCTCGCGGGGGCTTCGAGCAGGGCTTCGCCCTCCGGAGAGCTCAGGGCGATGCATACGACGCCCTGGCCGTGGCTTCGGGACGGCCAGACTCGGACGTCGCCGGTACCGGTGGGCCGGTGCAGGCCCTCGGCGAGGAGGTCGCGGGCGAACACCCACTCGACGGTTTCCTCGGCTCCGGTGTGGAAGGTGGCGTGCACGGCATAGGGATCGGCCGTGTCATACCGCAGTCCTGCGGGTACAGGCAGTGAGGACTCGCTCGACACAACGAGGCGCAGGTGCAGCTCGCAGCTGACCGTGGTGTTCATAAGCGCCAGGGCCTTTCGCTCAGTGTGCGCTCGGGGATTCGCACGTCGGCGAAATCGACATGCCACCTACGGTGCCGTTGTAAACCCCTCTGAGGGTTTTGCCTGTCTTTATGTAACTCATCCGGCCGAGGGTTCGATCTCCGGATAGGGCCATTCCGGTGACTGGTTTCTCTCGGGTAGGGTTTGGTCGTATGAATACGGGGAGTGACGAGTCGGCCGAGGTCGCCACTGCGGGCGACGGGGCGAACAATGAGCGAGCGCTCGGTTCGCGTGCGCCCCAATTCGTCAAGGCGCGGCGCGCGCTGCACATGAGCTGGCAGGTGGGCGTTTTCGTCGTCGGGCTCGCGGTGGTCGTCGCGGGAGTGATCATGCTTCCGCTGCCGGGGCCCGGCTGGCTGGTGATCTTCGGAGGCATGGCGATCTGGGCGACCGAGTTCGTCTGGGCCCAGCTGGTGCTCCGCTGGACGAAGCGCAAGGTCACGGAGGCGACGCAGCGGGCGCTCGATCCCAAGGTCCGGCGCCGCAACATCGTCCTGACGACGATCGGGCTCGTGATCGTGGCCGTTCTGGTGGGCGTGTACCTGGCGAAGTTCGGCTTCGTCATGCCGTGGGACATCACGCAGTGACCCGGCCGGCGCGGGGTCGCTCCGGGCTGTCCGGGGTGGTCGAGGCCATCCGCTGACATGGGGTAATGTTCTTCCTGCGCCCGGGCGATTAGCTCAGCG
This sequence comes from Streptomyces sp. NPDC127038, assembly GCF_042725875.1. Classification (NCBI taxonomy): domain Bacteria; kingdom Bacillati; phylum Actinomycetota; class Actinomycetes; order Kitasatosporales; family Streptomycetaceae; genus Streptomyces; species Streptomyces sp. NPDC127038. Next base: position 110 of record NZ_JBHXDQ010000077.1, on the reverse strand, counting down.
GGAGAGCGCTTCGTTCACACCGAAGAGGTCACTGGTTCGAACCCAGTATCGCCCACACAGGAAAGACGGCTCCGGTCCACGACATCGTGGACCGGAGCCGTTCTCGTTGC
>NZ_JBHXDQ010000076.1:0-44664 GCF_042725875.1 Streptomyces sp. NPDC127038 | reverse complement strand
AAACGCCCGGTTACATTCCGAACCCGGAAGCTAAGCCTCACAGCGCCGATGGTACTGCAGGGGGGACCCTGTGGGAGAGTAGGACGCCGCCGAACTAAATTTGGAGGACCCTTGGTCCCAGCGACTCGCTGGGGCTGAGGGTCCTTTTTGTTTTGCCGAAGCGCGCCGGGTACCCGGCTGCGCGAGAATGACTTGCGGTACCGAAGACAGGAGTCACCCCATGTCCACCAACTCTCCCGACGAGCGACCGGAGCGCGACCAGCGCCGTCGTGACAGTGGTGACCGCGGTGACTACCGCGGCGGCCCGCGCCGGGACAACGACCGTGGTGGCTCCGGCCGGCGCGACGACCGCCGTGACGACAGCCGCGGCGGTGACCGTGGCGGCTTCCGTCGCGACGACAACCGCGGCGGCGGCAGCAGCGGTGGCAGCACGGGTGGCTACCGTGGCCGCGACGACCGCCGCGAGGGCGATCGGGGCGGCCGGCCGCCGTTCCGCCGTGACGACCGTCCGGGTGGCGCCCCCCGCCGCGACGACCGCGGTGGCAGCGGCAGCGGATTCCGCCGGGACGGGGACCGCCCCGCCTTCAACCGCGACGACCGCACCAGCAGCCCGCGTCGCGACGACGACCGCGGCGGCTTCCGCCGTGACGACAACCGTGGTGGTGGCAGCGGTGGCGGTTTCCGCCGTGACGACAACCGCGGTGGCGGCAGCAGTGGTGGCTACCGTGGTCGTGACGACCGTGGTGGCAGCGCCGGCGGCGGTTTCCGTCGCGACGACAACCGTGGTGGCGGCAGCAGTGGCGGCTTCCGTCGCGACGACCGCAGTGACTTCCGTCGTGACGAGCGCCGCGGCGACGACCGTGGCGGGTTCCGCCGCGACCCGGACCGTCCGGCCTTCCGCCGCGACGACCGCCGTGACGAGCGCCCCAGCGGCCCCCGTCGCGACGACGACCGCGGTGGCTTCCGCGGCGATGACCGTGGCGGGTTCCGTCGTGACGAGCGTCCCAGCGGCCCGCGCCGTGACGACGACCGCGGCGGTTTCCGCCGTGACGACAACCGGGGCGGCGGCGACTTCCGCCGTGAAGAGCGCCGTGACAGCGACCGTCCGCCGTTCCGTCGCGACGACCGTGGCGACCGTGGTGACTTCCGTCGTGACGAGCGTCCCAGCGGCCCCCGTCGCGACGACGAGCGCGGCGGCTTCCGCCGTGACGACAACCGTGGTGGCAGCGGCGGTGGCTTCCGGGGCCGTGACGACCGCGGACGCGACGACCGCGGCCGTGGCGGACCGCGCGGTGACGACCGGGGCGGGCGCCCCGGCGGCTTCCGCGGCCGTGACGACCGCGGTGGCGACGACCGTCGCGGTGGCGGCCGCTTCCGCGACGAGCGGGACCGGGACCGTGAGCCGATCAAGCGGCTGCCGATCCCGGACGAGGTCACGGGCGAGGAGATCGACCAGGACGTGCGACAGGAGCTCCTGAGCCTGCCCAAGGGGCTCGCCGAGGACGTCTCCCGCAACCTGGTGATGGTCGCCCGGCTCATCGACGAGGACCCCGAGACCGCGTACGCGTACTCGAGGATCGCGCTGCGACTGGCCTCACGTGTCGCCGCCGTGCGCGAGGCCGCCGGCTTCGCCGCGTACGCGAACCAGAAGTTCAGCGAGGCGCTCGCCGAGTTCCGCGCCGCGCGCCGGATGACCGGCAGCGTGGAGCTGTGGCCCGTGATGGCGGACTGCGAGCGCGGCATGGGCCGGCCCGAGAAGGCGCTGGAGATGGCGGGCGCGCCCGAGGTCCAGAAGCTGGACAAGGCGAGCCAGGTCGAGATGCGGCTCGTGGCGGCCGGTGCCCGGCGCGACATGGACCAGCTGGACGCCGCCATCGTCACCCTCCAGAGCCCGGAGCTCGCCTCGAACTCCGTCCAGCCCTGGACCGCGCGACTGCGGTACGCCTACGCCGACGCGCTCCTCGCCGCCGGACGTGAGGGCGAGGCACGCGAGTGGTTCGCCAAGACCGTCGAGTCCGACAAGGACGGCAGCACGGACGCCTCCGACCGCCTCGCCGAGATGGACGGCGTCGAGTTCGTCGACGCCCTCGACGACGATGACGACGAGCCCGTGAACGGGACCGCGGCCGGAGCCGCGCCCGAACTCGACGCCGAGGACGACGAGGACGACGAGGACGACGAGGACGACGAGCTCGCGTCCGAGACCGCGGCCACGGACACCGTCACGGACGACGTGGACGACCTCGACGACGAGGACGACGAGGACGACGACGAGGACGACGCTCCTCACCGTCCGCAGGACTGACGCCGGACACCACGGCGCGAAAACGTGGGCGGCGGGACACCGGAAGGTGCCCGCCGCCCACGTGGCGTTTCCGGGGGAGTTCCCGGCAGCCGGGTTTCCCTCAGGGCGTGAGCGCCCGCAGGACGAGACCGGACGCCGGCTTCGGCCCGAAGGAGGTCGACTTGCGCGGCATCGTGACCCCCTGGCGCGCGAGTTCGCGTACGACCTCCTCGTGGACCGGGTGCATCAGCACGGCCGTGCCCCCGTCGCGCTCCGCCTTCTCGACCGTGGCGGTCGTGTCGTGGATGTACGCGATGTGCGCGGGGGAGTCCTCCGGGATGCCCCACACATGGTCGAGGAGGGTCGCGTGCAGCACCGTTGCGTCCAGCGCGCGCCACGCCTCCGGGTGTCCCGCCGGGATCGTACGGGCGAGGAGTGCGGGGGACGGGCGGTCGACGAGGTGGAAGCGGCCGTCGCCCGCGAGGAGGAACGCGTTCCCCTCGGCCGCCGCCGCGGCCAGGGCCTCCAGCGCCTCGGCGAGGGGCACGTCGAGGTGACGCACGCGGAAGGAGTCCCCGAGAGCGGCCAGCGCCTCGGCGACCGGCAGACGGTGCAGGAGACGGTGGATGGCCCGGACGCGCAGCGGGTACCTGGCGGTGTCCACCAGCAGGACCAGACCGTAGTCCCAGGGGCTCGGCGAGGGATGCTCCGCGCGTAGACGCAGATACGTCGCCCACCGGTGATGCCCGTCGGCGATCAGGGCCTGGTGCCGGCCGAGGTCCGCGCGGATCTCCGCGAGCTCCGCCGGGTCGGTGACCGCCCACAGGCGGTGGCTGATGCCGTCCTCCGTCCTGGTGGACAGCAGCGGCGGCAGGGCGACGGTGCGTTCGATGACGGCACCGGCGCCGCGTTCGGACCCGTTGCCGCGATAGGTCAGCAGCAGGGGTTCGAGATTGGCGGACGTGGCGCGCATCAGGGCCGCGCGGTCCGCGATCACGTGCGGCATCACGTCCTCGTGCGGGAGCACCACCCCGTCGGCGGGATCGGACAGGCGCAGGTTGCCGATCACGCCGCGTTGCAGCAGGTCGCCGTCGCGCTGTTCGTACACGTACAGGCCCGGCTCGGGATCGGCGGCCAGGACGCCCTCCGACAGCCAGCGGCGCAGCGTGTCGGCCGCCTGCCGGTTGCGGGCGGCGGGCGTGCCGTCCTGGGGGAGGATCAGCCGGACGATGTTGTACGGGTCGGCCGATTCGAGTTCGAGGAGTCCGTCGGGCCGCACGATCACGTCGTACGGCGGGGACGTCACGGCGGCCAGGCTGCCGACCCGTTCGGGGTCATAGCGCAGGCCCCGGAACGGGGTGAGTTCGAGGCCGCTCCCTGCCGGTGTCTCCTCCTCGGGACCTGCATAGTTCATTGGGGCATCGTAAGTGTGTCGGTGGCATGCGCGATGATCGGGGGAAAGGGATCTAACGAGGAGCGATGCGCAATGAGCCAGACCGTCAGGACACGGCCCGAGGGCAGTGGGCAGGCACTGAGCGAGGCGTACGACACCGCGCTGCTCGACCTGGACGGTGTGGTCTACGCGGGCGGTGACGCCATCGCCCACGCGGTGGACTCACTGGCGACGGCCCGCGCGGGCGGCATGCGCCTCGCGTACGTCACGAACAACGCGCTGCGCACCCCGGACGCGGTCGCCGGGCACCTCACGGAGCTGGGCATACCGACGGAGGCCTCGGACGTCATCACCTCGGCGCAGGCCGTGGCCCGGCTCATCAGCGAGCAGGTCCCCGCGGGGGCCCGGGTCCTGGTGATCGGCGGCGAGGGGCTGCGGGTCGCGCTCCGCGAGCGCGGGCTGGAACCGGTCGACTCGGCGGAGGACGGGCCCGTCGCGGTGGTCCAGGGGTACGGCGGTCCCGATCTGCCCTGGTCCCGCTTCGCGGAGGCGTCCTACGCCATCGCGCGGGGGGTTCCCTGGTTCGCCTCCAACACGGATCTGACGATTCCGGGCGCGCGCGGGATCGGGCCCGGCAACGGAGCGGCCGTGGAGGTCGTCCGGATCGCCACGGGTGCCGAGCCGCAGGTGGCGGGCAAGCCGCTGCCCCCGATGCACCGCGAGACGATCCTGCGGACCGGGGCCGAGCGGCCGCTGGTGGTCGGGGACCGGCTGGACACGGACATCGAGGGCGCGTTCAACGGAGAGGTGGACTCGCTGCTCGTCCTGACCGGGGTGACGGACGGGGCGCAGCTGCTCGCCGCGCCGCCCCGGCACCGTCCGACGTACGTCGACGCCGATCTGCGGGGCATGCTCACCGGGCAGCCCGAGGTCGTCGAGGCGGGCGACGGCTTCCGCTGCGGCGGCTGGACGGCGACGGCGGGCAGCGAGGAACTGGAGCTGACGGGCGAGGGCGAGGCCCTCGACGGGCTGCGGGCCCTGTGCGCGGCGGCGTGGACGGCCGCGGGCGAGGGGACGTGCGAGCTGAACGGGGGGAAGGCGCTGGCCCGACTGGGTCTCTAGGACACACCCCCCGCACCGGAGGACAGACCCTCCGCACCGGGATCCGCCGCCGGGCCCGAGAGGGGCGCGGCAGCAGGTCCCGGTGGTCGGGAGGGGCATCCGAGGCGGACGAGGCGCCCGGGACGGGCCCTGGCCGGTCCCTCTGCCCCTGCCCCTGGTCCCGGCTCTGGTCCTGGCTCCCGTGCGGGCGGCCCGGCGAGGGCCGTGGACCCGGGGCTCCGGCCGGGGTGGTGGCACGGCCCCATCGAAACAGGATGCGAGGGTAGGCTAACCTAACCTCGTGTTGGTCGACAGTCCTCCTGAACAGCGCGCGGAAACCGCCCCCGCGCCCCCAACCCGCCGGGCGATACGGGCTTTTGGGCTCCTCGTCTCCGTGGGCGTCCTACTGCTGGTCGCGCTGGCGAGCATCGCGATCGGCGCGAAGGCGCTGTCGCCGGCCGAGGTGTGGCACGGCCTGTTCCACGACTCGGGGACGTACGCGGACGTCGTGGTCGGTGACCGGATCTCGCGTACCGCGCTCGGGCTGCTGGCCGGCGCCGCGCTCGGGCTGTCCGGTGCCGTCCTCCAGGCGCTCACCCGCAATCCGCTGGCCGACCCCGGTCTGCTCGGGATCAACGCGGGCGCGTCCGCCGCCGTCGTCACCGCGATCACCTACTTCGGCGTCACCTCGCTCACCGGCTACGTCTGGTTCGCCTTCCTCGGCGCGGCCGCGGTCGGAGCGCTGGTCTGGTTCCTGGGCGGCAGCCGGGGCGCGACCCCGGTGCGGCTCGCACTCGCCGGAACGGCCATCAGCGCCGCGCTGTACGGCTATCTGCAAGCCGTGATGATCATGGACGACGCGGCCCTCGGCAAGATGCGCTTCTGGACGGTCGGTTCGCTCGCCTCGGCGACGGACGCGACGATCGAGCAGGTGGCCCCGTTCCTCGCCGTCGGCACCGTCCTCGCGCTGGCCCTGGCCCGGCCGCTGAACGCGGTGGCCATGGGCGACGACACGGCCCGCGCGCTCGGCGCGAACCTGAACCGCACCCGTGCGCTGTCCATGGCGGCCGCGACGGTGCTCTGCGGCGCCGCCACCGCGGCCTGCGGACCGATCGTGTTCGTCGGGCTCATGGTCCCGCACGCCGTCCGGTCCTTCACCGGCCCCGATCTGCGCTGGATCCTGCCGTACGCGACCGTGCTGTCGCCCGTGCTGCTGCTCGGCGCCGATGTCCTCGGACGGATGGTGGCCCGGCCGGCGGAACTCCAGGTCGGCATCGTCACCGCGGTCCTCGGCGGTCCGGTCTTCATCCTTCTCGTACGACGACGGAGGACGGCGCAGCTGTGACGACCCCACGTGTCCTCGACACCCCCGACACCCCCGGCCGCGCGCCTGGACGTCCAGCGCGCCGCGTCCGGGCCCTGCGCACCGCCGGCGGACTGTCCGTCCGGTTCGACCTCCGCACGGTCACCGTCGTCGTCCTGCTGCTGCTGGCCGCCGCCGTGGCGGGCGTGGTGCTCATCGGCACCGGCGACTTCCCGATCCCGGCCGGCGACGTGCTCAGGACCCTGGCGGGTCACGGCAGCCCCAGCCAGGAGTTCATCGTCGACGACCTGCGGCTGCCGCGCGTCCTCGTCGGGCTCCTGGTGGGGGCCTCGCTGGGGCTGTCCGGGGCGCTCTTCCAGTCCGTCTCCCGCAACCCGCTCGGCAGCCCCGACGTGCTCGGACTCGGCCAGGGGTCCACGGCCGGCGCGCTCGTCGTGATCGTCCTGTACTCGGGCAGCGCCGCCGAGGTCGCCCTCGGGGCGCTCGTCGGCGGACTCCTGACCGGGCTCGCCATCTATCTGCTCGCCTGGAAGCAGGGCGTGCACGGCTACCGCCTGGTCCTGGTCGGCATCGGTGTCTCCGCCGTCGTCACGGCCGTCAACGGCTATCTCCTCACCAAGGCCGACCTCGTCGACGCGGCCCGCGCCGTCGTCTGGATGACCGGCTCCCTCAACGGCCGGGACTGGGCCCAGGTCTGGCCCCTGCTCATCATGTGCGCGGTCCTCGTCCCCCTCGTCCTCGCCAACGCGCGCGGGCTGCGGATGACGGAGATGGGCGACGACGTGTCGTACGCCCTCGGCGTGAGCGTCGAGCGGACGCGGCTGCTGCTGATGGTGGCCGCCGTGCTGCTCACCTCGGGTGCCACCGCCGCCGCGGGCCCGGTCGGTTTCGTCGCGCTCACCGCGCCGCAGCTGGCCCGGCGGCTCACCCGGGCACCGGGGCCCAACCTGCTGCCCTCGATGTGCATGGGCGCGACCCTGCTGGTCGTCGCGGACTGGGCCTCGCAGCGGGCCTTCGGCGCCGACCAGCTGCCGGTCGGCGTGGTCACCGGCGTCCTCGGCGGCGTCTATCTGCTGTGGCTGCTGGTCACCGAGCGCAAGGCGGGCCGGATATGAGCCGCCCGGCGAACACCGCCTCCCTGACCGCGGACGAGAACACCCCAAGGAGCACCGTGAACCGCCTGTCCGCCGCCGACGTCACCCTCGCCTACGACCAGCGTGTGATCGCCGAGAAGCTGTCGGTGGAGATTCCCGACCACTCCTTCACCGTGATCGTCGGCCCGAACGCCTGCGGCAAGTCCACCCTGCTGCGCGCCCTCTCGCGGATGCTGAAGCCGTCGTCCGGGCGGGTGCTGCTCGACGGACAGGCGATCCAGTCGATGCCCGCGAAGAAGGTGGCACGCACCCTCGGACTGCTGCCGCAGACCTCGATCGCGCCGGACGGGATCACCGTCGGCGACCTCGTCGGCCGGGGCCGCTATCCGCACCAGGGCCTGCTGCGCCAGTGGTCGGCGGAGGACGAGCGGGTGGTCCGCGAGTCGATGGCCTCGACCGGGGTCGCCGAGCTGGCCGATCGCTATGTCGACGAACTGTCGGGCGGCCAGCGCCAGCGGGTGTGGATCGCGATGGCGCTCGCGCAGCAGACCCCGCTGCTCCTGCTGGATGAACCGACGACCTATCTCGACATCCAGCACCAGATCGACGTCCTCGACCTGTGCGCCGAGCTCCACGAGACACAGGGCCGCACCCTGGTCGCCGTGCTGCACGACCTCAACCACGCGGCCCGCTACGCCACCCATCTGATCGCCCTGCGCGGCGGCGAGGTCGTCGCCGAGGGCGCACCGAACGACATCGTCACGGCCGAACTGGTCGAGGAGGTGTTCGGGCTGCGCTGCCAGGTCATCGACGACCCCGAGACCGGGACACCGCTCGTGGTGCCCGCGGCCCGCAAGGCCAGGGTCCGTGCCGCCGCTGCCGCCTTGGCCGCTACAGAAGCGTCCTGAGCCGCAGCAGGTCGCGCAGGCCCGCCTCCAGCTTCACCCGGCCCGAACCCCAGGCCTTCGCGAAGTTCAGCTCGCCGTTCACCATCGACACCAGGTCGTCACCCTTCATGGTGAGCCGGATCTGGGCCCGCTCTGGGGGCGGGCCCTGGAGCGTGTCGAGCACCTCGATCCGGCCGCCCCTGAGGCGGCCGACGAACGTGATGTCCAGGTCGGTGATCCGGCAGCTCAGCGAGCGGTCCAGGGCCGCGGCCGCGCGCACGTCGCCGTCGGCGCCCGCCATGTTGTCCGAAAGTTTGTCGAGTGCGGTGCGGCACTCCTCAGTCGTCGCCATCGTGATCGACGGTACCGCAGCCCTTCGCGGTAGCGTCGGGGCATGAACGACTCAGTGTCCGGGGGCCAGCTCCCCGAGGCCGTGACCGCGGGCGAGCCCGTCCCGCCCGCGCGGGCGGACCAGGAACCCGCGTACGACCCCGCCGCGCCGGCCCCGCTGAACGTCCCGCGCGTCCCGACGGGCGACGCGGGCGTCGACACCTGGCTCGACCGGCTGGCCGACGCCGACGACCTCGCCACGGACGGGCACCTGGAGGTGTACGAGGATGTGCACCGGGGACTGCGCGACGCGCTGACCGCGCTCGACGTCCGCCCGGGAGGTCCGGCCGGTCCGGTTCCCTCCGGCCGCCCGGCCGCCGCCGCGCAATGAGATCCTTCGGGACACCCGGGGAAACCCCCGGAGCACCAGGGACCTCCCCCGGAGCACCTGAGGAGTCCCCCGGAGCACCCGGGGAAACCCCCGGGCGCCCCTTTCCAACGCCGTACGACCGCAGGAGCTGAACCGAACGTGGCAGGAGTGGCACGCCGCCGCCTCGACGCCGAGCTGGTCCGCAGGAAGCTCGCCCGCTCGCGCGAGCACGCCGGACAGCTGATCGCCGCGGGCCGGGTCAGCGTGGGCAAGACCCTCGCGACCAAGCCCGCCACCCAGGTGGAGACCGCCGCGGCGATCGTGGTCAGCAAGGACGACAGCGACCCCGACTACGTCTCGCGCGGCGGGCACAAGCTCGCCGGCGCGCTCGCCGTCTTCGGGCCCCAGGGCCTGAAGGTCGAGGGGCGCAGGGCGCTGGACGCCGGCGCGTCGACCGGCGGGTTCACCGATGTCCTGCTGCGCGCGGGCGCCGCCCACGTCGTCGCCGTGGACGTCGGTTACGGACAACTCGCCTGGTCTCTCCAGAGCGATGAACGCGTCACCGTCAAGGACCGTACGAACGTACGCGAGTTGACGTTGGAGGCGATCGATGGGGAGCCCGTGGACCTTGTTGTCGGGGATCTGTCCTTCATCCCGCTCGGACTGGTGCTGCCCGCCCTCGCGCGGTGCACGGCGCCGGATGCCGACCTGGTGATGATGGTCAAGCCGCAGTTCGAGGTGGGGAAGGACCGGCTGGGCAGCGGCGGTGTCGTGCGCAGTCCGGAGCTGCGCGCCGAGACCGTGCGTGGTGTGGCGGGGCGGGCCCGGGAACTGGGGCTCGGAGTGAAGGGTGTGACAGCGAGCCCGTTGCCCGGACCGTCGGGCAACGTCGAGTACTTTCTGTGGCTGCGTGCCGGGGCACCCGAACTCGACCCGGCCGACGTTGACCGTGCAGTGGCGGAGGGGCCGCGTTGACACAGACCCGAGCTCGTACTGTTTTCCTGCTGGCCCACACCGGGCGGCCGGCAGCCATCCGCAGCGCCGAGCTGGTCGTCCAGGGGCTGCTGCGCTCCGGGATCGGCGTGCGGGTGCTGGCGGCCGAGGCCGCCGATCTTCCGCTGCCCGACGAGGTGGAGCTGGTCCAGGAGGCCACTCCGCAGTGCCTCGACGGCTGCGAGCTGCTCATCGTCCTCGGCGGTGACGGGACGCTGCTGCGCGGCGCGGAGTTCGCCCGCGCCTCCGGGGTGCCGATGCTCGGCGTGAACCTCGGCCGGGTCGGCTTCCTCGCCGAGGCCGAGCGCGACGACCTGGACAAGGTGGTCGACCGGGTCGTCACCAAGGCCTACGAGGTCGAGGAGCGCATGACGGTCGACGTCGTCGTGCACCGCAACGGCGACATCGTGCACACCGACTGGGCGCTCAACGAGGCGGCCGTGCAGAAGGTGTCCGCCGAGAAGCTCCTCGAAGTGGTGCTGGAGATCGACGGGCGGCCCGTCACCGGGTTCGGCTGCGACGGGATCGTGTGCGCGACCCCGACCGGGTCGACCGCGTACGCGTTCTCCGCGGGCGGGCCCGTGGTCTGGCCCGAGGTCGAGGCGCTCCTGATGGTGCCGATCAGCGCGCACGCCCTGTTCGCCAAGCCGCTGGTGACCTCGCCGGACTCGGTGCTCGCCGTGGAGGTGCTGCCGCACGTCCCGCCGGGTGTGCTGTGGTGCGACGGGCGGCGGACGGTGGAGCTGCCGCCGGGGGCCCGGGTCGAGGTGCGGCGCGGGGCGGTGCCGGTGCGGCTCGCCCGGCTGCACCACGCGTCCTTCACCGACCGGCTCGTCGCCAAGTTCGCCCTCCCGGTGTCCGGGTGGCGCGGAGCGCCCCACTAGGAACCGCGGAGCGCCGCACCGGGCACACGTCCCGGCGCCCGGATTCCGACCGGGTGCCGGGACCCTTCGCACGGTCCGCGACCGAACGACACGGCCCCCCGAAAGTAACGCTCGGTTCTCTTTGCGGGGGGCGGCGTCGCACGGTGGCGGGAAAACCTCGTATGGTCGGGGACGTGTTGGAGGAGATGCGGATACGGTCGCTCGGAGTCATCGACGACGCGGTCGTCGAGCTGTCACCCGGCTTCACCGCCGTGACCGGTGAGACCGGCGCGGGCAAGACGATGGTGGTCACCAGCCTCGGGCTGCTGCTGGGCGGGCGCGCGGACCCGGCCCTCGTACGGATCGGCGCCAAGAGCGCCGTCGTGGAGGGGCGGATCAGCGTACCCGCGGGCGGGACGGCCGTCGTACGGGCCGAGGAGGCGGGCGCCGAGCTCGACGACGGCGTGCTGCTCATCAGCCGTACCGTTTCGGCCGAGGGGCGCTCCCGCGCGCATCTGGGCGGGCGTTCGGTGCCGGTGGGCGTGCTCGCCGAACTCGCCGACGAACTCGTCGCGGTGCACGGCCAGACCGACCAGCAGGGACTGCTCAAGCTGTCCCGGCAGCGGCAGGCCCTCGACCGGTACGCGGGTGACGCGGTCGCCGTGCCGCTCGCCAAGTACGCGGGCGCCTACCGTCGGCTGCGGGCGATCTCGGCCGAGCTGGACGAGATCACGACCCGCGCCCGCGAACGGGCCCAGGAAGCCGACATGCTGCGCTTCGGGCTCGACGAGATCGCGGCCGTGGAGCCGCGCGCGGGCGAGGACGTGGAGCTGGCCGCGGAGGCGGAACGGCTCGGGCACGCGGAGGCACTGGCCTCCGCCGCCACGGCCGCGCACGCGGCGCTGGCCGGAAACCCCGAGGACCCGGAGGGAATCGACGCGGCCACGCTCGTCGCGGGCGCCCACCGGGCACTGGAGGCCGTACGGTCCCACGACTCGGCCCTCGCCACCCTGTCCGGGCGGATCGGCGAGATCAACATCCTGCTCGGCGACGTCGCGGGCGAACTCGCGGGCTACGCCGACGACCTCGACGCCGACCCGCTGCGGCTGGCGGCGGTCGAGGAGCGCAGGGCCGCGCTCACCCAGCTGACCCGCAAGTACGGCGAGGACATCGACGCCGTGATCGCCTGGGCCGAGCGCGGTGCCGAGCGGCTCACGGAACTCGACGGGGACGACGACCGGCTGGAGGAGCTGACCGCCGAGCGGGACGCCCTGCGCGGCGAACTCGGCGGCCTCGCCCAGGCACTGACGGACGCCCGTACGGAGGCGGCCGAGCGGTTCGCCGCCGCGGTGACCGCCGAGCTGGCCTCGCTCGCCATGCCGCACGCGCGCGTGTCCTTCGAGCTCCGGCAGACCGAGGACCCGGAGGGGGTGGAGGTCGGCGGACGCCCGGTGGCCTACGGTCCCGCCGGTGCCGACGAGGTGGAACTCCTGCTGGCCCCGCACCCCGGGGCGCCGCCGCGGCCCATCGCCAAGGGTGCGTCCGGCGGTGAGCTCTCGCGCGTGATGCTCGCGGTGGAGGTCGTGTTCGCGGGCACCGACCCCGTGCCGACGTATCTGTTCGACGAGGTCGACGCCGGTGTCGGCGGCAAGGCCGCGGTCGAGATCGGGCGCCGGCTGGCGAAGCTCGCCCGGAGCGCTCAGGTCGTGGTCGTCACGCACCTTCCGCAGGTGGCCGCGTTCGCCGACCGGCAGTTGCTGGTCGAGAAGACGAACGACGGTTCGGTGACGCGGTCGGGTGTGAAGGTGCTGGAGGGTGAGGAGCGGGTGCGCGAGCTGTCCCGGATGCTTGCCGGGCAGGAGGACTCCGAGACGGCTCGGGCCCATGCGGAGGAGCTTCTCGCGGCGGCCCGCGCGGACGCCTAGCCGGCGTGGGTCGGAGGTCCTGGCCCCGGGTTTCTCCGGACGTGCTGCTCCGGTGGCGGGGACACCTGCCTTCCTTCGCCCCCTCCGCCCCTGCCCGTCCCGTACCCGGGGCTCCGCCCCGGACCCCGCTCCTCAAACGCCGGAGGGGCTGAAATCTTCCCTGCGCCTGATTGGTGGGGCGGAGGGTCTGGGGTTTTGGGGCGTGTGGGGTTGTCTGTGCGCCGGGGGGTGCGCGGGTGCACCCCGTGGGTCCGGGGAGTCACCGGCGGCGCGGCCGTTCCGTCGGGGCTCGCCCTCCCCGGAACGGGGCATTCATCACTCGTGCGGGTGACCGTCGTCGCCGGGTTGCCCCTTCTGACGTGCCCTCGTCGTGATGGCGGTGCCGGAACGCCCGGACGGCCTGGCATCCTTGGCCCAGTACACGGTGCACGACGTGCGGTACCCCACCCTGCGCACGACCCTTCTGTACGTTTCCCCGTGACCGTCCGACGCCGAACCAGGAGCCCCGGCCACGTGAGCCACGTGAGCAGCCACTCACCGCACGGCCAGTCGCCGCTGCGCACCGTGCAGGTGCTCGGCGGCGGCAGCGCGGGCAGCAGCGCGCACGTGCGGTCGCTGACGGCGGGCCTGGTCGCCCGAGGGGTCCGGGTCACCGTCTGCGCCCCCGCCGAGGCGGACAGCGTGTACGACTTCACCGGGGCCGGCGCGCACCACGTCCCCGTGCCCCGCAGTACCGACCCCGCCTCGGTGTCCGCGCTGCGGGCCGCCTGCGCGGACGCCGACCTCGTGCACGCGCACGGGATCCACGCGGCGCTGCGCGCGGTCCTCGCGCTCAGCGGGCGGCGCGTCCCCCTCGTCGTCACCTGGCACACCCGCTCGGAGGCCGACGGCGCCCGGGCCCATGTGCTGCGCCTCCTGGAACGCCGGGTCGCCCGGGCCGCCGCCGTGGTCCTCGGGACCTCGTCCGACCTGGTGGACCGGGCCCGCAGGAGAGGCGCCCGCGACGCGCGGCTCGCCGCCGTGGCGCTCCCGGGACCGCGCCGGCCCGCCGAACCGGTGGACCCCGACCCGTCCCGGCACAAGGCGCGCGCCGAACTCGGCACGACCGGACGCCCGTTGCTCATCGCGGTCGGCTCGCTCGACCGGCACCGCGGCTACCACACGCTCCTCGACGCCTCGCGTGCCTGGTGCCGCCTCGACCCCGTGCCGCTGCTGGTGATCGCGGGGGAGGGGCCGCTGCGCGCCGTGCTCCAGCGCCGGATCGAGGACGAGGAACTGCCGGTGCGGCTCGTCGGAAGGCGTGAGGACGTCACGGACCTGCTGGCCGCCGCCGACCTCGTCCTGCTGCCCAGCCGGTGGGAGTCGCGCTCGCTGCTGGCGCAGGAGGCCCTCCACGCGCGCGTTCCGCTCGTCGCCACGGCCGTCGGAGGCATCCCGGAGACGGTCGGCGACGCGGCCGAACTCGTCCCGTACGGGAACGCGAAGGCGCTCGCCGACGCCGTCGTGCGGCTGCTCGCCGATCCCGAACGCCGGGAGGCCCTGCGGGAGAAGGGTGCCCGGCAGGCCGCGACCTGGCCGACCGAGGACGAGACCGTGGCCCAAGTGCTCAGCGTCTACGACGAGTTCACCCGGTTCCGGCCGTTGGTCTGAGGACCCTCCCGCGGCCCGGCCCTCAGGGGACGTGTCTGCGGGCGCGCAGCGCCAGGCTCAACGCCAGTACCGTCTGCGGGTCGTCCAGGTCCATGCCCAGCAACTCGCCGATCCGGGCGAGGCGGTTGTAGAGGGTCTGCCGGTTGAGGTGCAGCTCGCGGGCGGTCTCCGCCTTGCGGCCCGCGTGTGCCAGATACGTCTGGAGGGTGGGCAGGAGCGGTGGCTTGGAGCGGACGTCGTGGTCGCGGAGCGGGCCGATCGCGCGCTCCACGAAGGCGGCCAGATCGGGGTGTTCGCGCAGCCGCCACAGCAGCAGGTCGATGTCCAGCCGCCGGGCGTCGTACCAGGGGCGGTCCGACAGGCCCTGCGCCGCCGTGGCCGTCTCCGCCGCGTGCCGCAGCCCCGCCGACGCGGCCGCCCAGCCCCCGGCCACCCCGACCACCACCACCGGCGGCTGTGCGCCGGGCCGCTGCATGCCCGCCCGTTCCACCCCGGCGCGCAGCGCCGCGGCGACACGGTCCGCGACGGCCGCCCGCTCCGATTCCGAACGCAGGCCGAGCAGCAGCGGGACCCGGCCCTCCACGGGACGTACGCCGAGCAGGACGGGGACGCCCACCGAGGCCAGCTCCTCGGCGACGGCGCGGGCCAGGACCGCCCAGCCGCCGCCGGGCGCGAGGCCGTCGGCGAGTCGCATCACGACCGGCAGCAGCGGTCCCGCGCCGGGCTTGAAGCCGAGCACCCGGGCCTGCGCGGGCGCGTCCTCGGCCTCGATCCGGCCCTCGGCGAGGTCGGTCAGGAAGTTGCCGCGTCCCCGCGCCGCCAGTTCCTCCTCCTGGCGGGCCTGCATCAGCACGACGGCCAGGATGCCGGCGGCCCGCTCGGCGGCGATCCGGTGCACCGGGGCGACCGGCGCGCCGACGGGCAGCAGCACCAGGCGGGCCCGGACGGATCCGGTGCCCGGGCCGCCGCCGGGGACGTCCACCAGCGTGGTCCCCGCGGGCGGGTCCTCCTGGTGCTGGCCGCGCATGCCCTCCCAGACCTGGAGCGGGTCGGCGGCCGCGGAGCCCGCCCCGGCGGCGTACAGCAGCTGTCCGTCGGCGGTCTCCAGGAAGACCGGGTTGCCGCTGAACTCGGCGAGGATGCCCAGGACCTGGGGCACCCCGCCACCGCCGAGCAGTGCCTCGGTGCAGCGCCGGTGCACCTCCTCGGCCTGCTGGAGCAGCGCGTAGTGGCCGTTGACGATCTCGGTGTGGATCTCCTCCGTGACCGTCACGAAGGGCACCTCGCGGTGCAGCTGGACCAGCGGCAGGCCCGTGGAGCGCGCGGTCTCCACGAGCGCGGCCGGGAGCCGGGTGAAGCGCGGGCCGAGCTCGACCACGAGCGCCGCGATCCCGCGCTCGGCGAGGGTGCGGACGAACGCGCGCTGGTCGGCGGGGCGGGTGCCGAGTCCGTATCCCGTGGTCAGGAGCAGTTCGCCGCCCTTGAGCAGGGAGGCGATGTTCGGCACCTCGCCCGCGTGCACCCAGCGCACGGTCCGCTGCAGCCGGTCGGCCCCGGCGATGATCTCCGGCAGCCCGCTGCGCAGTCCCGGCAGCTCTAGTGCCCGCTGCACGGTGATTCCGGCGCCCTGGGTGTCGTAACGGCTGTCCATGCAGCGGACGCTACCCGCGGACCGCTTCCGGGGGCATCTCCGGGCCCTGACCGGCGGCGGAGGGCGCCGGCGCGCGGTGCCCCGGCGTGCGGCCCGGGGACGGCGCGGGCCGGGGTGGTCAGCGGTGGGGTGGTGGGCGGTGGGGTCAGGCGCCGGCGGGGACCGGGGCGATGTTGTGGTTGAAGCGGAACACGTTGTCGGGGTCGTACTCGGCCTTGACCGCGGCCAGCCGCCGCAGGTTCTCCTCGCCGAGGCCCGCCGCCACCCGGTCCGCGCCCTCGTCCCCGATGAAGTTCAGATAGACCGCGCCGGTGCTCCACGGCCGTACGTCCTCGCGGACCTTCCTGACCCACGCGACGCACCGCTCGTCGTCGGCCGGGTCCTCCCAGATCCCGAAGGGGTGCACGGCCCAGGGCGCGTCGCGGTAGGGGACCGGCCAGTGGGAGGGTCCGGAGGCGATGGCGCCGCCCTGCGGGAACAGCACGTGCTGGGTGCCGGTGGGGACGGGCATGGCGTCGCCGAGGGTGCAGAAGACGTCCACGAAGTCGTCGGGCGCGCCGGTCAGGTACTCGGCCGACCAGTGGTTCCGCCAGCCGGGCGGGTCGTCGAGCATGCACTGGAGGTCGGCGTAGGGCACGGCGGTGACGATCTCGACCTCGTGCGGCAGCGCCAGCAGCGGCTGGGCGATCTTGCGCATGTCGTCCTCGCCGCCCGCGTACGCGACGAGCGCGCCGCACAGCCGCGTGCCCACCAGGTGCGCGGGCACGAACTCCTCGGGCGGGGCGGTCAGGTAGAGGACGCCGCCGCTCGCCTCGGGCGGCCCGTTCTCGATGACCTCGCGGTAGACGCGTACGACGTCGGGGCCGCTGTCCGGCAGATACATGACCAGCGCCATGGAGAACTCGGGCAGCGGATGCAGTCTGAGGGTCAGCGCGGTGGCGACCCCGAAGTTCCCGCCGCCGCCGTGCAGGGCCCAGAACAGCTCCGGGTTCTCCTGGGCGGTGGCGCGTACCTGCGAGCCGTCCGCGGTCACCAGCTCGACCCCGAGCAGATTGTCGACGGCCAGGCCGCAGGACCTGTCCAGCCAGCCGGTGCCGCCGCCGAGGACATAGCCGCCGACGCCGGTCGTCGAGGCCCGGCCGCCGGTGGTCGCGAGGCCGTAGGGCTGGGTGGCCCGGTCGAGATGGGTCATCAGCGCTCCGCCCCCGACCCGGACGGTCTCGGACCCGGGGTGGACGGTGACCTCGTGCATACGGCTGAGGTCGATCACGAGACCGCCGTCGTTGAGCGACATGCCGGCGACGCTGTGACCGCCTCCGCGGACGGCGACCGGCAGGTCGAGGTCACGCGCGAAGCGCACCGCGCGGGTGACGTCGGCCTCGGACACGCATCGCGCGATCACGGCGGGGCGCCGGTCGATCATCGCGTTGAAGATCGTCCGGGCCTCGTCGTAGCCCGGATCGTCAGGGGTGTACACGTCGCCGGAGAGACCCGCGCGGAGCGCTGTCAGCGCCGCTCCGGCCTTCGAAAGGGGAGCCATGGAAGCCGCCCCCTTCCATGAGGGGACAGGACTCCTTCCAGGCTAGGCGGGTACGGCGTGCGGGGCGCGCCGGGGAGGGATCCCCGGGCGCCCGGCACGGACCGGGTCAGCCGCCGTACGCCCCGCTCGCCGTCAGCCGCAGGGCCGTGTCGATCAGCGGGACGTGGCTGAAGGCCTGCGGGAAGTTCCCGACCTGGCGCTGAAGGCGCGGGTCCCACTCCTCGGCCAGCAGGCCGAGGTCGTTGCGCAGGGCGAGCAGCCGCTCGAAGAGCTTGCGGGCCTCGTCGACCCGGCCGATCATCGCGAGGTCGTCGGCCATCCAGAACGAGCAGGCGAGGAACGCGCCCTCGTCCCCCTCCAGGCCGTCGACGCCCGCGTGTTCGCCGGAGGTCGGGTAGCGCAGGATGAAGCCGTCGGAGGTGGACAGTTCGCGCTGGATCGCCTCGATGGTGCCGATCACCCGCTTGTCGTCCGGCGGCAGGAAGCCCATCTGCGGGATGAGCAGCAGCGAGGCGTCGAGCTCCTTGGAGCCGTAGGACTGCGTGAAGGTGTTGCGCTCCTGGTCGTAGCCCTTCTCGCAGACGTCCCGGTGGATGTCGTCGCGCAGTTCGCGCCATTTCTCCAGCGGGCCGTCCGCGTCCCCGGACTCGATGAGCTTGATCGTGCGGTCGACGGCGACCCAGGCCATCACCTTGGAGTGCACGAAGTGCCGTCGCGGGCCCCGGACTTCCCAGATCCCCTCGTCCGGCTGGTCCCAGTGGGTCTCCAGGTAGCGGATCAGCTTCAACTGGAGCAGCGAGGCGTAGTCGTTGCGGGACAGGCCCGTCATGTGGGCCAGGTGCAGGGCCTCGGTGACCTCGCCGTAGACGTCGAGCTGGAGCTGGTGCGCCGCGCCGTTCCCGACCCGGACGGGCGCCGAATTCTCGTACCCGGGAAGCCAGTCGAGCTCCGCCTCGCCCAACTCCCTTTCCCCCGCGATGCCGTACATGATCTGGAGGTTCTCCGGGTCGCCGGCGACCGCGCGCAGCAGCCATTCGCGCCAGGCGCGGGCCTCCTCGCGGTAGCCGGTGCGCAGCAGCGAGGAGAGGGTGATGGCCGCGTCGCGCAGCCAGGTGTAGCGGTAGTCCCAGTTGCGTACGCCGCCGATCTCCTCCGGGAGGGAGGTGGTGGGCGCGGCGACGATGCCGCCCGTGGGCGCGTACGTCAGGGCCTTGAGCGTGATCAGGGAGCGGACGACGGCCTCGCGGTAGGGGCCGTGGTACGTGCACTGGTCGACCCAGTCGCGCCAGAACTCCTCGGTCGCCTCCAGCGACTGCTCGGGTTCGGGCAGCGGCGGCGGCTGCTTGTGCGAGGGTTCCCACGACACGGTGAAGGTGACCGTCTCGCCGGGGGCCACCGTGAAGTCGGCGTAGGTGGTCAGGTCCTTGCCGTAGGTCATGCAGTCCGTGTCGAACCAGACCGAGTCGGGGCCGGCGACCGCGACCGTACGACCCTCGTGCCGGCGCACCCAGGGCACGACGCGGCCGTACGAGAACCGCATGCGCAGCGTGGAGCGCATCGGCACCCGCCCGCTGATGCCCTCCACGATCCGGATCAGCTGCGGCGCGCCGTCGCGCGGGGGCATGAAATCGGTCACCCGGACCGTGCCGCGCGGTGTGTCCCACTCGGATTCGAGGATCAGCGAGTCGCCGCGGTACCTGCGGCGCGTCGCCGCGGGCGACTGGGCGTCGGCCGGGTGCGCGGGGCCGATCCGCCAGAATCCGTGGTCCTCCGTGCCGAGCAGTCCCGCGAAGATGGCATGGGAGTCGAAGCGCGGCAGGCACAGCCAGTCGACTGTGCCGTCCCGGCAGACCAGCGCGGCTGTCTGCATGTCTCCGATGAGTGCGTAGTCCTCGATGCGCCCGGCCACGTGCATCTCCAGTCGAACGGCCACGGCGCCCCTTCGCGGGGCGGTCGCTCTTGCGGTCAAAGGGAACGTAGGTACTGCAAAACAGTAGGCAATGGGATTCGGTATCTGCGGAACGTCGATGATGGGGGACGTCCGTCGTGCCTCGCCGCGAAACGTCGGTTGTCGGTGCGATGGGCGATGCGATTGTCGTCTCGAAACGAACTGACAGGCCCTCTTTGTTCCGGTTACGTACGGGATGGTGCCGTGTGCCGGAGGGACTCGGCAGCGAGTGTCCGAGCAGGATACGACGCACGTGGAAGATCCGCGTGCCGCTCCGGGCAACCCGGTTGAGCCGATCGAGTGAGCGGTGTGTGAGCTCTGTGCCCGCCCCGGCGCGCGCCGGGGGTGCGCACCCCCGGCGCCCGGACGGGTGCGGAGCGTGGCCGGAAGCGGCCTCGTCCGGTCGCTGATACCCTGGTAGCCCGTGGACCGGTGGGCAAGAAACCCCCGAACCGCAGCGACGGCAACCCCCGGAAATCTCCGGGCCCCACGCCGGCACGCACCCCAGACCGACCACGGGAGCCCCCTCTTGGCCATGCCGCCCAGTGCTTTTCGAAACAGCACAGCCACGACGACCAAGCACATCTTCGTCACCGGGGGTGTCGCGTCCTCCCTCGGCAAGGGCCTGACGGCCTCCAGCCTGGGCGCGCTGCTCAAGGCACGGGGTCTGCGCGTCACGATGCAGAAGCTCGACCCGTACCTGAACGTCGACCCGGGCACCATGAACCCGTTCCAGCACGGCGAGGTGTTCGTCACCAACGACGGCGCCGAGACCGACCTGGACATCGGGCACTACGAGCGCTTCCTCGACGTGGACCTGGACGGCTCGGCCAACGTGACCACCGGTCAGGTGTACTCCACCGTCATCGCCAAGGAGCGCCGCGGCGAGTACCTCGGTGACACCGTGCAGGTCATCCCGCACATCACCAACGAGATCAAGCACCGCATCCGCCGCATGGCGACCGACGACGTCGACGTCGTCATCACCGAGGTCGGCGGCACGGTCGGCGACATCGAGTCGCTGCCCTTCCTGGAGACGGTCCGCCAGGTCCGCCACGAGGTCGGCCGCGACAACGTGTTCGTCGTGCACATCTCGCTGCTGCCCTACATCGGCCCGTCCGGCGAGCTGAAGACCAAGCCGACGCAGCACTCGGTCGCCGCCCTGCGCAACATCGGTATCCAGCCCGACGCGATCGTCCTGCGGGCCGACCGCGAGGTCCCCACCGCCATCAAGCGCAAGATCTCGCTGATGTGCGACGTCGACGAGGCCGCCGTGGTCGCCGCGATCGACGCCAAGTCGATCTACGACATCCCGAAGGTCCTGCACACCGAGGGCCTCGACGCCTACGTCGTGCGCAAGCTGGACCTGCCGTTCCGTGACGTGGACTGGGCGACCTGGGACGACCTCCTGGACCGCGTCCACAACCCGGTCCACGAGATCACCATGGCGCTCGTCGGCAAGTACATCGACCTGCCCGACGCCTACCTCTCGGTCACCGAGGCGCTGCGCGCCGGCGGTTTCGCCAACAAGGCCCGCGTCAAGATCAAGTGGGTCACCTCGGACGACTGCAAGACCCCGGCGGGCGCGGCCAAGCAGCTCGGCGACGTCGACGCGATCTGCATCCCCGGCGGCTTCGGCGACCGCGGTGTGTCCGGCAAGGTCGGCGCGATCCAGTACGCCCGCGAGAACCGCATCCCGCTGCTCGGCCTGTGCCTGGGCCTGCAGTGCATCGTGATCGAGGCCGCGCGGAACCTGGCCGACATCCCGGACGCCAACTCCACCGAGTTCGACTCGGGCACCGGCCACCCGGTCATCTCCACGATGGCCGAGCAGCTCGACATCGTGGCGGGCGAGGGCGACATGGGCGGCACCATGCGCCTGGGCATGTACCCGGCCAAGCTCGCCGAGGGCTCGATCGTGCGCGAGGTGTACGACGGCAAGGAGTACGTCGAGGAGCGTCACCGTCACCGCTACGAGGTGAACAACGCCTACCGCGCCGAGCTGGAGAAGAAGGCCGGCCTCCAGTTCTCCGGCACGTCCCCGGACGGCAAGCTCGTCGAGTACGTCGAGTACCCGCGTGACGTGCACCCGTACCTGGTCGCGACCCAGGCGCACCCCGAGCTGCGCTCCCGTCCGACCCGGCCGCACCCGCTGTTCGCGGGCCTGGTCAAGGCCGCGGTGGCGCGCAAGACGGGCAAGTAGCACCAGGGTTGTACGGTGACCGGGGTGCGGATCCGCGGGTGTTCCCGCCGGATGCGCACCCCGGTCCCGTGATCCGGACCGGCTTCTTTTTGCGCGTGTGGGAGGACAGGCCATGACCATCAAGGACATTCCCGAGGAGTGGGAGGTCCGGGCGACCGAGACCCCCTTCAGGGGCAACAAGACCTCGGTGCGCACCGACGACGTGGTCATGCCCGACGGATCCGTCGTCCGCCGGGACTACCAGGTCCACCCGGGCTCCGTCGCCGTGCTCGCCCTGGACGACGAGGACCGGGTGGTGGTCCTGCGCCAGTACCGCCACCCGGTGCGCCAGAAGCTGTGGGAGATCCCGGCGGGCCTGCTCGACGTCCCGGGCGAGAACCCGCTGCACGCCGCGCAGCGCGAGCTCTACGAGGAGGCGCACGTCAAGGCGGAGACCTGGCGGGTGCTGACCGACGTCTACACCACGCCCGGCGGCTGCGACGAGGCCATCCGGATCTTCCTGGCCCGCGATCTCTCCGAGGCGGAGGGCGAGCGGTTCGAGGTCGAGGACGAGGAGGCCGACATGGAGCTGGCCCGCGTCCCGCTCGGTGAACTCGTCGCCGGTGTGCTCGCCGGTGACCTGCACAACAACTGTCTGGTCGTGGGGGTCCTCTCGCTCGTCGCCGCACGGCAGGGCGCCGGACTCGACGCCCTGCGTCCGGCCGGGGCGCCGTGGCCCGCGCGTCCCTTCGAGGCCTGACCCCGGCTCCGGGACGGCCGGTCCGTTCCGTCGACCCGCTCCGGACGGTCGTATACGCCCGTCCGGAGCCACCGGTCCTACGATCGCCTGATCCGATCGGGGGATGTCTCCGTCGCGCTCCGTCCGGATCGTCGCAGAGCGTGAACTAGGCTCTGGAAAACGCCCGTACCGGAGTCCCGGCGGGCTTGCGCGTGCAGTGGAACGGGAGCGTGGCCCGTGGCGGATCAGGCGGTGGACGACGGCGGCACCAAGGTGGCGTCCAAGGGGCAGCGCCCGGCTGCCGGGTCCGCTCCCACGGAGAGTCAGTTCCTGGGCCGTACAAGAGAGTTGAAGGAACTCCGGGCGGACATCGAGCGGGCGGGACTCGACACCATCGCCGGCCGCAAGGCCCCCCGCGCGCGGGTGCTGCTCATCGCGGGCAAGCCCGGCTCCGGCCGCACCGCGCTCGCCGACCGGCTCGCCGCTCAGGTCGCCGAGAGTTACCCCGACGGCATACTGCGCGCCCGGCTCACCGAACCCGACGGCACCCCGGTGCCCACCGAGGCCACCGCGCGCGACCTGCTCACCGCCCTCGGGCTGTCCGCACCCGCCGGAGCCGGCGCCGACGAACTGTGCGAGCGGCTGCGCGAGGCCCTCGCGATCCGCCGGGCGGTGCTCCTGCTCGACGACGCGGCCGACGCCGAACAGGTCGACGCGCTGCTGCCCGACTCCCCGGACTGCCTGGTCGTCGCCGTCTCCGGCGGGCCGCTCACCGGAATCGCGGACGTCCGCCCCTGCACCCTCGGCGGCCTCGACACCAAGTCCGCCCTCGAACTCCTCGGCCACTTCACCGGCTCGGTCCGCATCACCGTCGACCCCCTCGCCGCCGAGGGACTGGTCGAGCTGTGCGCCGGCCAGCCGACCGCCCTGGTGCTGGCCGGCGGCTGGCTCGCCGCCCGACCCGCCGCCGCCGTCGCCGACCTCGCCAAGCAGCTGCGCACCGAGGGCGCCGACGGCACCCCGATGGACCGCGTCTTCCGGATCTCGTACGCCTCGCTGCCGGGGTCCGCCGCCAGGACCCTGCGCCTGCTCTCGCTGGCGCCCGCGGGCCTCGTCGACCCGCACACCGCCTCCGCGCTGGCCGGCTGCTCGGTCCAGTCGGCGCACACCGTGCTGGACGAGTTCGTCGCCCTCGGCCTGCTGCGGGCGGTCCCCTCGGAGCTGCCGCAGTACGAGGTGCCCGGCTGCCTCCAGCCCCTGCTGCGCGCGCTCGTCGACACCCACGACCGGCCCGCCGAGGTCCAGCTGGCCCGGGCCCGGATGCTGGAGCGGACCGTACGGCTCCTGGTGTCCTGCCGCGCGATCACCGAGACCGACAGCTCGCCCGCCCGGGAGAAGCTCGCCGGGATGCCCCGCGCCCTGCGCTTCGCCGGGCCCCGGGCGGCCGAGGACTGGCTGCGCGTCCGCCGGCCCGCGCTGCTCGCCTCGGCCCGGCTGGCCGTCGCGGACGGGGAGCTGGACACCCTGGCCAGGCGGCTGATGGCCGCCCTGGTGCGGGCGATGGCCGCGCACTTCGGCACCCGGGCCGCCGCCCCCGACCTGTACGGCATCCACCGCCTCGTCCTGGACGTCGCCGAACGCCGTGACCTGCCCCGCGAGAAGGCCGCGGCCCTGCTCAACCTCGCCGACCTGGACGCGCAGACCGGCCGCAGGACCGGCGCCCTGGCCCGCTACCGGGCCGCGCTGGACGCCGGACGCGAGGCGAACGACCCGTACGCGACCGGCCGCGCGATGGAATCCGTAGGCGGTGCCCACCAGGAACTCGGGGACCACGACCGGGCCGCCGACTGGTACGGCAGGGCGCTCGCCCAGCGGCTCGCGCGCGACGAGCGCGTGGACGCCGCCCGGCTCTACGGGCGCATCGCCACGGCGCACACCTACGCGGGCCGCTACGGCGAGGCCCAGGTCAACTGGCGCGCCGCCGTCGCCTGGCACCGCAAGAACGGCGATGTCGCCTCCCAGGCAAGGGCGTTGAGCGAGATGGCCCGGGTCCAGGAGTACGCGGGACGCCCCGAGGAGTCGCTGCGCACCTGCCAGGAGGCCGTCGAGTGGGCGCGCCGCGCGGACGACGTACGTCTCCAGGCCGCGCTCCAGGTCAGGCTGGCCGACACCCTGGAGCGGCTCGGGGACCCGGCGGCCGCCGGGCTGCACCGAGCGGCGGCCGAGCGCATGCTGGGAGATGAGCTGCTGGAGAGCACATCCGGCCTGGAACACGACGCTAACGCCTACGAAATCCGCAGTGCATCCGCTGAAGATTGATGCATTGAAAGGCTAGACAGAGGGAATCCCTTCATTAGACTGGCTCCGCCGCGTTCTTCCGTGGTGTCTCCCGGTGTGCTCCCGTACGTCGGGTATGACATGCATTGCCTGGCTTGCATCGCCTCGGCATGCATAGCCCCAGAGCCCTCTGAGTCAAGGACCGTGATCGACGTGAAGGTCGGCATCCCCCGCGAGGTCAAGAACAACGAGTTCCGGGTGGCCATCACCCCCGCAGGCGTGCACGAGCTCGTGCGCCACGGCCACCAGGTCTTCGTCGAGCAGAACGCCGGCGTCGGCTCCTCGATCACGGACGAGGAGTACGTCTCGGCCGGCGCGCAGATCCTGCCCACCGCCGACGAGGTCTGGGCCACCGCCGACCTGCTGCTGAAGGTCAAGGAGCCCATCGCGGAGGAGTACCACCGCCTCCGCAAGGACCAGACGCTCTTCACCTACCTGCACCTGGCCGCCTCCCGCGAGTGCACGGACGCCCTCCTGGAGTCCGGCACCACCGCGATCGCCTACGAGACCGTCGAGCTTCCGAGCCGCGCCCTGCCGCTGCTGGCCCCGATGTCCGAGGTCGCGGGCCGCCTGGCCCCGCAGGTCGGCGCCTACCAGCTGATGCGCGCCAACGGCGGCCGCGGTGTCCTGCCCGGCGGCGTCCCCGGCGTCCTGCCGGCCAAGGCCGTCGTCATCGGCGGAGGCGTCTCCGGCTGGAACGCCGCGCAGATCGCCATCGGCATGGGCTTCGACGTCACGCTGCTCGACCGCGACATCAACAAGCTGCGCGAGGCCGACAAGATCTTCGGCACGAAGGTCAAGGCCGTCATGTCCAACTCCTTCGAGCTGGAGAAGGCCTGCCTGGAGGCCGACCTCGTGATCGGCGCCGTGCTGATCCCCGGCGCCAAGGCGCCGAAGCTGGTCACCAACGAGCTCGTCTCCCGGATGAAGCCCGGCAGTGTCCTCGTCGACATCGCCATCGACCAGGGCGGCTGCTTCGAGGACTCCCGCCCCACCACGCACGCCGAGCCGACCTTCCCGGTCCACAACTCGGTCTTCTACTGCGTCGCCAACATGCCCGGCGCGGTCCCCAACACCTCGACCTACGCGCTCACCAACGCCACGCTGCCGTACATCGTCGAGCTCGCCAACCGCGGCTGGACCGAGGCGCTGCGCCGTGACAACGCGCTGGCCAAGGGTCTCAACACGCATGACGGCAAGGTTGTTTACCGCGAGGTGGCCGAGGCCCACGGGCTGGAGCACGTCGCGCTGGAGAGCCTGCTCGGCTGACTTTGCCGATGGCTCAATGAGTCGACATTTTCGGTCGACTCGTCGCTGACAAAAGGCGATACGTCAACACGGGTCGTCAACACCGCTCACCAGGCCGGACCTTGCCCGACAAGGTCCGGCCGGGTGTGTGTCGGGTCACTTCGCGGCACTCGTTCAACTCGCCACGAACGTAACTCTTCAACCGATTCGCACACCGGTGAAACCTGCCGTGCGACGCCCTTACGCCCTTGACAGAGGGATGTTCGGTTGCCGACACATCGGGTCGGGTCCGGCGGATTGTGTTGCTGCGGAGCGGTGACACGCCATAGAGTCGCCAACCGTCGGCATGGTGCCACGCTGACCTATCGAGAAGTTTCCTGGTCACCAAGGAGGTAAGACGACTTGTGAATGAGTCGACATTTACTCCCGGGGGTGGTCAACCAGGAATGCCGGCGCGGGGCCAGGACCCCACGGGGCTCGAGGCTGTCGGCTCCGTCGCTGTCCGCACCT
The DNA here is from genome assembly GCF_042725875.1 of Streptomyces sp. NPDC127038. Lineage (NCBI taxonomy): Bacteria > Bacillati > Actinomycetota > Actinomycetes > Kitasatosporales > Streptomycetaceae > Streptomyces > Streptomyces sp. NPDC127038. The sequence goes on along the minus strand of NZ_JBHXDQ010000076.1, from coordinate 18,295 downwards.
TCGCAGCCCATCAGAGTCCCCGGACGACTCAGACAGCACACCCGAGCATGGATGGCCATCACGTGAACGCCATGGCCGGCAACGGAAGTGGCGAGAACCACACCCACTTCGCCGACTACGACGAACTGCCCGAGGGGCACTTCTACGACCCCGACGCCGAGTACGAGCCCGATCCGGAGTACGCGGCCACGCTCGCGCCCGACGCGGCCCGTCAGCGCCGTGAGCGCATCGGCCCGACGGGGCGCCCGCTGCCCTACTTCCCGATCCCGGGTCCGCTGACCAGTCACGGCCCCGCGACGATCATCGCGATGTGCAACCAGAAGGGCGGCGTGGGCAAGACCACGTCGACCATCAACCTGGGTGCCGCGCTCGCGGAGTACGGACGCAGGGTGCTGCTCGTCGACTTCGACCCGCAGGGCGCGCTGTCCGTGGGACTCGGCGTCAACCCGATGGAGCTCGACCTCACCGTCTACAACCTGCTCATGGAGCGGGGCATGGCGGCCGACGAGGTGCTCCTGAAGACGGCGGTCCCGAACATGGACCTGCTGCCCAGCAACATCGACCTGTCCGCCGCCGAGGTACAGCTGGTGAGCGAGGTCGCCCGCGAGTCCACGCTCCAGCGCGCCCTGAAGCCGCTGATGGCCGACTACGACTACATCGTGATCGACTGCCAGCCCTCGCTCGGCCTGCTGACCGTGAACGCGCTGACGGCCGCACACAAGGTGATCGTGCCGCTGGAGTGCGAGTTCTTCGCGCTGCGCGGTGTCGCGCTGCTCACCGAGACGATCGAGAAGGTCCAGGAACGGCTCAACCCCGAGCTGGAGCTCGACGGCATCCTCGCCACGATGTACGACTCCCGCACGGTGCACAGCCGTGAGGTGCTCGCGCGCGTCGTGGAGGCCTTCGACGATCACGTCTACCACACCGTGATCGGCCGGACCGTCCGCTTCCCGGAGACCACGGTCGCCGGTGAGCCGATCACCACGTACGCCTCCAACTCCGTCGGTGCCGCCGCCTATCGCCAGCTCGCCAGGGAGGTGCTCGCCCGGTGTCACGCCGAGTGAGTCTGCCGGGGGCCGACGAACTGTTCCGTACCACCGGGGGCATGGCGCTCCAGTCGTCCAGCCCCGCCCGCCGGGCCAACGGCGAGGCCCGGGTGCCGGCTCCGGCCGGCGAGGGCGACGCGGCGGCCGGGGACGACGCTCCCCAGTCGGTGCCCGTCCAGGGCGGGGACGGCGAGGGCGACGAACACGTCGCCGCCGACTCCGGGGCGGACGCGGGGGAGTCGCGCAGTCGCGGAGGCGCCCCGGACCGTTCGGGGCGCCGGCCGGCGCAGGAAGGTTCTGGCGCCCCTTCCACGTCCGTGCAGTCGTCCCGCAAGCGGGGGCGCGCCGCGAACCGCCGGCCCAGCGGGCGGGAGCGGCACGACGAGAAGATCACCGTGTACGTGTCCGCCGAGGAGCTGATGGACCTCGAACACGCGCGCCTGGTGCTCCGCGGTGAGCACGGTCTCGCCGTCGACCGCGGGCGGATCGTCCGCGAGGCGGTCGCCGTGGTCCTCGCGGACCTGGAGTCGCGCGGCGACGCGAGCATTCTCGTCCGGCGTCTGCGCGGGCGGTAGGGGTAGCCTTCGACGGCTATGACCTCGAACGTCCCGCCTCCGTCAGCCGCCTCCGGCGGTCGTCGGCGTGCGCTGGGACGCGGTCCCGGGGCGCCGCCAGCTCCCCCCGCGCAGCCCGAGACGACCGGCCCGTCCCAGGAACCGGTGGGCCCGGAACCGTCCGAGGAACCGGCAGCCCCTGATTCCTCCGGGGAACCTGTAGGCCCGGAACCCTCCGAGGAACCGGTCGGTCCGGAGCCTTCCGGGGAACCAGCTGGCCCGGAACCCTCCGAGGAACCGGTCGGCCCTGAGCCCTCGGAGGCACCCGCGACCGCGGACCACCCTTCGGGACCTGCGACCGCGGACCACCCTTCGGGACCCGTGACCGCGGCTCCCTCCGGGCCGGTCGGCGCGGACCGCTCCGGGGGGCCCGAGGCCCGTGAGGTCTCCGGGGTGTCCTCCGGACCTGACACGGGGTCCGTACGGACCGTCGAGCCCCCGAGAACCCCCGCCGAGCCGTCCGGGGCGCCCGTGGAGGGCCCCGCGGCGCCCGCGCGCCCCGATGTGCCGGACGCGCCCCCCGAGGCGCCCCAGGGCCGCCCTGGGACGTCCACGGACCCCGCCCCCGATCCGGGGGAGGCCTCCGCCGGATCGGGGGACGGCGTCTTCAAGGTGCGGCTCGCGAACTTCGAGGGCCCCTTCGACCTGCTGCTCCAGCTGATCACCAAGCACAAGCTCGACGTCACCGAAGTGGCGCTGTCCAAGGTCACCGACGAGTTCATGGCGCACATCCGGGCGATGGGCCCCGACTGGGACCTCGACCAGACGACCGAGTTCCTCGTCGTCGCGGCGACGCTGCTCGACCTGAAGGCCGCCCGGCTGCTGCCCGCCGCCGAGGTCGAGGACGAGGCCGACCTCGCCCTGCTGGAGGCACGGGACCTGCTGTTCGCGCGGCTGCTCCAGTACCGCGCGTACAAACGGATCGCGGACATCTTCAACGCGCGCCTGGACGAGGAGGCCCGCCGCTACCCCCGTACGGTCGGGCTGGAGGCGCAGTACGCGGAACTGCTGCCCGAGGTCGTCATCAGCATCGGCCCCGAGGGCTTCGCGAAACTCGCCGTCAAGGCGATGCAGCCCAGACCCAAGCCCCAGGTGTACGTCGACCACATCCACGCGCCGCTCGTCAGCGTGCAGGAACAGGCCGGGATCGTCGTGGCGCGGCTGCGGGAGCTCGGCGAGGCCAGCTTCCGCTCGCTCGTGGAGGACACCGACGACACCCTCACCGTGGTCGCCCGGTTCCTGGCCCTGCTGGAGCTCTACCGGGAGAAGGCCGTCGCCCTCGACCAGGAGGAGGCCCTCGGGGACCTCATGGTGCGCTGGACCGGCGGCCAGGACGACGGGGTGCCGCGGGTGACCGACGAGTTCGACCGCCCGGCGGAGACCGCCGACGACGAGACGCGGCGCGGACCCCGGAAGGCCGGGAAGGACGCGATCGAGAAGGACGCGGTCGGCAAGGACGCGATCAAGAAGGACGGGACCGAGAAGGAGAAGGCGTGAGCGAGGAGACCACCGGCACCCCCGCGCGGCCGCCCGCCGTCGCGGACCTCGATCTCGGGGCCGCCCTGGAGGCCGTCCTCATGGTCGTGGACGAGCCGGCCACCGAGGAACACCTCGCCAGGATCCTGGAGCGGCCCAGGCGGCAGGTAGCGGACGCGCTGCGCGCCCTGGCCGACGAGTACACCGTCCAGGGCCGCGGATTCGAGCTCAGACTGATCGCGGGCGGCTGGCGTTTCTACTCGCGGCCCGCCTACGCGAGCGCCGTCGAACGCTTCGTCCTGGACGGCCAGCACGCCCGCCTCACCCAGGCGGCCCTGGAGACGCTCGCGGTCGTCGCGTACCGCCAGCCGGTCAGCCGTTCGAGGGTCTCGGCGGTCCGCGGAGTCAACTGTGACGGCGTGATGCGCACCCTCCTCCAGCGCGGTCTGGTCGAGGAGGCGGGCACGGAACCCGAAACAGGTGCGATCCTGTACACGACGACGAACTACTTCCTGGAGCGAATGGGCCTGCGAGGTCTGGACGAGCTCCCGGAGCTCGCGCCCTTCCTCCCCGAGGCGGACGCGATCGAGGCAGAGACGCTGGAAGGGGTCCCGTCGTTCGATCCGGACGCACCGGATGCAGACGCAGACGACACGACGACGACGGAACTTTGATGCGAAGCAGTGGCAGCGGCAGTGGCAGGAACAGCGGGCGCGGCAACCCGCGCGGAACCGGCGGGAGCGGCGGTTCGCGTGGCAGCGGCGCGCCCCGCGGGGCCGGCGGGGGCGGTGGCTCGCGCGGCGGAAGCGGTGGCGGCTCCCGCGGCGGGAGCGGCGCCGGCTCGCGTGGCGGAAGCGGCGGCGGCTCGCGCGGTACGGGCGGCGGCGGCTTCCAGCCGAGGAGTTCGGCGGCGGGGCGTGACGACCAGCCGAAGCGTCCCAGCAAGCCCCGTCCCGAGGAGCGTCGCTACGACGTAGGCCCCGGGGGCACGCACGAAGGCCCGAAGTCCGGGCGCGGCGCCTCGGCGCGCGGTGGCGCCAAGGGCGGCCCCAAGCAGGGCCAGCAGCGCGGCGGCCGCACCGAGCCCGCGCGCTCGCGTGAGTACGAGACGCGGGCCGAGGAGCGCAACCGCGACCGGTACGCGGGCAAGCCGGAGATCAAGCTGCCCAAGACCTTCCCGGGCGCCGAGGAGGAGGGCGAGCGCCTCCAGAAGGTGCTCGCGCGCGCCGGTTACGGCTCGCGGCGTGCCTGCGAGGAACTGGTCGACCAGGCCAGGGTCGAGGTCAACGGCCAGATCGTGATGGAGCAGGGTCTCCGTGTCGACACCGACAAGGACGAGATCAAGGTCGACGGGCTCACCGTCGCCACGCAGTCGTACCAGTTCTTCTCGCTGAACAAGCCGGCCGGCGTCGTCTCCACCATGGAGGACAACGAGGGCCGCCAGTGCCTCGGCGACTACGTGACGAACCGCGAGACGCGGCTCTTCCACGTGGGCCGGCTCGACACCGAGACCGAGGGTGTCATCCTGCTCACCAACCACGGCGAGCTGGCGCACCGGCTGACCCACCCCAAGTACGGCGTGAAGAAGGTCTACCTCGCGCACATCGTGGGCCCGATCCCGCGTGACCTGGGCAAGCGGCTCAAGGACGGCATCCAGCTGGAGGACGGTTACGCGAAGGCGGACCACTTCCGGGTCGTCGAGCAGACCGGCAAGAACTACCTCGTCGAGGTGACCCTGCACGAGGGCCGCAAGCACATCGTGCGCCGCATGCTCGCCGAGGCCGGCTTCCCGGTCGACAAGCTGGTGCGGGTCGCCTTCGGCCCGATCACCCTGGGCGACCAGAAGTCGGGCTGGCTGCGCCGTCTGTCGAACACCGAGGTCGGCATGCTCATGGCCGAGGTCGGTCTCTGATCGCGCCGGCCCCCTGAGGCCCCGGAGCCCCCTCGGCTCCGGCGGCCCGCGGTCATCACCCGCGCCCGCGACGGCCGGTCCCGGAACCTTTCCGGGACCGGCCGATTCGTTTTCGCCTCCCCGCCGGTCTGTACCGGTGAACGGACCACGGGTGTGCTCCGGCGCGCCCCGTGCGAACGAAGGGAGCGGCGATGACCGCGACGACGCACCGGGACGAGTTCGTCCGGCTGACCGGCCCGTACCGGCGGGAACTGCTCGCCCATTGCTACCGCATGCTCGGTTCGGCCGACGACGCCGAGGACCTCGTGCAGGAGACGTATCTGCGGGCCTGGCGGTCCTACGAGGGGTACGAGGGCCGCGCCTCCCTGCGCACCTGGCTCCACCGGATCGCCACCAACACCTGTCTGACGGCCCTGGAGGGGCGTGGGCGCCGTCCGCTGCCCACCGGCCTCGGCGGCCCCGGAGACACGCCCGAGGAGCCGCTCGGCGCTCCCGCGACCGACATCCCCTGGCTCCAGCCGCTGCCCGACACGCTCGTCGACCCGGCGACGGTCGTGGCGGCGCGGGGGAGTCTGCGGCTCGCCCTGGTCGCCGCGCTGCAGAACCTGCCCGCGCGGCAGCGGGCGGTCCTCATCCTGCGGGACGTGCTGGCCTGGCGGGCCGCGGAGGTGGCCGCCCTGCTCGACACGTCGACCGCGGCGGTCAAGAGCACGCTCCAGCGCGCGCGTGCCCGGCTCGACGAGGTCGCGCCGGAGGAGGACCTGGTGGTCGAGCCCGACGGCACCGACGACCGCGAGCTCCTCGACCGTTACATGGCGGCCTTCGAGAACGCCGACATGGGGTCGCTGCTGGCGCTGCTGCGCGACGGGGTCGAGCTGGAGATGCCGCCCCACCTGGAGTGGTTCAGCGGCAAGAAGGACGTCGTGCGGTTCCTGCGCGTACGGGCGTTCTCCGGCCAGGGGGCGGGGCATGTCCGGATGGTGGCCGTCCGGGCCAACGGACAGCCGGCGGCCGCGGCCTACGAGCGCGACGGCGACGGCGTGCTGCGGGCGCACTCCGTGCAGGTGCTCACCGTCGAGGCGGGCGGTGTCGCACGGCTCACCGTCTTCCTGGACCCGGGCCTTTTCGCCTCCTTCGGGCTGCCGGGGATCCTTCCGTGAACCCCGTGAGTCCCGTGAATCCCGTGGATCCCGTGAATCCCTTGAGTCCTGTGAATTCCGTGAGTCCCAGGAGCTCCCCGTGAACCCCTTGCACCCCTTGCATCCGGGGGAGCTCCTGGAGCGCTCGCTGGCGTACGCGAGCGTCGGTGTCGCCGCCGTGCCGCGCGGGGGCCTGCGGCGGCCGACGCCGTGCGCCGAGTGGGACCTGGGGGACCTGCTCCACCACCTCGACGACTCGGTCGAAGCGCTCTACGAGGGTGTCGCGGAGGGACGGGTCGGGCTGTGTCCGGCGCGCCCCGCCGCCGATCCGGTGTGCGCCTTCCGCGAGCGTGCGGCCGCCCTCCTCGGTGTGTGCGCGGCGGTCCCCGGGGCGCTCCGGGACCCGGCCGTGGGGGACCGGTCGCTGGGCGCCGGGCTGCTGGTGGCCGTCGGCGCCCTGGAGATCGCGGTGCACGGCTGGGACGTCGCGCGGGCCTGCGGGCACGCCCGGCCGATCCCGTCCGGGCTGGCCGCGGAGCTGCTGCCGCTGGCGCACCTCGTGGTCGCGGACGCCGACCGCGGGGTGCGCTTCGCCGACCCCGTCGACGCCCCGCCGGGAACGGCGCCCGGCGGCCGGCTCCTCGCTTTCCTCGGCCGGTGCCCCGGCGGCGATTCCTTTCCGGCGCGGGGCGGGTCGGTCCTCCGTGAGTGATCCTCACGGAAGGAACCGTCATGACCGACACCACCGCGCGCGCCCCCGTCCAGCAGTCGCCGGCCCCGCCCGCACGCCGTGCGTGGACCGTGATCCTGGCCGGGCTCGGGGCGCTGCTCTGCTCCCTCGACGTGGTCGTCGTGGCCACCGCGCTGCCGGCCCTGCGGGCCGACTTCGGGGCGAGCCTGTCCGACCTGGAGTGGACGATCAACGCGTACAACCTCGTCTTCGCCTGCCTCACCCTGACCGGGGCCGCGCTCGGCGACCGGTTCGGGCGGCGGCGCATGTACGTCGTCGGGCTCGCCGTCTTCACCCTGGCCTCGGCCCTCGCCGGGCTGGCCCCGGGGCCGGGTCAGCTCATCGCCGCCCGGGTGCTCCAGGGCGCCGGTGCCGCCGTCCTGCTGCCGCTCACCCTGACCCTGATCAGCGAGGCGTTCCCGGCCGAGAAGCGGGGCGTGGCCATCGGGATCTGGGGCGGGGTGACCGGCCTGGGTGTCGCTGCCGGACCCGTGCTCGGCGGCGCCGTCACCGAGGGCCTGTCCTGGCAGTGGATCTTCTGGCTGAACGTGCCGACCGGGCTCGCGATGATGCCGCTCGCCGCGCTGAGGCTGCGCGAGAGCCGTGGCCCGCGTCCCCAACTCGACGTCGTGGGGCTGCTGCTGGCCGCCGTCGGGCTGACCGGCCTGGCCTGGGCGCCGGTACGGGCCCCGCAGGCGGGCTGGGGGAGCGCCGAGGTGCTGGGCGCGCTGGCCGTCGGCGTCGTCTTCGTGGCCGCGTTCCTCGGCTGGGAGCGGGCGGGTGCCCGCTACCCGATGCTGCCCCTCGGCTACTTCCGCAGGCGCGCCTTCTCGACCGCCAACGGCGCCGTCTTCCTGACGTTCATGTCGCTGCTCGGCTCGCTGTTCATGATCTCGCAGCTGTTCCAGCTCGGCCTCGGGAACTCGCCGCTCCAGGCCGGTGTCCGCATCCTGGTGTGGACCGGCATGCCCCTGCTCGTGGCGCCGCTCGCGGGCGCACTCGCCGACCGGTTCGGGAACCGTCCCTTCATGTTCGGCGGACTCGTCCTCCAGGCGACCGGACTCGCGCTGCTGGCCTGGCAGGTGCAGCCCGGTGTCGCCTACGGACGGCTGGTGCTGCCCCTGGTCGTCGCGGGCGTCGGCATCTCCATGGTCTTCCCCACCGTCGCGAACGCCGTGACGTCCGCGGTGCCGCTCGCCGACGCGGGAGTCGCGGCAGGCGTCAACAACGCGCTGCGCGAACTGGGCGGAGTCTTCGGGATCGCCGCCGCGGCGGCCGTGTTCACGCATTTCGGCGGCTACGGTTCGGCGCGGGACTTCGTCGACGGATGCGGCCCGGCGCTGTGGGTCTCGGCGGGAGTCGCGGCCGCCGGAGCGCTGGTGGCCGCCCTCGCCCCGGCTCACGCTCCGGCGCGCGGACCGGACGCGCCCCGGGACGACGTCCGGCGGCCCGAGGGATCGCCCGCCCGGGCCCGGTGAAGGCGCCGGCCCGCGGGGACCGCAACTTCCCCGGTCGAAAGCCTTGTTGACACCCCGCGCTCCCTTTATAGTCGTAGTGACCATGGTCAAGGTGACCATAAAAGGTCATCGGCGAGACGGGGGCGCGGGAGTGGACACGGGCGAGGGCCGCGCACCGGGGGGTGCGGCACCCGAGGGCTACGACAAGTACGCCTTCGAGCCCTTCGCCGTCACCGTCGACCTGGCCGTCCTGACCGTGCGCGCGGGCGCACTCCAGGTACTGCTCGTCGAGCGGGGCACACAACCGTACGCAGGCCGCTGGGCCCTGCCCGGCGGCTTCGTCCTGCCCCGCGAGTCCGCCGAGGAGGCGGCCAGGCGCGAACTCGCCGAGGAGACCGGCCTGTCGGACCTGACGGGACTCCACCTGGAGCAGCTGCGCACCTACAGCGATCCCGACCGTGACCCCCGGATGCGGGTCGTCTCCGTCGCCTTCGCCGCGCTGCTGCCCGACCCGCCCGAACCGCACGGCGGCGGCGACGCGGCGCGGGCCATGTGGCTGCCCTTCGACGGACTCGCCCCGCTCGCCTTCGACCACGACCGGATCCTCGCCGACGCCCACGACCGCGTCGGCGCCAAACTCGAGTACTCCTGCCTCGCCACGTCCTTCTGCCCGCCCGAGTTCACCCTCGGAGAGCTCCAGCACGTGTACGAGACGGTGTGGGGCACCGCGCTCGACCGGCCCAACTTCCGCCGCAAGGTCCTCGCCACGCCCGGATTCGTCGAACAGGTCCCCGGTGCCGCACGCCTCACCGGCGGCCGCGGCAAACCCGCCGCCCTCTACCGCGCGGGCGACGCGAAGGCACTGCATCCACCCCTGCTGCGTCCCACCTCGTAAGGACGGCCCCGATGACCAGCACGACCCTGACCAAACGCGCCGCCACCGGTTCGCTGATCGGCCTGGCCCTCGGAGACGCGCTCGGGTTCCCCACCGAGTTCAAGACCGTGCCCGCGATCCTCGATTCGTTCGGCCCCTGGCGGCAGTTGGCGCTGCCCCGGCCCGCGATCGTCACCGACGACACCCAGATGACCCTCGCGCTGGCCCACGGACTGCGCACCGCCATGGACCGCGGACTGCTCGGCCCGCTGCGGATGGAACGGCCGGTGCGCGAGGAGTTCGTGGACTGGTACCAGTCGCCCGAGAACAACCGGGCCCCCGGCCGCACCTGCCTGGTCGCCTGCAACCTCCTCAAGGACGAGAAGCGCCGCTGGCAGCAGGCCAGCCAGACCGGCTCCAAGGGCTGCGGCGCCAACATGCGCGTCGCGCCCGTCGGACTCGCCCGCGGACTCAGCGACGAACAGCGCGCGGGCGCCGCCCAGTTGCAGGCCGCGCTCACCCACGGCCACCCCACCGCCCTCGCCGCCTCCGACCTCACCGCGCACACCGTACGGCTGCTCTCCGAAGGAGTCAGGCCGGCGGAGCTGACGGGCCTGCTGCTCGCCTACGCGCACGAGAACCGGCACCGCTACCACTCCCGCTGGCTCGGCGACCTGTGGACCTTCTGCCACGACGCCGGCCCCGAGCAGTACATCGCCCGCGGCTGGGACGAGTGCATCGCCGTCCTGGACAACGTCCGCCGGGCCGTGCGCACCGCCTCGCCCGAGGACGACCCCTGCCTGGCCACCGGCGAGGGCTGGATCGCCGAGGAGGCGTTCGCCACCGCGCTGCTGTGCTTCCTGATGTTCGCCGACGAACCCGTCACCGCACTGCGCCGGGCCGCCTGCACCTCGGGCGACTCCGACTCCATAGCCTGTCTCACCGGCGCGTTCGCGGGCGCCCACCTCGGTTCGGACGCCTGGCCGGCCGACTGGGCCGACCGCATCGAGTACCACAGCGACCTGATGGCGCTGGGGGCGCTCTGGGATGCTTGATCCATGACAGACGTCCTCGGCACAGGCGCCGACCTCGCGAGCGTGGTGGGCGAACAGCCCGACCCCGTGCTCTTCGCCACCGTCTCCGGGGCCCACCTGTACGGCTTCCCCTCGCGGGACTCCGACGTCGACCTGCGCGGCGTCCACGTGCTGCCGGCGGCCGACCTCGTCGGGCTCGACGAACCGCAGGAGACCCGGTCCCGGATGTGGATGCGGGAGGGGACCGAGATGGACCTGGTCACCCACGCCGCTGGTCGTGCACACCGGCGACGAACACCGCGAGCTGATCTCGCTGGCCCCCGGGGTCCTCACCCGCCATCACGCCCACCACTACCGGGGGTTCGCGGCCACGCAGTGGCGGCTCTTCGAGAAGAGCGGCGAACTCAAGCCGCTGCTCTACACGTTCCGGGTGCTGCTCACCGGCATCCATCTGATGCGCAGCGGCGAGGTGCAGGCCGATCTGCCCACACTGACCGGGCAGATCCCTTCGTCCCCCGCCTACCTCACGGACCTGATCGCCGCGAAGGCGGAGCGCGAGCACGGGGCCGCCGACGTCCCGCACCCGCGCGTGGAGGCCGACGTGGAGCGGCTGCACGTCCTCCTCGACGAGGCGCAGGAGGCCTCGGCGCTGCCGGACGCCCCCTCCGCGTACGAGGCGCTGCAGGACTTCGTGGTCAGGGTCCGCCTGGACGGGGTTCCGAAGAGCTAGGCGTCGCCGCCGGGGTCCCGGAGGGCCGAGGCGCGGCGGGTGCGGACCAGGAAGTCCTCCACGCGCGCGTGGTCCGGCTCGGGCGGGAGCGGGCTGAGGGCGGCCGCCTCGTCGGTCTCCGCCGCCAGCCGGACCATCCGGCGCTCGACCTCGCTCCAGGACACCTCGCCCCGCTTCACCGCGAGCAGCGGCTCGCGCTGGTCCGCCACGTCGATCGTCAGGACCCCGGTGCGCAGCAGATCGCGCGAACTCGTCAGCAGACGCAGCAGATGCATGGCGTGCTTCCAGCGGGGCGCGCCGTGCGTACGGACGTCGGCCTCCAGCTTCCTGCGCTGGCCGAGCGCGTAGCGGGTGAACGTCTCGTGCGCCTGACGGGACAGGAACGCCCCGCGCAGGGAACGGAGTTCGCGCCCGGTGTCGTCCGCGTACTCGACCAGCGGGGAGTGCAGGCACTCCAGGACGTTCGGGTTGGCGCGCAGCGCGAGCGCGCAGAACCGCTCCAGCTCCCAGCTGAACTGCTCGGGCGCCGGGCCCTCGGCGTGCGTCGGCGGTTTCCCGAACCGCCAGAACAGCGCGGTCGGGGCGAGGAAGACGCCCCGGAGGTCCGTGTCGCTGCCGTCCGTGGCCAGTCCGAAGGCGCGGGAGCCCATCACGCAGGAGTAGACCGTGTGGTCCCGCACCAGGGAGTGTCCGTCGGAGCTCATGTCCCGAGCGTACGGGCCCTCTCACGCCAGGCGGATCGAGTTTCCCTGCACCGTGATCTTCTCCGCGGGCAGCGGACGCGGCGCGGGCCCGGCCTTGACCGCCCCGTCCTCGATGGCGAACTTGCTCCCGTGGCAGGGGCAGTCGATGGTGCCGTCCGCCACCTTGTCGACGATGCACCCCAGATGGGTGCAGACCGCCGAGAAGGCCTTGAAGTCGCCCTTCGCCGGCTGGGTGACCACGATCTTCCGGTCGGCGAAGACCGTGCCGCCGCCGACCGGGATGTCGCTCGTCGTGGCGAGTTCCCCGCCGCCGGAGGTGTCGGGGGAGGCGCTGGAGGAGCCGCCGCCGCTGCCGTACTGACTGCACCCGGCGAGCAGCGCGGACGCCCCCGTGGCGAGGATCACCGTGCGCCGCGTCGAGCGATGGGTCATGTCGTCACTCCGAACGTTCGGAAGAACCAGAAGGCGGACGTCAGCCAGACGGCGGTGAGCACGGCGAAGACGAGGCCGCCGATGGCGGGAAGCAGCCAGCCGGGCAGGCGCTCCGAGCGGAGCAGCAGCATCTTGGCACTGAAGGCACCGAAGAAGAAGCACCCCAGGAGCGAGTGCCACATGACGCGGGTGCTGTACGTCTGATAGCCCAGCGCGTACAGACAGTGCACCGCGACCGGCACCGCCACCAGGAACGCGATCCGCCCCGACCACCGGTGCAGCGCCCCCGACCACCCCGGCCCCGGCAGCTTTCCGTACATCATCAGCGCCGAGACGAGCTGGACGAGGGCGAAGAAGAACGCCGTCGTCGCCAGCCAGGACTTCACGGCGCCGGTGCTGCTGAACCCCGCGAGGTCGAACGCGGTGCCCGTCGGGTCGTGGACCTTGCCGTAGACGCCGAGGCCGACCGCGACGGCCCCGGCGACCAGGGCCGGGACCAGATAGCGCGCCGCGCCCGGACGGTCGTGGCCGGGCGGCGGGGGAGGGAAGCCCTGGGTTGCGGCGTTCGGGTCCACGCTCATGAACGGCTCCTGTGGCAGAGGAGGTCAGGGGGTGACAGGACGGGCGGTGATCTTCTGGCCGTCGACCGTCACGGCGCCGGTCTCCGGATCGATCGAGGGCGCCGCCGCGGGCGTGCCGTCGCGCTCGACGACGCCGACCTGCTTCCCGCCGGGCAGCACGATCCAGCCGCCGTCGACCTTCGCGCCGCGCACGGTGGCCGTCGCCCGGTACAGGCCGGAGGGCCTGACGGCCCGGTCCGCCGTGAAGCCGTACCGCTGCCCGCCGACGTCGGCGCTGCCGTGGATCAGCCGGTGGTCCCGGAGGGTTCCGTCCAGCTCGTCGCCGTCGCCGCCGGTGAGCCGCATGCTGCCGTCGTCCGCGACGTCGCCCTTCAGCCAGGACTCCTTGGCGTGCCCGTCGCAGAAGTACGCGACCACCTTGCCGTCGCGCAGGGAGAACGCGATCGCGGAGGTGCCGTCGTCGGTACGGCCCGCGTAGGCGCCGGAGGGAGCGGCGGTACGGGACGGCGAGGCGCTCGGCGGAGGGCTCGCCGACGGGGAGGCGGAGACGGCCGGCACGGTGGCCGACACCGAGACGCCGGGTGACGCCGGCCGGTACGGGTTCGAGGTCCCCTTCGGCCCGGTCGTCGCGTTGAGCACCAGCAGGAGCACACCGAACACGAGCCCCGCGAGGAGGGTCAGCAGGGGTCCTGGTCGCTTCATCCGGTCCTCCCCCGGGCGGGTCTCCTGCCATCAGAGCGGACGGGGGCGCCCGCGTCCAGAGGCGCACGGGCGCGTTCTCGCCCGGGGTGACGGAATGGGGCGATTCGGGTGACACCGACGCGGCGCGGCGGCGGGGCCCCGCCGGATCCGGCGCGCGGTCCGTGTCTCGGCAGGCGGGCGCCGCGCACCGCCGTCCGGAGGGCTGACTACGCTGGAGTGACACGAAACGCACCACAGATCAGCGAGGAGCATCACCGTGGCGGTACGAGCGGTCCGGGGCGCCGTCCAACTGGAACGGGACGAGGCCGGGCACATGGACGAGCAGGTCAGCGAACTGCTCACCGCCATCCTGGAGCGCAACGCGCTCACCACGGACGACCTGATCAGCATCTGGTTCACGGCGACGCCCGATCTGCACAGCGACTTCCCGGCCGCGGCGGCGCGCAAGCTCGGCATCGTCGACGTCCCGCTGATCTGCGCGCAGGAGCTGGACATCGAGGGCGCGATGCCCCGGGTGGTCCGCGTCCTCGCGCACATCGAGTCCGACCGGCCGCGCGCCGACGTCGTGCACGTCTACCTGGGCGCCGCGGGCGCACTCCGGAAGGACATCGCCCAGTGAGGACCGCGCTCGTCATCGGAACCGGGCTGATCGGCACGTCCGCGGCCCTCGCGCTCACCGCCCGCGGTGTCGTCGTCCATCTCGCCGACCACGACCCCGAGCAGGCCCGTACGGCGGCCGCGCTCGGCGCCGGCACGGACGAGGCCCCCGAGGGGCCCGTCGACCTCGCGATCGTCGCCGCGCCCCCGGCGCACGTCGCCGCGACCCTCGCGGACGCCATGCGCCGCGGTGTCGCCCGCGGCTACCTCGACGTCGCCAGCGTCAAGGGCGGTCCCCGCCGCGAGCTGGAGGCGCTCGGCCTCGACCTCACCCCGTACATCGGCACGCACCCCATGTCGGGCCGCGAGAAGTCGGGCCCGCTGGCCGCCAGCGGCGACCTCTTCGAGGGCCGGCCCTGGGTGCTCACCCCCACCCGGGACACGGACACCGAGGTCCTGAACCTCGCCCTGGAACTGGTGTCGCACTGCCGTGCCGTGCCCGTGGTGATGGACGCCGACGCCCACGACCGCGCCGTGGCGCTCGTCTCCCACATGCCGCACCTGGTGTCCAGCATGGTCGCCGCGCGCCTGGAGCACGCGGAGGAGACGGCGGTACGGCTGTGCGGGCAGGGCATCCGCGACGTGACGCGGATCGCGGCCTCCGACCCCCGGATGTGGATCGACATCCTCTCCGCGAACCCCGGCCCCGTCGCGGACCTCCTCGCGGACGTCTCCGCCGACCTGGACGAGACGGTCCAGGCCCTGCGCGCCCTTCAGTCCTCGGACGAGGCCAAGCGCCGCGAGGGCGCCGGCGGGATCGAGGACGTCCTGCGGCGCGGCAACGCGGGCCAGGTCCGCGTCCCCGGCAAGCACGGCTCCGCGCCGCGCGTCTACGAGGTCGTGGCCGTCCTCATCGACGACCAGCCGGGACAGCTCGCCCGCATCTTCGCCGACGCGGGGATGGCCGGGGTCAACATCGAGGACGTACGCATCGAGCACGCGACCGGCCAGCAGGCCGGCCTGGTGCAGCTGATGGTGGAGCCGAAGGCGGTGCCGGTGCTGGGCGCGGCCCTGCGCGAGCGGGGCTGGGCACTGCGCCAGTAGGACCGCGGGCCCTGCCCGTGAGCGGGCGCCGGGAAGGGCCAGTAATACGGGGTCCGCGGGGCCGGTAACCTTGTGCGGGGCGCCCTCGCGCCCCGCAGAGACCTCCACCCCGCACCAGGAAGGTGTTCCCACCGTGGAAAACGGCGCCGCCCGTACCGCTCCGGCTGTGATTGTCGCCATCGACGGCCCCTCCGGCACGGGCAAGTCGAGCACCTCGAAGGCCGTGGCCGCGAAGCTCGGACTGAGCTACCTGGACACCGGGGCGCAGTACCGCGCCATCACGTGGTGGATGGTCAGCAACGACATCGACATCACGGACCCCTCCGCGATCGCCGCCGCGGCCGGCAAGCCGGAGATCGTCTCCGGCACCGACCCGGCCGAGCCGACCATCACGGTCGACGGGACCGACGTCGCCGGGCCCATCCGTACGCAGGAGGTCACCTCCAAGGTCAGCGCGGTCAGCGCCGTCCCCGAGGTGCGGGCCCGCATCACCGAGCTCCAGCGCGCCCTGGCCGGGTCCGCGGCGGCCGGCATCGTCGTCGAGGGCCGGGACATCGGCACCACCGTGCTGCCCGACGCCCACCTGAAGATCTTCCTCACCGCCTCCCCTGAGGCGCGTGCCGCCCGGCGCAGCGGTGAGCTGAAGGGCGCGGACATCGAGGCGACGCGTGAGGCGCTGGTCAAGCGCGACGCGGCCGACTCCAGCCGCAAGACCTCCCCCCTCGCCAAGGCGGACGACGCGGTCGAGGTGGACACCTCCGACCTCACGCTCCAGCAGGTCATCGAGTGCGTCGTCACCCTCGTCGAGGAGAAGCGGGCCGCCGCGTGAGCGCACCCTCCGCCAGAGGCGCCGAGGTCGGCCGCCGCATCGGCGTCGGCCTGATGTACGGGCTGTGGAAGCCGCGCGTGCTCGGCGCCTGGAAGGTCCCGGCGACCGGTCCGGCGATCCTGGCCGTCAACCACGCGCACAACATCGACGGCCCGATGGTCATGGGCGTCGCGCCCAGGCCGACGCACTTCCTGATCAAGAAGGAGGCGTTCGTCGGTCCGCTCGACCCGTTCCTGCTGGGCATCGGCCAGCTCAAGGTCGACCGGGAGATCGCCGACCGCGCCGCCATCACCGACGCCCTCGGCGTCCTGGCGTCCGGCGGGGTCCTCGGGATCTTCCCGGAGGGCACCCGGGGCGAGGGCGACTTCGCCTCGCTGCGGGCCGGGCTCGCCTACTTCGCCGTACGCAGCGGGGCGCCGATCGTCCCGGTCGCGGTGCTGGGAAGTTCCGAGCGCTCCAGCCGGTTGACGAAGGCGCTGCCCCCGCTGCGCAGCAGGGTCGACGTCGTCTTCGGCGACCCCTTCGAAGCGGGCGACGGCAGCGGCCGCCGTACGCGACAGGCGCTGGACGAGGCCACCGGCCGCATCCAGAAGCAGCTCAGCGCCCACCTGGACAACGCCAGACATCTGACCGGACGCCGGGAAAACGCCGGGCGCACCGGCGGGCGTTAGGCGACACTTAGTAGTGGATCACCCGGTTTACGGGTGGCCCACCGATCACCACGATGAACGACGAGGTACGGACTTCATGAACGACCACATCCAGCCCGACGGCTCGGCGGAACACGAGCACGGGGCGCTTGGCGATGCCGAGTACGCGGAGTTCATGGAGCTCGCCGCGGAAGAGGGCTTCGACATCGAGGCCGTCGAGGGCGCGATCGAGGAGGCGGGCCACGGCCCGCTGCCCGTCCTCGCCGTCGTCGGCCGCCCGAACGTCGGCAAGTCGACCCTGGTGAACCGCATCATCGGCCGCCGCGAGGCCGTCGTCGAGGACAAGCCGGGCGTCACCCGCGACCGTGTCACCTACGAGGCCGAGTGGGCGGGCCGCCGCTTCAAGCTCGTCGACACCGGCGGCTGGGAGCAGGACGTCCTCGGCATCGACGCGTCCGTCGCCGCCCAGGCCGAGTACGCGATCGAGGCGGCCGACGCGGTCGTCTTCGTCGTGGACGCCAAGGTCGGCGCGACCGACACCGACGAGGCCGTCGTACGCCTGCTCCGCAAGGCCGGCAAGCCCGTCGTCCTGTGCGCCAACAAGGTCGACGGCATGAGCGGCGAGTCCGACGCCTCGTACCTCTGGGCCCTCGGTCTCGGCGAGCCGCACCCGGTCTCCGCGCTGCACGGCCGCGGCACCGGCGACATGCTCGACGCCGTCCTTGAGGCGCTGCCCGAGGCCCCGGCGCAGACCTTCGGCACCGCGGTCGGCGGCCCCCGCCGCATCGCCCTCATCGGCCGCCCGAACGTCGGCAAGTCCTCACTCCTGAACAAGGTCGCCAACGAGGACCGCGTGGTCGTCAACGAGATCGCTGGCACCACCCGCGACCCGGTCGACGAGCTCATCGAACTCGGCGGTGTCACCTGGAAGTTCGTCGACACGGCGGGCATCCGCAAGCGCGTCCACCTCCAGCAGGGCGCGGACTACTACGCCTCGCTGCGCACGGCCGCGGCCGTCGAGAAGGCCGAGGTCGCGGTCATCCTGATCGACGCGTCCGAGACCATCTCGGTGCAGGACCAGCGCATCGTCACCATGGCCGTCGACGCCGGCCGCGCGGTCGTCCTCGCCTTCAACAAGTGGGACACCCTCGACGAGGAGCGCCGCTACTACCTGGAGCGGGAGATCGAGACCGAGCTCGCCCAGGTGGCCTGGGCGCCCCGGGTGAACGTCTCGGCCCGTACCGGCCGTCACATGGAGAAGCTCGTCCCGGCGATCGAGACGGCCCTGGACGGCTGGGAGACCCGCGTCCCGACCGGCCGTCTGAACGCCTTCCTCGGCGAGCTGGTCGCCGCCCACCCGCACCCGGTCCGCGGCGGCAAGCAGCCCCGCATCCTGTTCGGGACCCAGGCGGGCACCAAGCCCCCGCGGTTCGTGCTCTTCTCCTCCGGCTTCATCGAGCACGGCTACCGCCGGTTCATCGAGCGCCGGCTGCGCGAGGAGTTCGGCTTCGCGGGCACCCCGATCCACATCTCGGTGCGGGTGCGCGAGAAGCGCGGTACCAACAAGAAGAAGTGACGCCCACGGGCGAAGCGTGAGGGGGGGGAGCCCCCGGGGCGGCCCGCCCCCCCCGTGTACGCCGACGGCTCGGGGGGGTACAAACCCCCGCGCGGGGGGGGGGGGCCC
>NZ_JBHXDQ010000075.1:0-45951 GCF_042725875.1 Streptomyces sp. NPDC127038 | reverse complement strand
GTGCCGGTACATCGATGGCCGTCGCCACCGACGGTCACGCCTCATCCAACGGCGACGGCCTGATGCACCGGCACGGCCCCGACCCACCCACCGGCCGGACCCGCGACCGCCGGCCATCTCTCAGGGCTGAACCCTCAGACGCGACGACTCGCGTGTCCACCTTCAGGAGGTGAGGGCGACCCCGGTTCTACAACCTGAGGCGGACACCGCTTCGGGACCTGCGGCCGATCCGCCGGGCGAGGGGGCGAACCTAGCGTGGAGCCATGACCACACTCGTCTGCACGAGCGCCTCGGACGCCGCCACCGGGGCGGCACGGACCCCGTCGTACCCGTCCTTCTCGTCGTACGTGAAGGCGCGCCAGCCGGTGCTCCTGCGGACCGCCCGCTCGCTCACCGCGAACCCGAGCGACGCCGAGGACCTGCTGCAGACGGCGCTGACGAAGACGTACGTCGCCTGGGACCGGATCGAGGACCACCGGGCGCTGGACGGCTACGTGCGACGCGCCCTGCTGAACACCCGGACCTCGCAGTGGCGCAAGCGCAAGGTCGACGAGTTCGTCTGCGAGGAACTGCCGGAGCCCGAGGGGCTGCCCGCCGGCGACCCCGCCGAGCAGCAGGCGCTGCACGACGCGATGTGGCGGGCGATCACGAAGCTGCCGGCGCGGCAGCGCGCGATGGTGGTGCTGCGCTACTACGAGGACCTGAGCGAGGCCCAGACGGCCGAGATCCTCGGGGTCTCCGTGGGCACGGTCAAGTCCGCCGTCTCCCGGGCGCTGGGCAAACTGCGCGAGGACCCCGAGCTCATACCCGTGCGCCGGGAGGGCCCCCGGCCCGCGTCCGAGCGCGTCCTGCGGTGATCGATCATTCCGGGGCCTAGTGACATACCACGCGGTATGTGCGCAGAATCAGCGCAACCCATTACTACCGCGTAGGCAATGTCGCCCCCGGGAGGACGCCGTGCTGAGCACGATGCAGGACGTACCGCTGACTGTGACCCGCATTCTGGAGCACGGGGCGCTGGTGCACGGACAGTCGCAGATCACGACCTGGACCGGCGAGGGCGAACCGCACCGCCGCAGCTTCCGCGAGGCCGGCCTGCGCGCGAACCAGCTGGCCCACGCCCTGCGCGACGACCTCGGGGTGACGGGCGACGAGCGGGTCGCGACCCTGATGTGGAACAACGCCGAGCACGTCGAGGCGTACTACGCGATCCCCTCCATGGGCGCCGTGCTGCACACCCTGAACCTGCGCCTCCCGGCCGAGCAGCTCGTCTTCATCGTCAACCACGCGGCCGACCGGGTGATCATCGCCAACGGCTCGCTGCTCCCGCTGCTCGCACCGCTCCTCCCCCAGCTGCCGACCGTGGAGCACGTCGTGGTCTCGGGCCCCGGCGACCGGTCGCCGCTCGACGGGACGGGCGTACGGGTGCACGACTACGAGGAGCTCATCGCCGGCAAGCCGGGCGTCTACGACTGGCCGGAGATCGACGAACGCCAGGCCGCCGCCATGTGCTACACCTCCGGAACCACCGGGGACCCCAAGGGCGTCGTCTACTCCCACCGTTCGATCTACCTGCACTCGATGCAGGTGAACATGGCCCAGTCGATGGGGCTCACCGACCTCGACACCACCCTCGTGGTGGTCCCGCAGTTCCACGTCAACGCCTGGGGCCTGCCGCACGCGACGTTCATGTCCGGCGTCAACATGCTGATGCCGGACCGCTTCCTCCAGCCCGCGCCGCTCGCCGAGATGATCGAGAGCGAGCGGCCCACGCACGCCGCCGCCGTCCCGACCATCTGGCAGGGACTGCTCGCCGAGCTGACCGCCAAGCCCCGTGACGTCTCCTGCCTCACCCAGGTGACCATCGGCGGCTCGGCCTGCCCGCCCTCGCTCATGGCCGCCTTCGACGCCCTGGGCATGCGCGTCAGTCACGCCTGGGGCATGACCGAGACCTCCCCGCTGGGCACCGTCGCCCGCCCGCCGGCCCACGCGGTCGGCACGGACGAGGAGTTCGCCTACCGCCTCACCCAGGGCCGCTTCCCCGCGGGCGTCGAGGCCCGGCTCACCGGACCCGGCGGCGAGCGCCTCCCGTGGGACGGCGAGTCGGCCGGCGAGCTGGAGGTGCGCGGCCCGTGGATCGCCGGTGCCTACTACGGCGGCAACGACGGCGAGCCGCTGCGGCCCGCCGACAAGTTCAGCGAGGACGGCTGGCTCAAGACCGGTGACGTCGGCACCATCAGCGCCGACGGCTTCCTGACCCTCACCGACCGCGCCAAGGACGTCATCAAGTCGGGCGGCGAGTGGATCTCCTCGGTCGACCTGGAGAACGCCCTCATGTCCCACCCCGACGTGACCGAGGCCGCCGTCGTGGCCGTCCCCGACGAGAAGTGGGGCGAGCGCCCGCTGGCCACCGTCGTGCTGCGGGAGGGCTCCACCGCCGACTTCGCCTCGCTGCGCGCCTTCCTCGCCGACGAGGGCAAGATCGCCAAGTGGCAGCTTCCCGAGCGCTGGTCGATCGTCGAGGCCGTCCCGAAGACGAGCGTCGGCAAGTTCGACAAGAAGGTCATCCGCAAGCGGTACGCGGAGGGCGGCCTGGACGTCACCAAGCTCTGACGAGCACACGGCGAACACGAGCCGGGCGGGGCACCCGAGGGCGCCCCGCCCGGCTCACGTGCTGCTCACGGCCGTGCGGACGGACGGACGGCGCCAGTGCCGCGACGGACGGCGCCAGCCGCGACGGGCGCCGCCAGTGCCGTGACGGACAGCGCCAGTGCCGCGACAGGCGGCGCTAGTTGGTGCCGATGCGGGCCAGCAGGTCGACGATCCGTTCCTGGACCTCGTCGGCCGTCGAGCGTTCGGCGAGGAACAGGACCGACTCCCCCGCGGCCAGCCGCGGCAGCTCGGCCGCGTCGACGGCGGCGGTGTAGACGACCAGCGGCGTGCGGTTCAACTGCCCGTTGGCCCGCAGCCAGTCGACGATCCCGGCCCGTCGGCGCCGCACCTGCAACAGGTCCATCACCACGAGGTTCGGCCGCATCTGCGAGGCCAGCGTGACGGCGTCCTCGTCCGTGGAGGCGCGCGCGACCTGCATCCCGCGCCGCTCCAGGGTCGCCGTCAGCGCGAGCGCGATCTCCGCGTGCTCCTCGATGAGCAGCACGCGCGGCGGGTGCTGCTCGGAGTCGCGCGGCGCGAGCGCCTTCAGCAGGACGGCGGGATCGGCGCCGTACGCCTCCTCGCGCGTCGCCTGTCCGAGTCCGGCCGTCACCAGGACGGGAACCTCGGCCGCGACGGCCGCCTGGCGCAGCGACTGGAGTGCCGTGCGGGTGATCGGACCGGTCAGCGGGTCGACGAACAGCGCGGCCGGGAACGCGGCGATCTGCGCGTCCACCTCTTCGCGCGAGTTCACGATGACCGGCCGGTAGCCGCGGTCGCTCAGCGCCTGCTGGGTGCCGGCGTCGGGCGCCGGCCACACGAGCAGCCGCCGCGGGTTGTCCAGGGGCTCCGGGGGCAGTTCGTCGTCCACGGGCCGCGGCTGCGGCGCGTCGGCGACCTCGACGGCCCCGCCGGGACCGTCGAGCGGCTCGGGGCCCTCGGCGGCGTTCTCGTCGGGTGCTCCTATGGCGTACGACCGTCCGGCGCCCTCGGTGGTACCGGGCCGCCGGGGTCCGGCACCCGGCTGGGCACCCCCGGGAAGGGCGCGCGCGGCCGTCTCCGGACGCTCGGCGGCGGGCTCGGGCGGGGTGCCGAGCTTGCGGCGGCGTCCGCCGCCGTTCGTCCCGTGCGGGGGAGGCGTCGGGGCCTGTGCGCCGGCGCCCGGGTGGGCCGCCGCGGCCTGACGGGCGAAGGGAACGCCCTGGCCGAGCGTGCGCACGCTTATGGCACGGCCCTGCGTCGAGTTGGGGTCGGCCGACGCGGACGCGGGCGTCGCCTCGGCGGGCAGCGGCTGGGCGACCCGCGCGGCCGGACGCTCCGGCGGGAGCGGGGCGGGGGCCGGCTGTGCGGCGGGGAGCGCGGGCTGGGCGGCGGCGGACGGCGCCGGGGCGCCGGCACCGGTGGCCGTGTTCGCGTCGGGCCAGGACGGGGCGGCCGGGGCGGCACCGGGCTGGGCCGCCGCGGGCAGGCCGGTGGGAACCGGCTGACCGGCGGCAGCGGCGGGGACGGCCTGCGCGGGAAGTCCCTGCGGGAGTCCCTGGGCGGGCGTCTGCGGAGGGTTCTGCGGAAGCCCCTGCGCCGGAACCGTCTGCCCGAGCGCCGGCACCGGCTGAGCGGGCGCGGGCTGTGCGGCCACCGGCTGTCCGGGCATCGGCTGTGCCGGGACGGCCTGGGCGGGCAGTGCCTGCCCGGGGGTCCCGGGCGCCGCGGGAGCCGGCTCCGCGAGCTGACGGGCGCGACGGCGGCCGGTCGGGGCGGAGACGGGGTGCGGCTGCGGCGGGGTGTGATCGTCCTCGGGGTCGTGCCGCATCGCGTCGTGCCGGCCGTCGGCCTGCTGGGCCAGCGCGACCTGCGCCTGGACCTGGGCCTGCGCCGCCTGGGCCACCTGGGCCTGGGCGGCCTGGACCTGGGCGGCCTGTGCCTGCGCCGCCTGGGCCTGGGCGGCCTGGGCCTGCGCCGCGGCCTGGACGTACTCGGGTGAGCGGTCGGCCTCGGCCGGGGGCAGCGCGAACACCGTACGGGCGCCCGTCTCCTGCTCGGCGGCCCGCTCGGCCGCCGCGGCGAGCGCTCTGCGGCGCCGCCCGGTCGGCCGGCCCGCCTCGTCGGTGTCGTCGTCCTCGTCGCCGCCCTGGTCCGGAGCCGGGGCCGTCGGGGCCGCGGGCAGCGCGTTCTGCTCACCGTCGCGGCGCGCCCGGCGTCCGGAGGGAACCGGCACCGGAACCCCCTGGGGAGGCACCGTTCCGCCCGGAGGCACGGTCCCGCCCAGTCCCGAGCCCACGGCCGCGGTTCCCGCTCCGTGCTCGCCCGCCATCACGACGGCGCCCTCGGCGACCGCGTCGGAAGCGCCCTGTGCCTCGCCCGTGCCCTCGGCGGGGCTGGGCCTGCCGCGGCGCCGTCCGGTGCCGCCCGAGCCGTCCTCGGCGGCCTCGCCCTGCTGTTCCTGCGCGGCGACGGCCGGCTCCAGCGCCGCCTGCTCCTCCACGGCACGCCGGCGACGGCGCCCCGTGGGAACGGTCGCGCCCGCCGCCTCCAGGGCCTGCGGACCGGACTCCGCCGGCTCCTCGCCCTCCAGGAAGGCGTCCGTGGAGGCGCGCCGGGCCCGGCGCCTGCCACCGCTCTGCTGCGGGGCCTGCTGGAGGGCCTGCCGCGGGTCCTGCTCGGCCAGTTCGATCTCGGTGCCCACGGGCGTCACGGAGCCGGGCGGAACCGCCCCCGCCCCGCCGCCGATGGGCACCTCCAGGACGTAGGCGCTGCCGCTCATCCCCGGCACCTCGTGCGTCTGGAGCACACCGCCGTGCGCGCGCACGATCCCGCGCACGATCGGCTCGTGCACCGGGTCTCCCCCGGCGTACGGCCCGCGCACCTCGATGCGGACGACCTCGCCGCGCTGCGCCGCCGCCACGACGACGGTGTT
This sequence comes from Streptomyces sp. NPDC127038, assembly GCF_042725875.1. Lineage (NCBI taxonomy): Bacteria > Bacillati > Actinomycetota > Actinomycetes > Kitasatosporales > Streptomycetaceae > Streptomyces > Streptomyces sp. NPDC127038. The sequence goes on along the minus strand of NZ_JBHXDQ010000075.1, from coordinate 40,385 downwards.
GTCCATGTAACCGCCCGCCGACACCGGCGCGTTGCCGGTCGCGTCGACTCCCGCGACGTCGGCGACGAGGTGGGCGAGGGCGCGCGCGAGACGCTGCGGGTCGACCTCGGCCTCGATGGGCGGCGCGTGCACGGCGAACTGCACGCGGCCGGGCCCGATCAGGTCGATGGCCCCCTCGACGCCGGCCGCGACCACGGCGTCGAGCATCACGTTCGTACGGAAGATCGTGTCGATGCCCGCGTCCAGCCGCTGGTAGCCGAGGACGTTGTCGACGAGCGTCGTGATGCGCGAGTAGCCGGCCGCGAGGTGGTGCAGGACCTGGTTGGCCTCCGGCCACAGCTGGCCCGCGTCGTCGGCGGCGAGCTTGGCGAGTTCACCGCGCAGCTGGTCGAGGGGGCCGCGCAGGGAGTGGCCGAGGACGGCGAGCAGCTGATCGTGCCGGGCGGCCAGCGCCTCGTAGCGGTCCTTCTCGCGCTCGCCGAGCGCCGCGTACCGCTCCTCGCCCGCGGCGAGCTCCTCCTCGTGCGCCTCGGTCAGCCCGGTCAGCTCGGCGGTGTGGTCCTCGCGCAGCTTCTCCAGCTCGGCGGTGTGCTCCTCGCCGAGCCGCTCCAGCTCCTCGGCGTGCCGGGTGGCGGCGGCCTCCTTCTCGTCGACCAGGGTGTCGTAGGGCCGCCGGTCGGTGAAGGTCATGACGGCGCCGACGAGCTGGTCCCCGTCGCGCACCGGAGAGGTCGTCAGGTCGACGGGCACCTTGTCCCCGGACTTCGACCACAGCACCTGCCCGCGCACCCGGTGCTTGCGTCCGGAGCGCAGGGTGTCGGCCAGCGGCGACTCCGAGTACGGGAACGGCTCGCCGTCCGCCCGCGAGTGCAGGACCAGGGTGTGCAGTTCCCGGCCGCCGAGATCACTGGCCCGGTAGCCGAGGATCTGGGCGGCGGCGGGGTTGACGAGGACGACGCGCCCGTCGGTGTCCGTCCCGACGACACCCTCGGCCGCCGCGCGCAGGATCATCTCGGTCTGGCGCTGCGAACGCGCGAGCTCGGCCTCGGTGTCGACGGTGCCCGAGAGGTCGCGTACGACGAGCATGAGCAGCTCGTCGGGGAGGGGACCGTAGTTGTCGTAGGCCTGCTGGCCGCTCTCCAGGTTCGCGCTGGTGACCTCGACCGGGAACTCCGAGCCGTCGGTCCGCCGCGCGGTCATCCGGGTCGGCTTGGTCCGTCCGCGCTCGTCGGTGCTGTCGGGGCGCCGCATGGAGCCGGGGATCAGCTTGGAGTCGAACTCGGGGAGGAGGTCGAGCAGCCCGCGGCCCACCAGGGCCGTGCCCGGGGTCTCGAAGGCCTCAAGGGCGATCGTGTTGGCGTTGACGACGGTCCCGTTGGCGTTGACCAGGACCAGCGCATCGGGCAGCGCGTCCAGTATGGCTGCGAGGCGAGCAGCGCCTCGGGATGGCCTGCTGCTCACGAGACGCTTCCTCCCTGTTACCGCACCTTGCCGACCGCGGAGGCCATCTTGCCAACCGGTCCGCGGCGTGTCACGCGAGGGAGTCTACGGGCAGAGGTTGCGCTCGCGATGCCGGATGAGAGGGAGGTCGCACACATATGAGAGGCAGAACCGGCGGAGAACCCGTGACCACGCACTTCACCGTACGGAACCGTGAGAGCACCGTGAGATCACCGTGACTTCGCCGTGTCCTGCGACGTATTGCGCTATGGGCGGGTGCCGGGCAGAACGGGCATCAGCGCGTTCCAGCGCGAGATCTCGCACCCGTTCGAGCGGTCGTAGCGGGCGTCCACGGGGCGGCCCGCCCAGGTTCCGGTGATGTGCGCGGTGGCCGGACCCCCGTACTCCATCGTGCACAGGGCGTCCGGCGGCACCGGGGCGAAGGTGTCCTTGCCCCAGGTGGTCATCCGGTCCAGCCGGTCGCAGGCCTCCGCCGCGTGCGGGTGGGTGCCGCCCGCGGGGTGGCAGTCCAGCTCGAACGTCCCGTCCGCGCCGCCGCCCGCGCCGGCGACGGTCACGGTCAGCCGGTCGGAGGAGTCCTCCGGACGGGCCGGCGGGGGCATGAGCGCGGGCAGGGCGGAGAACAGGGAGGACGGCCCGCCGGTGAACGCGGTGAGCCCGGCGAGCGCGGCCCGGGAGGCGGAGGGCCCGGAGAGTCCGGAGGGGGACGCCAGAGGTACGGCGGCCACGCCGGGAGTGTCGCCGTTGGTGGCCGGGGTGGCCGTGGTGGCGGCGGTGGCGCCGGGCGCCCAGGAGAGCGCGGCGGTGGCGGACACGGCGGCGGTGAGGAGCAGTCGGCGCAGCATGACCTGCCTAACGCGGGGCGGACTTCCCGGTTGCGCGCCGGTCGGGGCTTTGCAGTGCGGCGTATCCGCCTAGTACCGTGGGGGGCGATTGGTGACACGGCGCTCGACTGTGTCATCATCTGCACGCACCACTCGCGCTCGCGTGAGGGGTTGTGCGGGAGGCGTCGCCTAGTCCGGTCTATGGCGCCGCACTGCTAATGCGGTTTGGGACGCAAATCCCATCGAGGGTTCAAATCCCTCCGCCTCCGCACGAAGATCCGAAACCCCGGTCCACTGGACCGGGGTTTCGGCGTTCCCGGGGGTTCCCGGGGCCCCACGAGCCCCGGCGCCGACAGCGCGACCGCATCGCCCTCCATCGGCCCCTCCACCCTCCCCGCGAGCGCCCTGAAGCACGTTTTCGCAGGTCACAAGGGGTGGGGGGAATGGATTTCACATGGCGGCGGCAGTCATGTAATGTTCTTCCTGTCGCCGCGAGCGGGGGAAAAGCCCGGGAAGCGAAGACAAGAACAAAAACAGAACAAGCACTCGTAGCTTAACGGATAGAGCATCTGACTACGGATCAGAAGGTTGCAGGTTCGAATCCTGCCGAGTGCACACAGGTAAGAGGCCCCGGAGAGATCCGGGGCCTCTTGCGTTATGCGGGCGTACAGCAGCGAAGGGGGAGACCCGTGACCCGGCGCGAAGGGCGCAGGCCACCCGGCGGGTGAACCCGGTTCAGAAAATTTCCATCTTCCGTACAACTCTTCTTGGTGCTGGTGGGTCTTGGCATGGAGTCGTCCGGACTCCCCAGACCCGTCGGGCCCGTGAGTCCCCCACCTCACCGAGGCCCCATTCCTCAATGGGGGACCACACATGCGCATGCGTACCAGCCTGGCCGCCGCGGCCTTCTCCGGCGCCGCGGCCCTGGCCGCCCTGTCCGTCCCGGCCGCACACGCCGTGGACAACCCGGCTGCGGCCAAGGCCGAGCAGTTCAAGAGCGCCCACAAGGCGCAGAGCAAGCAGCGGCCCTTCACCGCCACGGTGGACGGCGACATTCAGGTGACCAAGGTCACCGTCAACGCCAACAGTGACGTCGTCGTCGGCCTGTCGCCGAAGTCGTTCAACGTCTACGTGACGGTGACCGACCCGTCGGGCATCAACCAGGAGCAGAACGGCGTGGACGTCGCCCTCTGGCACGGCAGCGACCTGGAGAGCGGTGACTTCGACGGCTTCCTCTGGAACGAGAACGGCGCCGAGAGCTGCGACTACTGGAGCGCCACCTCCGCCACCTGCAAGTTCACCATCGCGGCCAACCCGGGCGCGGTCGACGGGCTGTGGGACAGCTCGTTGAACGGCAAGTGGAACGTGACCGTCTTCGCGTCCGCCAACGACGGGGACTCGTACGAGAACGACCTCTACAAGAACCACTGGATCAAGCGCGCCAGCAGCTTCAGCGGCTTCAACGCCAGCCCGGAGCCCGTCTCCAAGGGCAAGACCATCACGGTCTCCGGCACGCTGAACCGCGCCAGCTGGAGCTACATGAAGTACTACGGCTACGGCAGCCAGCCGGTCCAGCTGCAGTTCAAGAAGGCGGGCGCCAGCACCTACAGCACCGTCAAGACCGTGACCACCTCCTCCAGCGGTTACGCGAAGACCACGGTGACCGCCTCCGTGGACGGCACCTGGCGCTTCCACTACGCGGGCAACAGCGCCTCGTCCGTCGCCGACGCCTACGACTACGTCGACGTCCGCTGATCCACGAGATCCGCTGATCACCCTCGCGTGAGACCGAAGGCCCCGGAGAGATCCGGGGCCTTTGCCGTTTCGTTCGGCCGGAGTGCCTGTCGGTGGGGTCCTCTACTGTCGTCGTGTGCGGCGGGTGTGGACATGTTCGGGGTTGCGGTGGTCGGGGGACGGGCCCGTGCTGGTGTGGGGCGGGGGGCGGACGAGCCCGCTGGCTCCGGGGCGGCGGGTCGCGTTCGGCGTCGTGGACGGGGCCGTGCGGACCTGCGTGGGCGCGCGGGGGAACGCGTGTCCCCTGCGGGCCGCCGTGTCACCGCGCGGCACGGGCGCCCGGTGCGAGGAGTGCGCCCGCCTGGACCGCGCGCACTCCGTGGCCGCCGACACGCTGGCCGACGATCCCCGTCCCTACCGCGTCTATCTGGCGTGGTTCGGGCCCGGCCTGGTCAAGGTCGGGATCACGCGGGCCGAGCGGGGATCCACGCGTCTGCTGGAACAGGGCGCCGTCACGTTCACCTGGCTGGGGCAGGGGCCGCTGATGGCCGCGCGCCGGACCGAGGAGCTGTTGCGGGCCGCGCTCGGGGTGCCGGACCGGATCCCGTACGCCGACAAGCGGGCGGTGCGGGCGGTGCTGCCCGGGGCCGGGGAGCGCGTCGCCGAGATCCGTGAGCTGCACGCGCGGGCCGGGGAACTCGACGGCTGGCCGGACTCGCTCCGGCGCGAGCCCTTCGCGCCCGTCGATCACACGGACGTGTTCGGGCTCGCCGGGCTTCCCGCCGCCCGGGGCGTCGTGCGCGAGCTGGCACCCGGAGGGGCGGTCGCCGGTGAGCTGTGCGCCGCCGCGGGTCCCGACCTCCATCTCCGCACCGGACGGGGAGTCGTCGTCCTCGACACCCGGCTGATGACGGGGTGGGACCTGACCGGGGACGCGGACACGGCCGGGGGCTCCGGAATCACCTTTCCCGTGAAGGAGCAGCCCGCGCCGGACGCGGCTGTGCAGGACGGTCTCTTCTGACGGCGGAACCGGGAAGGACCGGGTGCCGGCCACCGATGGTCAAGACTTCGATCCCTTTCGGATCCCGTTCGGAAAGGTGCTGGACGACGGGGGACGCCCGCAAGGAGAGTGACGGACATGAGCGATCACTCCCACATCCCTGTCGCGGCCCATGAGCCCCCCTACTACGCCGCCGTGTTCACCTCCGTACGCCAGGACACCGACGCCGGGTACGGGGAGACCGCCGACCGTATGGAGGAACTGGTCAAGGACATCCCCGGCTACCTCGGGATGGACCACGCGCAGACACCGGGCGGACTGGCCATCACCGTCGGCTACTTCCGGGACGAGGACGCCCTCAAGGAGTGGGGAGCGCACGCCGAGCACCGGTCGGCACAGCGGCGCGGCCGGGACGAGTGGTACGAGCGCTACACCCTGCACATCGCCAAGGTCGAGCGGAGCCACGGGTTCGAACGTGCCGACGGCTGAGGCCCCGGAGGGCCGGGACGACCGGGGCGAGGCCCGCGAGGTACGGGACTTCTGGGAAGGGCTCGGACTGCCCGGACTCGTCGACGTCCACACGCACTTCATGCCCGAACGGGTGCTGCGCAAGGTGTGGGACTACTTCGACGGACTCGGTGAACTCACCGGAGGCATCGAGTGGCCCATCGCCTACCGCGCGGACGAGGACGAACGGCTCGCGCTGATCCGGGAGTTCGGGGTCCGCGCCTTCACGGCGATGCTCTACCCCCACAAGGCCGGCATGGCCGAGTGGCTCAACTCCTGGGCCGTGGACTTCGCCCGCCGCACCCCGGACTGCCTGCACACCTCGACCCTGTTCCCCGAGAAGGGGGTCGAGGGCTATGTGCGCGAGGCGGTGGAGGCGGGCACGCGGGTCTTCAAGGCGCACGTACAGGTGGGTGCGTACGACCCGGCGGACGAACTCCTCGACCCCGCCTGGGGGTTGATCGCCGAGGCGGGAATCCCCGTGGTGATCCACTGCGGTTCGGGCCCCTCGCCGGGCAAGTACACGGGCCCGGGGCCGGCCGAGGCCGTCCTGCGCCGCCATCCCCGGCTGCGGTTCGTCTTCGCCCACATGGGGATGCCCGAGTACGAGGACTTCCTCGGCCTCGCCGAGCGGTACGAGGAGGTGCGCCTCGACACGACCATGGCGTTCACCGACTTCAGCGAGCGGCTCGCGCCGTTCCCGCCGGGACTGCTGCCGCGCCTCGCGGACCTCGGGGACCGGGTGCTCCTCGGCTCGGACTTCCCGAACATCCCGTACCCGTACGTCCACCAACTGCGCGCGCTGGAACGGCTCGGACTGGGCGACGACTGGCTGCGCGCGGTCTGCTTCGGGAACGGCGCCCGTCTCTTCGGCCTTGGCTGACTCCGGAGCGCTTCCCCCCGGGGCCCGGCCGACACCTGCGGCGCTCCTCCTTCGGCCTCCGCCCCATCCGGGCGGAGGCCGCACCAGGAGGCCGCACCCAGGAGTTCCCTGAGTGGCACCTGTGCGTTTCTCAGGGAAATCACAGGTTGGCGAAAGGATGCTCTCAGCGGCGCGCACCAAGGTGTCCGCTATGACCACGACCTCGCCCCAGGGGCGCACCGAACTGCTGAGGCCGGACGGGAGCCCCGTCCGCGTGCTGGTGGTGGACGACGAGCAGTCGATCACCGAGCTGCTGTCCATGGCCCTTCGCTACGAGGGCTGGCAGATCCGCAGCGCGGGTGACGGGACGGGCGCGGTGCAGACCGCGCGCGAGTTCCGGCCCGACGCCGTCGTGCTCGACATGATGCTGCCCGACATGGACGGCCTGACGGTGCTCGGCCGGCTCCGCCGTGAGCAGCCCGACGTCCCGGTCCTGTTCCTGACGGCGAAGGACGCGGTCGAGGACCGGATCGCGGGCCTCACCGCGGGCGGCGACGACTACGTCACCAAGCCGTTCAGCCTGGAGGAGGTCGTGGCCCGGCTGCGCGGTCTGATCCGGCGCTCGGGCGCCGCCGACCGGCGGTCCGACTCCGTGCTCGTCGTCGGGGACCTCACCCTGGACGAGGACAGCCACGAGGTGTCGCGCGGCGGGGCCAACATCCACCTCACCGCCACCGAGTTCGAGCTGCTGCGCTTCCTGATGCGCAATCCGCGCCGGGTGCTGAGCAAGGCGCAGATACTCGACCGTGTGTGGTCGTACGACTTCGGCGGCCAGGCCAATGTGGTCGAGCTCTACATCTCGTATCTGCGCCGCAAGATCGACGCGGGGCGCGAGCCGATGATCCACACCCGGCGTGGGGCCGGATACCTGATCAAGCCCGCCACGTCATGAGCGGACGACGACGGCCGCGAACGCAGAGAAGGCGAGCACGACAGCCACGGACCCTGCGGTCGCGGCTCGTCGTCTCGGCGGTGGCACTCATCGCCGTGGTCTGCGCCATGATCGGCACGGTCACGACCATCGCGCTGGACCGGCACCTGTACAAGCAGTTGGAGTCGCAGGTCACCGACGCGGGCCGACGGCTCACGGGTCCTCCCGGAAACCTGCGGGGCGCGAACCCGGGCGGCACGAGCCAGGATCCCGGCAAGCCGAACGGTGACGGGGCGCCGGCTTCCCTCCCCGGCTCTTCCGACGAGAACAGGCTCGATGTCTTCGTCACCATGGGCGGGACGCAGACGAAGACCATAGCGGCCCAGGTCGGCACGGACGGTGCGGTCGGCGAGGCGGTCGTCGCCGCGGAGCAGTCCAGCAGCAGCGTCGGCTTCCAGCGGATGAAGGCCGTCGCGCTCGACAACGCCCAGAAGGCCGCGCTCGCCGCCGTCGCCAAGGACGGCGACCCGCACACCACGGACATTCCGAGCCTGGGCGAGTACTACGTCATGTACGTGACCGGTGCTCATGGCAGCTACTACGTCGCCCTGCCCACGGCAGCCGTGAACAACACCGTCGACACCCTCATCCTCGTCGAGGCCAGCATCACCGGCGCCGGACTCGTCGCCGCCGGGATCGCGGGCACCGTCATCGTCGGTCTCGCCCTGCGCCCCCTGCGCAGGGTCGCCGCGACCGCCACCCGCGTCTCCGAACTCCCCCTGCACACCGGCGAGGTCACCCTCTACGAGCGGGTCCCCGAGTCCGAGTCCGACCCGCACACCGAGGTCGGGCAGGTCGGGGCGGCACTCAACCGCATGCTCGACCACATCCACGGAGCGCTGCACGCACGCCAGCAGAGCGAGATGCGCGTACGGCAGTTCGTCGCCGACGCCAGCCATGAGCTGCGCACCCCGCTGGCCTCCATCCGCGGGTACGCCGAACTGACCAGACGCGGCCGTGAGGAGACCGGACCCGACACCCGGCACGCGCTCGGGCGGATCGAGTCCGAGGCCGGCCGGATGACCCTGCTCGTGGAGGACCTGCTGCTGCTCGCCCGGCTCGACGCAGGCCGGCCGCTCCAGCACGAGCAGACCGATCTCGTTCCCCTGGTGATCGACGCGGTCAGCGACGCCCGGGCCGCCGGGCGCGGCCACAACTGGCGGCTCGAACTGCCCGAGGAGCCCGCCCTGGTGTCGGCGGACGCCGCCCGCCTCCAGCAGGTCATGGTCAACCTCTTCGCCAACGCCCGCACCCACACCCCGCCGGGGACCACCGTCACCGCACGGGTGCACCGGCACGGGCCGTGGCTGTGCGTGGACGTCCAGGACGACGGCCCGGGCATCCCGCCCGACCTGCTTCCCCGCGTCTTCGAACGGTTCGCGCGCGGCGACTCCTCCCGCTCGCGCGCCTCCGGCTCGACCGGTCTCGGGCTCGCCATCGTGCAGGCCGTCGCGGCCGCGCACCAGGGCGCCGTGACCGTCGACAGCGTCCCCGGCAGGACCGTGTTCACGCTGCATCTGCCCGCGATCCACCCCGAAACATCGTGGCAATCGCACTCACAGGCACAGCACAGCACCACCACATGGGTGCGACAGGGCACTTGACGAGAGTCGTTCCCATGCGAACCGACTCTTCTCCCGGCAACCTGCCGGCGCGGGAGCACCTCCCGGCCACAGACGCCGGAACGGCTGTCCTGGACGTAGTGATCCCCGTCTACAACGAGGAGAAGGACCTCCAGCCATGTGTGCTCAGACTGCACGAGCACCTCAAGCGCACGTTCCCGTACGCGTTCCGCATCACGGTGGCGGACAACGCGTCCACGGACACCACGCCCCAGGTGGCCGCGCGGCTGGCGGAGCGGATCCCGGAGGTCAGGTCCTTCCGGCTGGAGCAGAAGGGCCGCGGCCGGGCGCTGCGGACCGTGTGGTCGGCGTCCGACGCCCCGGTCCTCGCGTACATGGACGTGGACCTGTCCACCGACCTGAACGCGCTGCTTCCGCTGGTGGCCCCGCTGATCTCCGGTCACTCGGACCTCGCGATCGGTTCGCGGCTGTCCCGCTCCTCACGGGTGGTGCGGGGCGCCAAACGGGAGTTCATCAGCCGTACGTACAACCTGATCCTGCGCGGTTCGCTCCAGGCCCGCTTCTCCGACGCCCAGTGCGGCTTCAAGGCGATCCGCCGTGACGTGGCCCAGGAGCTGCTGCCCCTGGTCGAGGACACCGGCTGGTTCTTCGACACCGAGATGCTGGTGCTGGCGGAGCGGGCCGGGCTGCGCATCCACGAGGTGCCCGTCGACTGGGTCGACGACCCCGACTCGACCGTCCACATCGTGAAGACCGCGACGGACGACCTCAAGGGCGTGTGGCGGGTGGGACGCGCCCTCGCCACCGGCTCCCTGTCGCTCGACCGGCTCACCCGGCCCTTCGGGGACGACCCGCGCGACCGCGAACTGACCGACGTACCCAAGGGCCTGGCCCGCCAGCTCGTCGGATTCTGCGTCGTCGGCGGCCTGTCGACCCTCTTCTACCTGCTGCTCTACAGCGGCTTCCGCTCCTTCTCCGGGGCGCAGGCGGCCAACGCGCTCGCGCTGCTCGTGTCGGCCGTCGCCAACACGGCGGCCAACCGCAGGCTCACCTTCGGCGTACGCGGCCCGGGCGGTGCCGTCCGGCACCAGGCGCAGGGCCTGGTCGTCTTCGGCATCGGCCTCGCCCTGACCAGCGGCTCCCTCGCCGCCCTCAACGCGGCGACGGACGATCCGTCGCACTCCACCGAGCTGGCGGTGCTCATCGCCGCCAACCTCGCGGCGACCGTGCTGCGCTTCCTGCTGTTCCGTGCCTGGGTCTTCCCCGACCGGCGGGACGCGGGGCAGCCGCCGTCCCGCGAGCCGGCCCCGCACCGGCCGGACACGCGGTTCCACCCGGCGGCGGTACGGCAGGGCGCTGACGCCCATCCGCCGCTGCCGCAGCGCCCGGCCGCGGCCCCTTCCCCCTCCCCGTACGACACGGCCCCCCTCCGCGCCGACGACGCCGTGGAACGGGCCCGGCGGGATTCGACCATGCAGTTGCAGGCGGTGCGCCCGCACGACCACGATCCGAGGAACGCGCGATGACGACACAGCCCGACACGAGCCCCGGGACCGGCCTCCCCGCCGGTACGAGCGCGGGGACCGGCCTCCCCGCGGGTACGAGCGCGGGGACCGGCCTCCCCGTCGGTACGAGCACCGGGACAGGCGCCCCCGCCCGTAAGAGCACCAGCCCCGGCTCCGCACCAGCCTGGGGGCCGGCCGCGTCCACGCCTCCCCCGGAGCACACGCCGCCGGTGGCCCCAGGGCCCGGCGAGCCCGACCTGCCCTTCCCGCGCCGGGTCTGGAGCGGCCGGCCCGAGGACCCGCGCTGGGCGCGCCCCGCCTTCCTCGGCCTGCTGCTCGCCACCGCGGTGCTGTACCTGTACGGCCTGAGCGCCTCCGGGTACGCCAACTCCTTCTACTCCGCGGCCGTCCAGGCCGGAAGCCAGAGCTGGAAGGCGTTCTTCTTCGGCTCGCTCGACTCGGCCAACGCCATCACCGTCGACAAGCCCCCGGCCTCGCTGTGGCCGATGGCCCTGTCGGTACGGATCTTCGGTCTCTCCTCCTGGGCGATCCTCGTCCCCGAGGTGCTGATGGGCGTGGCCACGGTCGGTGTCCTGTACGCGGCCGTACGCCGCCGGTTCAGCGCGTCCGCGGGTCTGATCGCCGGCGCCGTGCTCGCGCTCACCCCGGTCGCCGCGCTGATGTTCCGGTTCAACAACCCGGACGCGATGCTCGCGCTGCTCATGACCGTCACGGTCTACTGCGTGATCCGCGGCCTGGAGGACGGCCGGACCAAGTGGCTCCTGTGGGCGGGCGCCGCGGTCGGTCTCGCCTTCCTCACCAAGACGCTCCAGGCGTTCCTGATCCTGCCGCCGCTGGCCGTGCTGTACGCGGTCTGCGCGCCGGTGACCGTGCGCAAGCGGTTCGCGCAGCTCGGCCTCTCGGCGGCCGCCATGGTGGTCGCCGGCGGCTGGTGGGTCGCGATCGTCGAACTGTGGCCCGCGTCCTCCCGCCCGTACATCGGCGGATCGCAGAACAACTCCTTCCTGGAGCTGACCTTCGGCTACAACGGCCTGGGCCGCATCAACGGCGACGAGACCGGCAGCGTCGGGGGCGGGGGCGGGGGCGGCGGCACCGGGATGTGGGGCGAGACCGGCTGGAACCGGATGTTCAACTCCGAGATCGGCAGCCAGATCTCCTGGCTGCTCCCGGCGGCCCTGATCCTGCTGGTGGGCGGCCTCGTCCTGACCCGCCGGGCGAAGCGGACCGACCTGGTCCGTTCCTCGTTCCTCGCCTGGGGCGGCGCGCTGCTGACGACCGCGCTGGTCTTCAGCTACATGGCCGGGATCTTCCACCAGTACTACACGGTGGCCCTGGCCCCCTACATCGCCGCCCTGGTCGGCATGGGCGCGACGGTGCTCTGGGAGGAGCGGGGCAGGCTGTGGGCCTCGCTCACCCTCGCCGGCGCGGTCACCGCGACCGCGGCCTGGGGCTATGTGCTCCTCAACCGCACCCCCGACTATCTGCCGTGGCTCAAGTGGCTGGTCCTCGTCGGCGGTCTGATCGGCGCGCTCGGTCTGGTCTTCGCGGCCAGGCTGGGCAGGCGGCTCGCCCTCGCGGCGGCCGGCCTCGGCTTCGTGGCGGCGCTCGCCGGCCCGACGGCGTACTCGCTCTCCACGGTGGACACCGGGCACACCGGCTCCATCGTGACGGCCGGTCCGGCCGGGGCGAGCATGATGGGCGGCCGGGGCGGCTTCCCCGGTGGCGGTACGCGCGGCGGGTTCCCCGGCGGCGGCCAGAACCCCGGGAACGGCACCGGCGGAATGCCCAACGCCGGGCAGGGCGGGGGCAACTTCCAGCCTCCGACGGGCGGCACCGGTGGCCTCCCCGGCCAGAGCCGGCAGGGCAACGGCAACGGCCAGGGCTGGAACCGGCAGGGCGGCATGCCCGGCGGCGGTACGGGCGAGGGCGGTATGCCCGGCGGCGGTGGCGCGGGCGGACTGCTGAACGGCGCCTCCGTCGGCTCGGCGGCCGAGGCGCTGCTGTCGAAGAACGCGGGGGACTACACCTGGGCGGCCGCAGCGATCGGTTCCCAGAACTCCGCCAGCTACCAACTGGCCACAGGCAAACCGGTGATGGCGATCGGCGGCTTCAACGGCACCGACCCGTCACCGACCTTGGCCCAGTTCAAGAAGTACGTGACGGACGGAAAGATCCACTACTTCATCTCGGGCGGCGGAATGGGCGGAGGCATGGGCGGAATGGGCGGCGGAACGGAGGGCGGCGCGGGCGGCGCGGGCGGCGCGGCCTCCGGCACCACCTCCACCTCCTCGCAGATCAGCTCGTGGGTCACGGCCAACTTCAAGAAGGTGACGGTGGGTTCGGCCACCTTCTACGACCTGACGCAGCCCACCGGCGGCAACTGACCCGGAGCCGCGGCACGGCCCCGGCGGGCGGACGGTGACGGTGGCCCGGAGCGAACTCGCTCCGGGCCACCGCTCTTTCGTACGAGGGCCGGATTTCGGACGGAGTGGGGGTCATGTCCCTGAAGTGCCCGCTTAGCATCGTCGAGGAGGGTGGTCCGGGACGTTCCGGCCCGCGACGCGGTTCGAGTTCCTAGGAAGGTGCGCCATGGTGAGGGCAGCCGACGGGGCGGAGCGGCCGGCGCGGACGAGTGTCTGGCTGGAGGGAAGGGCGCCCCGGGGCAGGGGTGTCCGTCACGGCGGCCAGCCGTCCGGGCTCGACCGGGAACGGATCACCGCCGCCACGGTGCGGCTGCTGGACGCGGAGGGGCTGGCCAGGTTCTCCATGCGGCGGCTGGCGGCCGAACTGAACGTCACGGCGATGTCCGTGTACTGGTACGTCGACACCAAGGACGATCTGCTGGAGCTCGCGCTCGACGCCGCTTTCGGTGAACTGGGCCTGCCGGACGCCGAGTCGAAGGAGGACTGGCGTGATCAGCTGCGGACGCTGGCGGCCGGGTACCGGGGGCTGCTGGCGCGCCACCCCTGGGTCACGACGCTGACCGGCGACTTCCTGAACATCGGGCCGTGCTCCACGGCGTTCACCTCGCGGGTGGGGCAGGTGGTCCGGGACGCCGGGATGCCGGCGGACGGCCGGCCGGGGGCGACGGCGGCCGTGCTCCAGTTCGTGTACGGGGCGGGGACGGTCGAGAGCGGGGAGCGGGACTTCGGTTTCGGGCTGGAGCTGTTGATCGCGGGGATCGAGGCCAAGGTGCCCCGCGACTGAGCCCCTGGGCCCGGTGACCCGCTCTAAGGGGCCAGGTGGGCCGGGAAGCCGCCGGTGGCCACCGGGCCCCAGCGGGTCGGGGTGACACGGATGATCGACTTGGCCTGCTTGCGCATGGCCTCGCGGTACTCGTCCCAGTCGGGATGTTCGCCGGCGATGTTCCGGTAGTACTCGACGAGCGGCTCGACGGAGTCCGGGGAGTCGATGACCTCGGCGGTGCCGTCGATCTGGACCCAGGGCCCGTTCCACTCGTCGCTCAGGACGACCAGGCTCACCCGCTCGTCCCGCTTGGCGTTGCGGGTCTTGGCGCGCTCGGGGTACGTCGAGACGACGATCCGGCCCGCGTCGTCGACACCACAGGTCAGAGGGGAACCCTGGGGGCCGCCGTCGGCCCGGCGGGTGAGCAGGATCGCCCGGTGGCGGGGACGTACGAAGTCCAGCAACTCGTCCAGGGAGACGGAGGTGTTCGTCGCGATGTGGGGTGCCATGCGATCAGCGTAGGCCTCGGGCGGGCCGGTCGCCCGCGGGCTGCGCCGACGGGCGGCGCCACAGCTCATCGGAGCGGCTAAAGTGCTCTTCGTCCTGTGCTCGCAGTCGGGAATGTGCTGCGGAGCTCTCCTGCGCATGGCCGTGTGGCCGTGCATGCCGAAGAGGTTCGTGGTGGCTGCGTCTGATTTTTCCGAATTGTCCTGTCCTGATACGGGTTTCGAGCTGGCCGAGGGCCTCACGGCCGCGGCCCAGCAGCTGCACGAGACATCGAGCCCGCACGCCACCCTGCACACGGCCGTCCGGCTGGCGGTGCGCATCCTCCCGGGCGTCGAGTACGCCGGGATCTCCGTCATCGAGCCGAAGGCCCACCGGCGGACACTGGCCTGGACGGACGAGGTCGTCCGCTCCGCCGACGCGCTGAACGCGGGCCGTGAGCACCACCCGTACTGGAACCGGCTGTGGACGGCGCCGGTGGCCCGGATCGAGGACAGCGCCGCGGCGGACGGCGACGGGGACCGCGCGCTGTCGGGCCTCGGACTGCGGTCGGTGCTGTCGCTGCGGCTGCGGGCCGACCGGCGCAGGCTGACCGTCCTGACGGCGTACGCGCGGGCGCCCCGCGCCTTCGACGAGTCGGCCACCCGGATAGGGCGGCTGTTCACCGCGCACGTGGGCATCGCGCTGGACTCGGCGACGCTGCGGGAGCAGCTCACCGAGGCGATGCGCACCCGCGATCTGATCGGCCAGGCCACGGGCATCCTCATGGAGCGGCTCGACATCGACGCGTCCGAGGCGTTCGACAGCCTCGTGCGCACCTCCCAGCGGGAGAACGTCAAGCTCCGTGACCTGGCCCGGCGGATCGTCGACGCCAGCGAGGGCGAGTGAGCGGGGCTCAGACGGCCGGCAGCGACTCCCCCTGCACCGCCTGGATGTCCAGCTCCACCCTCAGGGTCGTGCCGATGGCGGAGATGCCCGCCTGGACGATCTGGTTGTAGTGGAGGGCGAAGTCCTCGCGGTGCAGTTCGGCGCTCGCCCGGAACGCGGCGCGGGTGCCGCCCCAGGGGTCGGCGCCGGTGCCGAGGTAGGCGAGGTCGAGGTCGACGGGCCGTACGACACCGTGCAGGGTGAGCTCGCCGTGCACGGTCCAGCGGTCGGGGCCGGCCGGGGTCAGGCCCGTCGAGCGGTAGGTGATCAGCGGGTACTTCTCGGTGTCCAGGAAGTCCGGCGACCTCAGATGGCCGTCGCGCATGCCGTTGCCGGTGTCGATGGAGGCGGCCGTGATCGTCGCCTCCACGCGGGAGGCGGTCACCTGGTCCGGGGCGATCTCAATGCGGCCGGTGAACTCCGTGAAGCGGCCGTGCACGCTGGAGATCCCCAGGTGCCGGGCGACCGCGCCGACGGAGGAGTGCGCCGGGTCGATGGTCCACGGTCCCGGCGGGGGCAGCTCGGTGCCGCCGCGGCGGGCCAGCGTCACCTGGCCGACCTCGGCGCGGCCGGCCGCCGTGACGATGGCGCCGGAGGCGGCGGGCGCGTAGCCGAGCGCGGTCACGATCACCGTGTAGGCGCCCGGCGCCAGGCTCGTGGTGTCGTGCACGGACCCGTCGGGGTCCGCCTCGGCCCGCAGCACCTGCGCCCCGGCCGAGTCGGTCACCGTGACGACCGCGTGCGACACGGCCCATCCGTCCCGTGTGCGGATCTTCGCGGTCAAGCCCATGGCAGTAACTCCTTGCGGTGTACCAATGAAAACCGGCCCGTGGGGGGCGCACCTCCGCTCAGAGTGCGCGCATCCCCACGGGCCGGGGCTCGGACTACTCGCCGGGGTGGGCGAGTTCGATGTCGTGGTCGTCCGTTCCACGGCCGACGGTCAGCGCGGTCGCCACCGGCGGGTAGCCCGCCGCGATGACGGTGTACTCGCCGCCGTCCAGATCGGTGAAGGCGTACGCCCCGTCGCCGCCGGTCCTGGCCGTGCCGACCACGTTCCCGGCCGCGTCCACCAGCGTCACGCGGGCGTCGGCCAGCGGGCCGTGCGGCGCCCGTACGACACCCTGGACCAGGGCGCCGGCCTCCAGGTCGACCTCGACCCGGGTGACCCCGGTGCCGCCGACCTCGACGGGCAGCGCCCGCGGCCGGTGGCCCGCGGCGTTCACCGCGACCGTCACGACGCCGGGCACCAGCTCGGCGAACGCGAACTCGCCCTGCTCACCGGTGGTTCCGGTGGCCAGCACGTCCCCGCGGACGTCGGTCACGACGACCATCGCGTCCTTGACCGGGCAGGAGCCCTCGGCGGCCCGGACGACACCGCTCAGCCCGCTGGTGCCGCTCAGCAGGATGTCGTACGCGAGCGGTTCGCCGTTGACGACGATCGTCGAGGCCTGCGGCTGGTAGCCGTCGGCGGAGGCGATCAGGACGTAGGAGCCCACGCCGGGCGCGTCCACCGCGTAGGAGCCGTCGGCCTGGGCGACCGAGCGGCCGAGCTGGCGTCCCTCGGGCGAGATCAGCGTGACCGCGGCCTGGGGGACGGGCGCGCTCTCGGCGCCGCGGACCTGGCCGTGCACGCCGATGCCGCCGGAGGCGGGCAGCGGGTCGTCCTCCCGGGTCGCGGTGGCGACCGCGGCGAGCCGCTGCGTGCCCTCGGCCGCGGCCTCGGGGACCGCCTCGGAGAGGGCCTCGGTGGTGGCGACGGCCGGGGCGAGGGCGGCGGTGGCCGCGGCCTCGACGGCCTCGGCGACGGGCGCCTCGCCGACCGGCTCGCCGGACTTCTCCGCGGCTGCCTGGGCCAGCGCGCCGGACGTCCGCAGCGGGACCTCCTTGATGAACAGCACGATCAGGAAGGCGACCAGCGCCATGGCGGAGGCGATCAGGAAGACGTCCGCGATGCCGTGCCCGTACGCGCTCTCCATCACGTTCCGCAGCGGCGCGGGCAGCTTGTTCATGTCCGGGATGCTGGAGCTGGAGTCCGAACCGGCTGCGAGGGCGGCGTACTTGGGACCGAGGTGGGTCAGGCCGTCCTTGGCGTAGTCGGTGATACGGGTGGCCATGACCGCGCCGAGCGCGGAGACGCCGACGGCGCCGCCGAGGGAGCGGAAGAAGGTCACCGTGGAGCTGGCCGAGCCCAGGTCGGCCGGTGCCACCTGGTTCTGCGTGGACAGCACCAGGTTCTGCATCATCATGCCGACGCCCAGGCCCAGCAGCGCCATGAAGATCGCGATGTGCCAGTAGGGCGTGTCGTAGCGGATCGTGCCCAGCAGGCCGAGACCCGCGGTGACCAGGAAGCCGCCGGAGACGAGCCAGTACTTCCACCGGCCGGTCCTGGTGATGACCTGGCCGGAGACCGTGGACGAGATGAACAGACCGCCGATCATCGGGATCGTCATGACACCCGACATCGTCGGGGACTTGTCCCGCGCGAGCTGGAAGAACTGGCTGAAGAAGACGGTGCCGGTGAACATCGCGACGCCCACGAAGAGCGAGGCGAGGGAGGAGAGGGTGATCGTGCGGTTGCGGAACAGCCGCAGCGGGATGATCGGCTCGCTCGCCCGGGACTCGACCAGTACGAACAGCAGGCCGAGGACGATCGCGCCGCCGACCATCGCGTACGTCTGCCAGGAGACCCAGTCGTACTTGTCACCGGCGAAGGTGACCCAGACCAGCAGCAGCGAGACCGCGGCGGAGATGAAGAACGCGCCGGCCCAGTCGACCTTCACGTCCCGCTTCACGACGGGCAGGTGCAGGGTCTTCTGGAGCACGATCAGCGCGATGACCGCGAACGGCACACCGACGTAGAAGCACCAGCGCCAGCCGAGCCAGCTGGTGTCGGTGATGACACCGCCGAGCAGCGGGCCGCCGACGGTTGCGACGGCGAACGTCGCGCCCAGGTAGCCGGAGTAGCGCCCGCGCTCGCGCGGGGAGATCATCGCGGCCATCACGATCTGCGCGAGGGCGGACAGGCCGCCGACGCCGACGCCCTGCACGACACGGCAGGCGATGAGCATGCCGGGGTTCTGGGACAGACCCGCGGCGGCCGACCCCAGCACGTAGATGATCAGCGCTATCTGGACGAGCGCCTTCTTGCTGTACAGGTCGGAGAGCTTGCCCCACAGGGGCGTGGTCGCCGTCATGGCGAGCAGCGAGGCGGTGACGACCCAGGTGTAGGCGGACTGGCCGCCGCCCAGGTCGCCGATGATGCGGGGGAGGGCGTTGGTGACGATCGTCGACGACAGGATCGCGACGAACATGCCGAGCAGCAGCCCGGAGAGCGCCTCCATGATCTGCCGGTGCGTCATCGGAGCGCCGTCGGCGCCTCCGTGCTTGGCGTGAGAGCCCCGCACACCGGCTGGTGTGGTCGTTGCCATGGGGTTCCTTTTCTTCTGTCTACGCGGGTGTACGGGTGGTCGGTTCTGATACGTCTGTCGCGTACGGGGGAGGGGGCGCGGAAGCCCGGTGCGGGGAACGGCAGTCGCCGAAGCTCTCGCGCAGCCGGCCCATCAGCTCGATGAGCTGCCCGACCTCGTCGTCGGACCAGTGGCTCAGCCGGTCGGAGAGCAGCCGTGACGTGCGCAGGGACAGCTCGTGGAGCTGTGCGTGCCCGGCCCCGGTGAGGCGCAGGATGCGCGAGCGCTTGTCGGCCGGGTCCGGGGACCGTTCGATCCAGCCCCGGTCGGCGGCGTGCGCCACATGGCGGCTGGTCACCGACATGTCCACGGAGAGCAGCTCCGCGAGCCTGCTCATCCGCATCGGTCCGTACCGGCCGAGCAGGGTGAGCACGGCGGCGGAGCCCGCGGGGCAGTCGGGCGGCAGGATCCGGCCCATGTCCCGCTTCACGGCACCGATGGCGCTGAGCTGGCGGGCCAGTTCCTCGTACTGCGCCTGCCCGGCCATCGCACCCCCTTTATTCGTTGCTTAGGGCAACCATAAAGAAGTTGGTTGCCGCAGGCAAACGAGTTCGGGACTTCAGGGATAAAAAGTTGGTAAAGGCAAGTGTTGGCGAACGGGAACGTGCGGGTGGGGGTGACGGATGGGGAGAGTGGTGAGAACCGGTGTGAAGGGGAACCCGGCACTTGGGCGGCACCCGCGTATTCGCTAGGGTCCGGCCTATGGCAAACACCCAGGGCCCCGAGGGCAACTACGACCCCGCGGGCAGCACTCAGATGTTCCGTGCGTTCGTCGACGAGGCCCCCCAGGGCCGGCAGCAGCAGGCGGCCGCTCCCGCGGGTCCGCGCGTGGGCCTGATCGTCGGCGTCGTCCTCGCCGTCGCAGTCGTCGCCGCGGTGGCCTATCTCGCCTTCATGTGACCGGACGGTCCCGTACGGCCGGATCCCCGGCCGGGCGGGACCGGTGACGAGCACGGCGGCGTGACCCGGGCGAGGGACGGGACGGCGTGACCCGGCGGGGCCGCGCCCCTACTCCCACCGGACGGACACGTCCCGTGTCTCGACGTGCATGCCCAGCGGCACCCGCCAGGAGTCGACGCACACCGTCCAGGTCCGGCTCCTGGTCGCGCCGGGGGCGATCGGCACCGGGAGGTCCTCGGCCGAGCGGATCGTCGCCCAGTCGATCCCGAGCGACCCGATGACATGGGTCCCGAACGTCACCGTGCCCGAACGCACCGCCGTACCGCCGGTGTTGGCGAACGAGACGGTCACCTTCTCGCACCACCGCCGGTCGGTGACCGCGCGCGAGGTGTCCTCCACGGAGAGCACCGCGGGACCGGCGCTCGCCGTCGGCGTCGGTGCGGTCGTCCCCGGGGAGCCGCCCGAACTCCCTCCCGAGGTTCCTCCCGAACTCCCTCCCGTACGGCCGGAGCCGCCGCCGGCGTTCCCGCCGGAGGGCGAAGAGGACCCGCTGCCGCTCCCCTTGCTTCCCGCGCCGGCCGCCCCGGAGCCGCCGTCGCCGGTGGCCGGGCCTCCCGTACCGGCGGAACCGGCGGCCGGACCCGCTGAACCGGCCGTGTCGTTCGTGCCGCCCGCCGACGAAGCGCCCGAGCTGCCGACCGGGGCCCCGCCCCCCGAACCCGCCGTGTTTCCCGGGGTGTTGGATCCGCCCGGAGCCCCGCCGTCCAACGGGGCCAGGGACACATCGCCCGAGGGCGCCACCGCCCCGGGCGATCGCGCGGAGCCGTCCGCGGCACCGACGGCCGTGTAGCCGTCGCTTCCGCCGCCTCCGCACGCGGCCAGAACCCCGCCCAGACACAGCACGGCCGCCGAGGCGCCCAGCAGGGCACCTCGGCGGCGGCCGGTCGGATCATGACGCATCGGCTCGTGACGCATCGCGCCAGTGTGGCTGACGACCCGTCAATTATGAACCTGCGTGCGAGGATCAGTCGGAGATGAGGCCCTCGCGCAGCTGCGCCAGCGTGCGGGTGAGGAGCCGCGAGACGTGCATCTGCGAGATGCCGACCTCCTCGCCGATCTGGGACTGGGTCATGTTCGCGAAGAAGCGGAGCATGATGATCCGGCGCTCGCGGGGCGGCAGCTTGGCGAGCAGGGGCTTGAGCGACTCGCGGTACTCCACGCCCTCCAGCGCGGTGTCCTCGTAGCCGAGGCGGTCCGCGAGGGAGCCCTCGCCGCCGTCGTCCTCGGGGGCGGGCGAGTCGAGCGACGACGCCGTGTACGCGTTGCCGACGGCGAGACCGTCGACCACGTCCTCCTCGGACACCCCGAGCGCCGTGGCGAGTTCGGCCACCGTCGGCGAGCGGTCCAGCCGCTGCGACAGCTCGTCGCTGGCCTTGGTGAGGGCCAGACGGAGCTCCTGGAGGCGGCGCGGGACGCGGACCGACCAGGACGTGTCGCGGAAGAACCGCTTGATCTCACCGACGACCGTCGGCATCGCGAAGGTCGGGAACTCGACCCCGCGTTCGCAGTCGAAGCGGTCGATCGCCTTGATCAGGCCGATGGTGCCGACCTGGACGATGTCCTCCATCGGCTCGTTGCGGGAGCGGAAGCGGGCCGCCGCGTACCGGACGAGCGGGAGGTTGAGCTCGATGAGGGTGTCCCGGACGTAGCCGTGCTCCGGGCTGTTCTCGGTGAGTGCGGCGAGCCGCAGGAAGAGGGAGCGGGACAGGGTCCGGGTGTCGATGGCGCCCGAGGACTCGGGGACCAGAACGGCTTCCGGGGCCTCGGCGGCAGGGACATCGTGAAGCGCGGCGTGCGCCTCGGGCACTGCGTCGCTCTTCGTGAGCGTGAGCACCTTCGAGCTGCCCTGATCTGCGGACATGCCACCCCCTTTGGGTCGCGGACGGTCGCGGCAGTCGCTCCCGTCGGAGGAACGCAGCCTCCACCTGAATACCGGAGGCGAGGCCGCGGCAAACGCGCTCCCGGAAGAATGTCACATGTCGGCAACACGCTGTAGAGACTTGTCGACATGTAGAGGGTGGATCGGCCCTGGAAAAAGGGGGTCTGACGGATTTTCAGCGCTGAACCGACGTAAAAATCGGCCTTGAGCGATTAGCTCTTTTCGGTTACGCCTCGATCCTGTTTGCGGATCGGAGACGCGCGAAGCTGCGGGCGAGGAGCCTTGACACGTGCATCTGGGAAACGCCCAGTTCTGCGCTGATCTGTGACTGGGTGAGGTTGCTGTAGTAGCGGAGCAGCAGGATCCGCTGCTCGCGCTCGGGCAGCTGTACGAGCAGATGCCGTACGAGGTCGCGGTGTTCGACCCCGTCGAGCGCGGGGTCCTCGTAGCCGAGCCGGTCGAGGAGCCCCGGGAGTCCGTCGCCCTCCTGGGCCGCTTCGAGGGAGGTCGCGTGGTACGAGCGGCCGGCCTCGATGCAGGAGAGCACCTCCTCCTCGGTGATGCGCAGCCGTTCGGCGATCTCCGCGGTGGTGGGCGAGCGCCCGAACGCGGTCGTCAGGTCCTCGGTGGCGCTGTTCACCTGCACCCACAGCTCGTGCAGCCGGCGGGGCACGTGGACGGTGCGGACGTTGTCGCGGAAGTACCGCTTGATCTCGCCGACGACCGTGGGCATCGCGAAGGTCGGGAACTGCACGCCCCGGTCCGGGTCGAAGCGGTCGATGGCGTTGATCAGGCCGATGGTGCCGACCTGGACCACGTCCTCCATCGGCTCGTTGCGGGAGCGGAAGCGGGCCGCCGCGTACCGGACGAGGGGCAGGTTGGCCTCGATGAGGGCGCCGCGGACCCGGTTGTGCTCGGGGGTTCCCGGATCCAGCACCTTGAGTTCGCCGAAGAGCACCTGGGTGAGGGCGCGGGTGTCGGCACCGCGGCGCCGCTCGGGAGCGACCTCCTGCACCGGCGCGGGGCCGGTCGCGGGCTCGGTCGCGGGGTCGACCGGGGGGTCCTGGGCGGGGGCGGAGGGCGCGGCGGGGACGCTGGTGGTCGTGGCTGTCGCGGTGGTCGTTGTGACGGCGGCCGGGGTGGCGGCGGTGAGGCCCGTCGTGGGGCCGGTGGCGGTGCCGGGGCCGGATGCGGGGTTCGGTGCCGGAGTCTGCGTCAGGGGGCGGACCGGGGAGGGCGCAGGGGC
The DNA here is from genome assembly GCF_042725875.1 of Streptomyces sp. NPDC127038. Lineage (NCBI taxonomy): Bacteria > Bacillati > Actinomycetota > Actinomycetes > Kitasatosporales > Streptomycetaceae > Streptomyces > Streptomyces sp. NPDC127038. The sequence goes on along the minus strand of NZ_JBHXDQ010000075.1, from coordinate 17,728 downwards.
GGACGGGAGGGCCGTCGCCCTGGCGATGGCCGGGGCTTCCTCCTGGGGCGGCGCAGTACTGGCCGACACGGTCAACGCCACCTCTTCGTTCGTCAACGAACCGTCAACATATCCGTCAATTCATCCCTCAAAAGCGGTCATAGCATCACAAGACATGTGCACTGTGTGCAAGCACCGCATAACGCCGTGTTGGGGTTGAGTTGGCGGTGAGTTGGAGGTGGACGGGGTCCAGGACGTCGAAAACCCCTGACCGGTTGCGGTCAAGGGCTCGGTAAGAGTGTGCGATCAAAAATGGTCAGAACGGGTAGTCGGCGATCACCCAGGTGGCGAACTCCCGCCAGAGGGCGACACCGGCCACGTGCGCCGGGTGCTCCAGGTAGGCCTTGAGGGCGTCGGTGTCCTCGACGGCGGAGTTGATCGCGAAGTCGTACGCGATGGGCCGGTCGCTGATGTTCCAGTCGCACTCCCAGAACCGCAGTTCGGGGATCAGGCCGCCGAGCGCGCGGAAGGCGGCGACGCCCTCGACGACACGGGGGTCCTCGCGGCGGACGCCCTCGTTGAGCTTGAAGAGGACGAGGTGGCGGATCACGGGTGCTCCCTGGGGGTGAGGTGGTTCTTCGCGCGGCCGCGGCGGTGCTCGCGGTCTTGTTCGCGGCCTTGTTCACGGTTTCGTCCGGCGGTGCTCCGCCGCGTCGGCGGGCCGGTCCGGCGCCGGGCGCGCGGAATCCCCGCCGCGACGGTGACAGTGGCGGCGACGGTGTCCGGCGTCAGTTCTTGGCTCCGTCGGCGATCCAGGTCATGAAGTCGCCGATCGCCCCGGCGGCGTTCGATATGCCCTCGAACGCTATCTGTACGTAGTCGGCGGCCTTGGCCGGATCCGTGATGATCACGTAGAGCACGAAGACCACGAGCACGTAGATGGCGATCTTCTTCGAATTCACCGCCATGGCGGCCTCCCCTGTGACTTCTGCGCCCGTCGGCCCCCTGCTGCCGGCGGTGAGTGTAACCTTCACGCTCGCTTTAAGGACCAACGGCCCGCTGGTAGAGGTCCTTTGCGGGGCCTGACCGGCGCTCTCGCGGTCCAGGATGGAAGGGAGCCCCGGCAGGACCCGACAGGAGTCCACGGGGCCCGGAGGGACCCCACTGCGGGGTTCTCGCCGCCCGACTTCCCCCGAGACGGCGGCGTGGACTTGCGGGTCCTTTCGTGGGGGGAGGAGCGACCCCGATATCGCTCCTTCCCCCTCCTCTGTGGGAGCGGAGAACCCTTCCGGGTACGGGAGAAGCCCCGGCGACCGAGCGGCGCCGGGGCTCGCCCGCGTCCAGGCGCCGCTCGGTCGCTCAGTCGGCCCACCCATCCGCCCGCCCGCCCGCTCGCACTCTTTCGCTCCACCCGTCCGCCCGCCGGCTGCGCTGAGCCGCCTCCACGGCTTCACCCGGACGCGCACCGAGCCGTCACTCCGCCGGCCCCCACGCCCTCACCCGGTCGGCCCCTCGCCGCCCCGCGGCTACGGCGCGACCGGGGGCAGCGGCTCGCGGGCCGCGTGCCAGGCCGCGGGAAGTCCGGCGACGCCGGTCCGGGCGGCGATCACCCCGCCCGCGACGGCGCAGGTGGTGTCGATGTCGCCGCGCCCGGCGACCGTGAGCCACAGGCCCTCCTCCAGGTCGTCCAGGTGCCCCGCGGCGCACCACAGGGCGTACGGGACGGTGTCGGGCCCCGACATCCGGTAGCCGGAGCCCAGGACCTCGGCGGCGTGCCGGACCGACGTCCCCTCCGGCATCCGCGCCGCGATCCGCACCCCCGACCGGACGTCGCTGTCGGGGAGCCGCTCGGCGACGGCCCGCAGGAAGTCCGCCCGGGCGGGAGCGGGCCCGCCCCGGCCGCGGGCGGCCAGCGCCGCCGCGACGGCGACCGCCACGGCCCCGGCGACGGCCTCCGGGTGGTGGTGCGAGACCTCGCTCTGACGGGCGGCCTGCTCGGCGGCCGCGTCGAGGTCACCGGCGTGCCAGGCGCCGAGCGGGGCGGCGCGCATGGCCGCGCCGTTGCCCCAGGAGCCCTGGCCGCCGAACTGTCCGCCGACCACCTCGCGCCAGGGCTCGCCCGCGCCGATCCGGCGGAGCACGTCGTGCATCGAGGCCCCGTAGCCGCGGTGCGTGTCGTCGGCGTACGCGGCCGCGAACCGCAGGGCGAGACGGTCCTGGTCGACGGTGCCGCCGCCCTCGGCGAGTTCGCGGACGAGGACGATGGCCTGGGCGGTGTCGTCGCTCCACAGCCACGGCCGCTCGGCGGGCAGCGTCCGCGCCTCCAGGGCCGCCTCGCCGTCCCGGCGCAGGATGCCGAACCAGCGGTCTCCGAAGGCGTCTCCGAAGGCGAGCCCTTGCAACGAATCCAGTACGGCGGGAGGCACGGTGATCATCGGGGCAGTATGGCAATCGGACGGCCGCTCCCGCGTTCCGATTTCCGGTCCGGGAACGCGCGAAGGGCCCGATCCAGAGGATCGGGCCCTTCGTCTACCGCGGTAGCGGAGGGATTTGAACCCTCGGTGACTTGCGCCACACTCGCTTTCGAGGCGAGCTCCTTCGGCCGCTCGGACACGCTACCGAGGGAGACCCTACCCCAAGGTGGGCCGTGGTCTGAAATCCGTTTCGGGGGACCGGTTGGGCGGCCCCTCGGCGGACGACGGGCGCACGACGGGGCGGACGGCCGGGCGGGCCCGTCCGGGTCTGTCAGCGGTCGCGGAAGAAGTCGGTGAGCAGGCCGGCGCATTCGGCGGCGAGCACGCCCTCGATCACCTCGGGGCGGTGGTTGAGCCGGCGGTCGCGGACCACGTCCCAGACGGAGCCGGTGGCGCCCGCCTTCTCGTCGCGGGCGCCGTACACGACCCGTTCGACCCGGGACTGGACGAGCGCGCCCGCGCACATCGTGCAGGGCTCCAGGGTGACGACGAGGGTGCACCCGGACAGCCGCCACTCGCCGAGCCGGGCGGCGGCCCGGCGCAGCGCGAGGACCTCGGCGTGCGCCGTCGGGTCGCCGGTGGCCTCGCGCTCGTTGTGTCCGGCCGCCAGCACGGTCCTGCCGTCCGCGGACAGCACCACGGCGCCCACGGGAACGTCACCGCCCCGGACCGCCAGCCGCGCCTCGTCCAGCGCGAGCCGCATCGGGTCCCGCCACCGGTCGCGTACGGGATCGGGCGGCGGGGTTGCCTGACGCGGGGTGCTCACCCGGGGAACCTAGCCGAATCCCACGGCGTCCGGCGGGAGGGCCGCCCGGCGAACCGGCGCGTGAGGCCCCCTGGGGTACTCGTGCGGCATCCGTGCGGGGGGCCTGGTGAGGCCCCTGCCGGTGAGTGTCCGGCGCCGTCCTGCCCTTTCACCGGCCCGGCCCGGCCCGGCCCGGAGCGGGCGGGTGGCCGGTGGCGGGCGAGGATCCGGCCCGCTGGACGGGCCGGTTCGCCGGTACGGGGAAGGCGCGCGGCCGAGGGGACCGGCCGGGCCGCCGTTTCCGGAGGCCCGGGGTCCGTCCCGGCGGACGGGCCCTAGCGGACGGTCTCCAGGACCTCTGCCGCCCCCAGGGCCTCGGCGATCGTGCTCAGCGCGTCGCCTTCGTCCAGGGCCAGCAGTTCCTTCTCGCTCACTCCGAGGTCCGCGAGGATGTAGCGGTCCCCGACGGGGCTGTGCGAGACGGCGTCGCCCGAGACGCTCCCCTGGTCCTCCTCGTCGTCCTCGGAGTCCCCTGGTTCACCGTCCTCGGTACCGTCCAGATCGAGGGAGTCCAGGTCGGCGTCGTCGTCGCCCGGATCCCGTCCTAGTAGTTCGTCCGTGAGCAGGATCTCGCCGTACGAGCTACGGGCGGCCGCGGCGGCGTCCGACACGTAGATACGGGGATCCTCCTCGCCGTCCACGCGGACGACGCCGAACCACGCGTCCTCCTGCTCGATGAGCACGAGCACCGTGTCCTCGTCCGAGACTTCACGGGCCAGATCGGTCAGATCCGACAGGGTTTCCACATCGTCGAGCTCTGTATCGCTCGCTTCCCACCCGTCTTCGGTGCGCGCGAGCAGTGCGGCGAAGTACACCGTGACTCTCCCACTGGTCATAGGTGTGCCGGTTGGGGTTCCCCCCGGCGGAGGCTGTGGGCGAGGAGTGCTGCTGCTCCGAGCCCCGCCCACTCGGAATCGTGGCAGAAAGACAGCGTTCAGGGGACGTCTTCGGCCTGCTGTGTCCGCCCGGTCTGATCGCTAACAGCGGATCGTACGCGGCTGTCCGCGCCCCGTGGACACCTCCCCGCCCGACACGTCCGCCACACGGCCCCTCGTGTCGCGCGTGCGCCCCCCGTTCCACGGCGCCCGGGCGGACGGTCTCCCCCGCCCGCCGCGCGGGCGCGTTCCCCTGTCAACGCGGGTCCGCCGCCAGGTCAGGCGCGGGCGTCACGGACGGTCCTTCCCCGGCCCGGGGGCGCGGGGCGCGCGAGGGCACGCCCTGAAATCCCCTCGCGGGCGTGTCGGCCCGACGAAGGCGAACGGGGCCGGGGCCGCTCCCTACGGGGTCCTGACGGGCGTACGGAGGGACCGAGGCAGTCCGGAGGGCGTGACACGGGCACGCGGTCGTCGGAAGCCGCCCTGAGGCCGTGAGCGGCCGTCCCGGGAGGAGCGACGGACCGACGGCGAGTCCGAGCCCGTCCCCAGGACGCGACGGCCGCGTGACGGGCCGCAGGCCGTCCACAGGGGCCGGCGAGCGCCCCGCGGCCCACCGAGGGCGTCCGCCACGACGAGAGGCCCACCCGCCGCCGGAGGCCCGCCACGACGGGGGGCCATCACCACCAGGTCCGCCACCGCGCGGGGTCGCCACCACCGGACGTCTCTCGCGACGCGACGTCGCCACCGCCGGAGGTCCGTCACGACGGAAGGCACGTCACGCCACCAGAGGTCCGCCGACGGGAGGTGTGTCGCCATCAGAGGTCCGTCGCGACGGGAGGTCGTCACCGCCGGAGGCATCTCGCGACGCGAGGTCGTCCCCGCCAGGCCGTCACGCCGGGAGGGCTGTCACCACCGAAAGCCCGCCACTATGGGAGGCCATCACCACCAGGGTCCGCCACCGCGCGAGGTCGCCACCACCGGACGTCGCTCGCGACGGGAGGTCGTCACCGCCAGGCCGTCACGCCGGGAGGGCTGTCACCGCGGGAAGCCCGCCACCGCGGGAGGTCACCACCGGGGTCCGTCACGCCGGGAGGGCTGTCACCGCCGGAAGCCCGCCGCCACCAGGGGCATCACCGCCGGGGTCCGTCACCACGGAGGGCATCACCGCTGGGGTCCGTCACCGTGCGAGGTCTCTCATCGCCGGGTCCGCCGCCGCGCGAAGGCCCCTCACCAGCGGAACGTGCGCATGCGCATCGCGTGGCGCAGGCGGGCGGTCTTGGCGCGACGGGGCTGGACCCGGTCGCGCAGCTCGCGCGCCTCGGCCAGGTCGCGCAGGAACTGGGCCCGCCGCCTCCTGCGCTCGGCGTCGGTCTCCAGCCGCTCGGACGACTCCTCTTGCGGGTTCCGCATTGGCACACCACCCCAGGTCCGTCCCTCCCACCTTCCCTCCGACGGGGGGTTTGATGCCAGCGGACGGGTGACGCGGGGCGGAGGTCCTTGCCGGGCGGGGCAGCGGCAGGTCACCGGCGGGTCAGTGGCGGGTGCGGTGAGCCCCGCTAATGTTGTGGACATGCGTCTTCACGTCGTCGACCACCCCCTGGTCGCCCATAAGCTCACCACCCTGCGCGACCAGCGCACCGACTCCGCGACCTTCCGGCGGCTGGCCGACGAGCTGGTCACCCTGCTCGCCTACGAGGCCACCCGCGACGTGCGCACGGAGCAGGTCGACATCGTGACGCCGGTCTCCCCGACCACGGGCGTCAAGCTCTCCTACCCGCGCCCGCTCGTCGTGCCGATCCTGCGCGCGGGTCTCGGCATGCTCGACGGCATGGTCCGGCTGCTGCCGACCGCCGAGGTGGGCTTCCTGGGCATGGTGCGCGACGAGGAGACGCTGGAGGCCTCCACGTACGCCACCCGGATGCCCGACGACCTGTCCGGCCGTCAGGTGTACGTCCTGGACCCGATGCTGGCGACCGGCGGCACGCTCGTCGCCGCGATCCGGGAGCTGATCAAGCGCGGCGCCGACGACGTCACCGCCGTGGTCCTCCTGGCCGCCCCCGAGGGCGTCGAGATCATGGAGCGCGAGCTGGCGGGCACCCCGGTCACCGTGGTCACGGCCTCGGTCGACGAGCGCCTGAACGAGCACGGCTACATCGTGCCGGGCCTCGGCGACGCGGGTGACCGCATGTACGGCGCCGCCGAGTAACTCCGCGCGAGAGCGACCGCGACCACGGAACGGGTCCCGCAGCCGGCGTCACCGGCTGCGGGACCCGTCCGCGCGTCAGCAGTGCTCCTGGCAGCGCCCCTAGCAGTGCTTCTTGGCCGAGGCGGGCGCCGGCTCGGGGTGGCTCAGGACGGTCAGCGCCTTGTCGGCGTCCGCCTTGTCCGTCAGTGCCTTGAAGGCCGTGCCGATGATCAGGTCGACCGTGGCGGGCTTGGCGCGGCCGTCGGTCTTCAGCTGGGCGCCGGAGAGCTGGGTGTTGAGGACGGGCAGCGCGGCCTGTTCGGCACCCTTGGCACCGAGCAGTATCCCGGCGCCCGCGACCTTCTTGTCGTACGCGGCCGTCGCGTTGCCCACGTCACCGATCTTGAAGCCGCGCTTCTTCAGCTCGTCGGCCGTCTGCTTGGCGAGCCCGCTGCGGGGCGTCGCGTTGAAGACGTTCACGGTGATCTGACCGGGCTTCGGCAGCGCGGCCGCGAGGGCGGCCGCGGCCGAGGCCTGCGCCGCGGGCGTGACCTTCGAGGCGCAGTCCGCCTTGGTGTCCGCCGCGGTGGCCTTGCTGCCGCCCGTGTAGATGTCGATGAGCTGGAGGGACCCCCACCCGATCAGCCCGAGAACGGTCACGGAGGCGACGCTCACGAACGCGAACCTGCGACGCCCGCTTCGTCGGCGCATCCGCGGGTACTTGTCCCCCGTGATCCGATACTGGCCACCCATGCCAGGGGGAGTAAGCATGCTCATGGGCGCAGCGTAGTGCGCCGGGGCGCCAATGCCTACTAGATGATCATTGCCCGGCGTTCAGTTCAACCCATTGGGGTCAAGCCGTGGCCATTAGTCCAGTTCAAGAACGCGCGCGTGCAGCACCTGACGCTGCTGCAGCGCGGCGCGGACGGCGCGGTGGAGGCCGTCCTCCAGGTACAGATCGCCCTGCCACTTGACCACGTGCGCGAACAGGTCGCCGTAGAAGGTGGAGTCCTCGGCGAGGAGGGTCTCCAGGTCCAGCTGGCCCTTGGTCGTCACGAGCTGATCGAGGCGGACCGGGCGCGGAGCCACGTCCGCCCACTGGCGGGTGCTTTCCCGGCCGTGGTCGGGGTACGGCCGGCCGTTTCCGATGCGCTTGAAGATCACACGGAAAGCCTACCGGTCAAGACCTTCCGGGCGCAGCCATGGCGGCGGAGTGCGACGCTGGAAAAGATGTCGTAAATCCTTGCAAATCGGGAACAGGGGTCTGATATGAGTGACGGCGAGACCGTGCGGTCGGCTGCCGCCGCGCCCGCTCCCGAGCGGGCTCCCGGCGCCCCCGCGCTCCCCGGGGAGGCGCTGGAGATCGCCGCCGGATACGCCTTCGCGGGCCCCGCCCTCGACCTCGGCGCCCTGGTCTGGGACGGGACCTGTCTGCCCGACGCGCAGATCCGGGTGCCGCTGCCGATGCTCAACCGGCACGGCCTGGTGGCGGGCGCCACCGGCACCGGGAAGACCAAGACGCTCCAGCTGATCGCCGAACAGCTGTCGGCCCAGGGCGTCCCGGTCTTCCTCGCCGACGTCAAGGGGGACGTCTCCGGGATCTCGGCACCGGGTGAGCCCGGGGCGAGGGCCCAGGATCGGGCCCGGGAGGTCGGCCAGGAGTGGACACCGGCCGGCTGCCCGGCGGAGTTCTACGCGCTCGGCGGTCTCGGCCACGGCATCCCCGTACGGGCCACGGTCACCAGCTTCGGTCCGGTGCTGCTGTCCAAGGTGCTCCAGCTCAACCGGACCCAGGAGCAGTCGCTCGGCCTGATCTTCCACTACGCCGACCAGAAGGGCCTGGAGCTGGTCGACCTCAAGGACCTGCGCGCGGTCGTCGCCTTCCTGACCTCGGACGAGGGCAAGCAGGAACTGAAGGGGATCGGCGGGCTGTCCACCGCGACGGCGGGCGTCATCCTGCGCTCGCTCACGGCCTTCGAGGCGCAGGGCATGAGCCCGTTCTTCGGCGAGCCGGAGTTCGACACGGCCGAGCTGACGCGGACGGTGCCGGACGGCAGGGGCGTGGTCTCGGTCCTCGAACTGCCCGCGGTGCAGGACCGGCCGCAGCTCTTCTCCACGTTCCTGATGTGGCTGCTCGCCGACCTCTTCCACGACCTCCCGGAGGTCGGCGACGCCGACCGGCCGAAGCTCGTCTTCTTCTTCGACGAGGCCCATCTGCTCTTCAGCGACGCGTCGAAGGCGTTCCTGGAGTCGATCACGCAGACCGTCCGGCTCATTCGCTCGAAAGGAGTCGGCGTCTTCTTCGTGACACAGACGCCGAAGGACGTTCCCGGGGAGGTCCTCGCCCAGCTCGGCAACCGCGTCCAGCACGCGCTGCGGGCCTTCACCCCGGACGACCAGAAGGCGCTGAAGGCCACCGTGAAGACGTTCCCCGATTCCCCGTACGACCTCGAAGAGGTGCTGACGGGCCTGGGCACCGGCGAGGCCGTGGTCACCGTGCTGAGCGAGAGGGGCGCCCCGACGCCGGTCGCGGTGACCCGGCTGCGCGCGCCGCGGTCGCTGATGGGGCCGGTGGAGGGGGACGCGCTCGACCGTGCGGTGCGGGAGTCGCCGCTGTACGGGCGGTACGCGCAGGCGGTGGACCGGGAATCGGCGTACGAGAAGCTGACGGCGGCGCAGGCCCCCGAGGCGCCGCCCGCGCCCTCCCCGCCCCGGGGCGGCCCCGAGCCCGAGGCCGGGCGCTCCGGCCGGAGCCGGCCGAAGGAGGCGAAGGAGGCGGAGGACACCTCCCTGGTCGAACAGGTCGTCGGTAGCGGGCTGTTCAAGTCCCTGGCGCGCTCGGTGGGGACGCAGATCGGCCGGGAGATCACCCGTTCGGTCTTCGGAACGGCCCGCAGGCGACGCTGACACCGCTTCCGGCCCCGGGCGGCCTGAGGCACACCCGGGGCGCGGGCACACGCGGGGCGCGGGAAGGCCCGGCCGAGGGTCTGGAGCGGCGCGGGGACCGGCCTTGGGGTGCCCGAGCCGCGCGGGACGAGCCCCGGAGAGGTGCCGGAGCGGCGGGCCGGGTTCCGGGAGGCTCCGGAACTGCGCCGGGCCTCGGGGACCGGTGCCGCTCCGGTCAGCCGCGGGCGGCCTTGGCCGCCGCCTTCATCTCCTGCTTGTGGGCGCGGACCTTGACCAGCGACTCCGGGCCGGTGATGTCGGCGACCGACCGGAAGGAGCCGGCCTCGCCGTACGGGCCCGCCGCCTCGCGCCAGCCCTCGGGGGCGACACCGAGCTGCTTGCCGAGCAGGGCCAGGAAGATCTGGGCCTTCTGCGGACCGAATCCGGGGAGTTCCTTGAGGCGGCGCAGCAGCTCCGCACCCGTACCGGCGTCCTTCCACACGGCGGAGGCGTCCCCGTCGTAGTGCTCGACGAGGTACTGGCACAGCTGGTGGATCCGCTTGCCCATCGAGCCGGGGTAGCGGTGCACGGCGGGCTTGGCCGAGAGCAGCTCGGCGAACTTCTCCGGGTCGTACGCGGCGATCTCGTGCGCGTCGAGATCGTCCGCCCCCATCCGCGTGGCGATCGTGTACGGCCCCGCGAAGGCCCACTCCATCGGCACCTGCTGGTCCAGCAGCATGCCGACCAGGGCGGCGAGCGGGCTGCGGCCGAGCAGTTCGTCGGCCTCGGGCTGCTGGGCTAGGTGAAGCGTGACGTCCATGGACCGATGATCCCGCGTGCGGCGGCGGGCCGCTCGGCCGCGGTCGTCGTGGCCGCCCGGCTTCACCGGGTCCTCACCTCCGACGTACGATCGCCGGGCATTAATTAGGTTAGCCTAACCTGACATGACTGGGGATGGACCGTGACCGCCGAGATCTACCGTGACTCCTGGGGCATCCCGCATCTGCGCGCGGGCGACGCCCTCGAACTCGCCCACGCCCAGGGCCGGGTCACCGCCCGGGACCGCGCCTGGCAGCTGGAGGTCGAACGCCACCGCTCCCGGGGCACCTCGGCCGCGTTCCTCGGCGCCGGGTCCGTCGACTGGGACCGGTTCGCGCGGCGGGCCCGGCTCGACGACACCGCGCGGCGCTGCTTCGCGTCCCTGGAGAAGGACGACCCCGAGACCGCCGCATGGGTCCTGGCGTACGTCGACGGGGTCAACGCCGGTCTCGCCGAAGGGGCCGCGCGGGCACCCGAGTTCGCGCGCACCGGGCTCGCTCCGGGACGCTGGGAGCCCTGGAGCCCGATGGGGGTCTGGCTCGGCGCGCACATCCTGTTCGCCGGGTTCCCCGCCAAGCTGTGGCGCGAGGAGGTCGTACGGCACCTCGGCGCGGACGCCGTCGGCCTGTTCGCCATGGACGGACCGGGCACGGCGGGCAGCAACGGATGGCTGGTGAGCGGCGAACGCACCGCCACCGGGAAGGCGTTGATCGCCGGGGACCCGCACCGCTTCATCGAGGAACCCGGCGTCTACCAGCAGATCCGGCTCTCCTGCCCGGAGTTCGACGTCGTCGGCCTCGCCGTCCCCGGTGTCCCCGGAATCGCGCACTTCGCCCACACCGGAACCGTCGCCTGGGCGATCACCAACGCGATGGCCGACTACCAGGACCTCTACCGGGAGCGGCTGCGGCACCGCGACGACGGGACCGTCGAGGCGCTCGATCCCGACGGGGTCTGGCGGGCGGCGGCACGGCACACGGAGCGGGTCGAGGTGGCCGGCGCCGAACCCGTCGAGGTCGAGGTGACCGAGACGGCACGCGGGCCCGTGGTGATCGGGGGCGCCGGCGCCGAGGAGTCCGTCAGCCTGCGCTACCCGCCCCGCGTGACCGGGGACCTCGGCTTCGGCGCGCTCCTGCCGCTGCTGCGGGCCCGCCGCGTCGCCGACGTGGACCGGGCCTTCGACGCCTGGGCGGAGCCGGTGAACGTCGTGCAGGCCGCCGACACCGAGGGCGGGCTGCTGCACCGGGTCGCCGGCCGGGTCCCGGTGCGCGCCGAGGCCAACCGCGTCCGGGTGGTCCCCGCCTGGGAGCCCGGCCACGAGTGGACCGGCCGCCACGAGACGCCGTACGGCCCGGTCGAGGACGGCCTCGCCGTGATGGCGAACCAGCGCGGCCCCGCCGCCCCGCTCGGAGTGGAGTTCGCGCCGCCCCACCGCGCCGAACGCATCCGCCGACTCCTCGACACCGGACGGACGTTGTCGGCATCGGACATGCCGGCCATCCACATGGACACGTACCTCGGCTCCGCGGCGGCCCTGCTGGACCCGCTGGCCGCCCTGGAGCTCTCCGGCCCCGCGGCCCGCCTCCGTGACCAACTCCTGGGCTGGGACCGGCACATGGACGCGGACAGCGGCACGGCCGCGGTCTACGCGAGGGTCCGCGACGCGGCCGTACGACGGCTGGCGGCGCACCCGGCGCTCGCCGCCCTGGCCGAACCGCCCGCCCTCCCGGCCGTCTTCCTGCCCTGGCTGGCGCTCACCCCGCGCGTCGCCTTCGCCCTGGAGAACCTGCTGACGGCGGGGGAGCGGTACGGCATCGACCGTGACGCCGTGCTGCGCGAGGCCGTCGAGGAAGCGGCCGCGGGGCCCGTGCCCGGCACCTGGGGCGACACCCACCGGCTCGCCCCCTGGCGGGCGCTCGACGGAGCCCCGTACGACGAACCGGCCCTGTCCGGCGACAACGACTGCGTCCTGTCCACCTCGTCGCTCCCCGGACTGACCGATCTGAGCGCCCGCGGACCCGCGGCCCGCTACGTCTGGGACCTCGCCGACCGGGACGACAGTCGCTGGGTGGTCCCCTTCGGGGCCGACGGCGTGCCGGGCGAAGCCCACCACCGCGACCAACTCCCCTTGTGGCTCAGGGGAGATCTCGCCCCGGTGACCACCGACTGGAACGCCCTGACCAAGGAGAGCGATGACGACTGAGACGTACGCCGACGCCCGTGAGGCCGTCCACGAGGAGCGGATCGACGGCTTCGGCACCGTCCGCGTACTGCCCCTGGACCCGCACGCCGATCTCGACGTCCTGCACCGCTGGGTCACCGAGGAGCGCGCCGCGTACTGGGGGATGACCGGGTTCACCAGGCAGGAGGTGCTGGAGACCTATCTGCACCTCGACGCGCTCGACACCCATCACGCCTTCCTGACCGTCAAGGACGGCGTCCCCGCCGCGCTCTTCCAGACCTACGAGCCCGGGGCCGACCGGGTCTCCGAGTGCTACGAGGTCCGGCCCGGCGACATCGGCGTCCATCTGCTCATCGGCCCCCCGGCCCCCGGTGCCGGCCGGCGGCCCGGCTGGTCCTCCGCGCTGCTGGGGGCGTTCCTGGCGTACGCGCTGACCGGCCTCGGCCGCGAGCGGGCCGTGGCCGAGCCCGACGCCCGCAACGACAGGGCCGTCGAGCGGCTGACGCGGCAGGGCTTCGTCGTCGCCGGGGACATCGTGCTGCCCGAGGTCGACCTGCCCGAGGTGCGGCTGCCCGAGAAGCGGGCCCGGCTCGCCTTCCTGACCCGCGAGGCCTTCGAGAAGGGCCGGGCGGCCGGGAGGTGAGGCGAGCCGGGCGGCCGGGAGGTGAGCCGGGGGCGGCCCGTTTCCGTACATGACCGAGACTCTGGACATGCGGATACGGAGACGGCGTGTGAACGGAAGCTGGCGGCGAGAACGGCGGTTCGGCGCCCGGGTGCTGGCCCTGCTGGGCGGTGTCCTGGTCCTGGTGCTCTTCGGCGGCGTGAGCGGCGCGTCCGCCCACGCCGCGCTGACCGGCACCGATCCGCAGGAAGGCAGCGTGCTGAAGTCGGCGCCCCGCCGGGTGACCCTGACGTTCAGCGAGTCCGTCGGCCTGTTCGACGACTCCTTCCGCGTGCTCGACCCGGAGAACCGGCGCGTGCGCACCGGCGAGGCGGAACACGCGGACGGCCGTTCCGACACCGCCGGGGTCACCCTGCCGCGCGGCCTCGCCCAGGGCACGTACACCGTGGCCTGGCGGGTCGTCTCCGCGGACAGCCACCCCGTCTCCGGCGCCTTCACGTTCTCCGTCGGCAAGGCCTCCACGACCACCGCGCCACCGCCGCCCACCGCCGGTGACCCCGTCTCCTCCACCCTCTACGACATCGCCCGCTACACCGCCTACTGCGGACTCGCCCTGTTCATCGGCGCGGTCACGTTCGTGGCCGGCTGCGGCTTCCCGGGATCCGTACGGCGCCTCCTGGTCACCGGCTGGTGGATCCTGCTCGGCTCCACGTTCGCGCTGCTCCTGCTGCGCGGCCCCTACGAGCGCGGCACCGGCGTGTCCGGGGTCTTCGACCCGGCCACCCTCAGCGACACCCTGGCCGGCCGGCCGGGCATCGTGCTGGTGGCACGGCTGGCGCTGCTCGCCATGGTGGCCTTCGTGCCCCCGCGGGTGCCCGTACGGGAGCCGGGGGCGGGCCGGGGCGTCCTGGTGCTCGGCACGCTGTTCTCACTGGCCCTGGCGGTCACCTGGGCCGCCTCCGAACACGCCTCCGCCGGGATCCAGGTCCCCGTGGCGATGGTCTCCTCCGTACTGCACCTGCTCGCCATGGCGGTGTGGCTCGGCGGTCTGGCCGCCCTGCTCACCGCCCTGTACCGCCCCGCCGAGCCCGTCCCGACGTCCGTCGTCACCCGCTTCTCCCGGCTCGCCCTCGCCTCGGTCGCCGTCCTCGCGGTCACGGGCGTCTACCAGTCCTGGCGCGGCCTCGGCTCCTGGGGCGCCCTGACCTCGACGGAGTACGGCAGGCTCCTGACCGTGAAGGTCGTCCTGGTGGCGCTGCTCCTGGCGGGAGCGGCGTTCTCGCGCCGCTGGACGGCCCGGCTGGCGTCGGCGGCCCCGACCCCCGCCACGGTCCCGGCCGAACGCGTCCCGGCCACGGTGCCGGCGGAGGCACCGACGGGAACCGGAGCGACGGACGACGGCCCGGAGACCCCGGACCCGGCCGGACCCGGGGATGGGGCGGCGGCGACCACCGCACACCACCAGGGCCTGCGCCGCTCGGTGCTGGCCGAGGTCACCGTCGGTGTGGTGGTGCTGGTGATCACGACGATGCTGACCGGCAGCCAGCCGGGCCGTGCGGCGGCGGAGAGCGCCGACGCGGTCGCGGCCGTGCGCCGGGTGACGTCGAGGACGACCGTGGTCCCCTTCGACGTCGGCACCACGGGCGGACACGGCAAGGCGTCGGTCGAGCTGACGCCCGGCCAGGTGGGCGAGAACTCCGTGCAGGTCGTGATCCTCGGCCCCGACGGCGGCCTCACGACGGTCCCCGAGGTGCGCCTCACCTTCACGCAGGAGGCGCAGAAGGTCGGCCCGATCGACGCGGAGATCACCGACAAGGGCGGCTACTGGACCTCCGACGGCCTGACCCTCCCCCTCCCCGGCACCTGGACGATGAAGGTCACGGTCCGCACCAGCGACATCGACGAGGTCACGGTCTCGAAGAAGATCAAGATCGACTGATCCGGTGATCCCGCCGCGGCCCGGGCCATGACGCGGGACCACCCGGGACGCGGATGCGCGGGTTGGCGCACGAGTCGGCTCAATGGGATGCGATGGCTGCCGAGATCATCATCGGGCCGATGACGAGCAGGGCGGATCGCTCCACGGAGAGCAGGGACCGGAGGGCGGAGAGGCCGGGGGAGAGTGGCTTGATGCCCAGGTCGGCCCGCGCCAGTCTGCTCACCCGCGTCACGTGGCTCCTGGGTGTTTCCCGCCGCCGCTCGACGGCGTACCGGCGTATGAGGCGATCCGCCTCGGGGCCGGTGAACCCCAAACGGGTGCCGGAGGAGTCGGTGACGACCAGGTACGTGGTGGCGCCTCCTCGGTAGACCTCTTTCCAGGTCCGCACGCTGCGCAGGTCGTGCAGGTCGATCGTGCGATGGCCGGTCCAGGTTCGCGCGGTCAGGAAGCGGGAGGCGGGGCCGTGCCTGTACCAGGGCTTCCGTGCCACGCAGAGGTGGGGCAGGGCGTAGCAGCCGGCCCCGGCGACGACACCCGCCGTCATGAAGACGGGGGCGGGGTCCGCCATCGGCGCTGCGAGCAGTGCCGGGACCACCATGATCACCGCCAGCCCCGTCACGATGCAGGCGGTGACCGAGCGGACACGCCTGAGCGACGCGGGCTTCGGGACGACGGAGTCGTCCGGAGCATCCACGCGCTTCGGCTGGTGGTCCCCCATGGATGGAGAGTAGGCGGCACGCCACTGACGGGTGTCAAGCATCAGCCGACACCGAATCGGCAACCGCCGAAGGGGACTTGAAGGCGCTCTGGGGGTGGGGGGGGCTGCCCAGGGCCCAAGAAAATCCGGCCGGGACGGAAACCGGGACGGAAACCGGGACGGAAACCGGGACGGAAACCGGGACGGAAACCGGGACGGGAAACGTCGAAGGGCCCCGCTGCAAGCAGCGGGGCCCTTCGACATCGTGCCCGGTGAGGCACTGGCGGAGGATACGAGATTCGAACTCGTGAGGGGTTGCCCCCAACACGCTTTCCAAGCGTGCGCCCTAGGCCTCTAGGCGAATCCTCCGCGGCAAACAATACAAGACGTTGAGGAGTGCTCGCGAACTCGTTCCGCACCCCGGGGATCCTGTACTCTTTGCGGAGCCCCTCACGTGGCGCTATCTGACTGAACTCCCCCAGGGCCGGAAGGCAGCAAGGGTAGGTCGGCTCTGGCGGGTGCGTGGGGGGCGCTTGCGTTTCCGGGGCGGCTGCCCGGACGGCCGCCGGGGCGGGGCACGGGATGCGCGAGGGGGATGCCCTCGGAGCGGTCCTTGATGTCAGTGGGCGCCTATAACCTCGTAGACGTGTCGTCTCTCGCGCTGTACCGCCGCTATCGCCCGGAGTCGTTCGCCGAGGTCATCGGGCAGGAGCATGTCACCGACCCGTTGTCGCAGGCGCTGCGGAACAACCGGGTCAATCACGCGTACCTGTTCAGCGGTCCGCGCGGGTGCGGCAAGACGACGAGCGCGCGCATCCTGGCCCGCTGTCTGAACTGCGAGCAAGGCCCCACGCCGACCCCGTGCGGCCAGTGCCAGTCCTGTCAGGACCTGTCCCGCGGCGGCCGGGGCTCCATCGACGTCATCGAGATCGACGCCGCTTCGCACGGTGGTGTGGACGACGCCCGTGACCTGCGGGAAAAGGCGTTCTTCGGCCCCGCGAGCAGCCGCTACAAGATCTACATCATCGACGAGGCCCACATGGTCACGTCGGCCGGCTTCAACGCGCTGCTCAAGGTCGTCGAGGAGCCCCCGGAGCATCTGAAGTTCATCTTCGCCACGACCGAGCCCGAGAAGGTCATCGGGACGATCCGGTCGCGGACCCACCACTACCCCTTCCGGCTGGTGCCGCCCGGCACCCTGCGCGAGTACCTGGGCGAGGTCTGCGGCCAGGAGGGGATCCCGGTCGCCGAGGGCGTGCTGCCCCTCGTCGTACGGGCGGGGGCGGGGTCCGTGCGTGACTCCATGTCCGTGATGGACCAGCTGCTGGCGGGCGCCGCCGACGACGGTGTGACGTACGCCATGGCGACCTCGCTGCTCGGGTACACGGACGGCTCCCTGCTGGACGCCGTCGTCGAGGCGTTCGCGGCCGGGGACGGCGCCGCCGCCTTCGAGGTGGTGGACACCGTCATCGAGGGCGGCAACGACCCGCGGCGGTTCGTCGCCGACCTGCTGGAGCGGCTGCGGGACCTGGTGATCCTGGCTGCGGTCCCGGACGCGGCGGAGAAGGGGCTCATCGACGCCCCGGTCGACGTGGTGGAGCGGATGCAGGCGCAGGCGGGGGTCTTCGGCGCCGCCGAGCTCAGCCGTGCCGCCGACCTCGTCAACGAGGGCCTCACGGAGATGCGCGGGGCCACCTCGCCCCGCCTCCAGCTCGAACTGATCTGCGCCCGCGTCCTGCTGCCCGCCGCCTACGGGGACGAGCGGTCCCTCATGGCCCGCCTCGACCGCATCGAGCGCGGGGTGAACTTCTCCGGCGGCGGAACGGCTCCCGCCATGGGCTACGTTCCCGGACCCGAGGCGCACGGCCCGGCACCGGTCCCGCAGGCGGCCCCCGCGGCCCCTCCGGCTCCCCCGGTCGCCCCCGGCGGCGGTCTCGCGGCGGCCAGGGCGGCGGCCCGGGGAGCCGGACAAGGGCCCGGACAGGGACTCGGACAGGGCCCTGGGCAGAGCGGGCCTGTGGGTTCCGGCGAGAGCGCCGGCGCCGTGCCGGGCGTGGCCCCGGTGGCGCCCCCGTCCGCCGTTCCCGTCGCCCCCGCCGCGTCCTTCACCGCCCCGGCTCCGAGCGCGCCCGCGCCCGTCCAGGCGGCCCCCGAGCAGCCCTCGGCCCCGGCCGGTGCCCCCGCGGGGGCCGCGCCCGGCGCCTGGCCCACCGCCACGGCGGCGGGCAGCGGCCGCCGTCCCGGCGGCTGGCCCACCGCGGCCCC
>NZ_JBHXDQ010000074.1:32892-46470 GCF_042725875.1 Streptomyces sp. NPDC127038 | reverse complement strand
TGGGCGTCGTGCCCAATGTGACGCCCCCCCCCGGGTGGGGGTGCCCGCCCCGGGGGGCCCGCCGCCGCCCCCCCCCCCCGGGGCGGGGGGGGCTGTCACCCCCCACCCCGGCCCCGGTTCCGTTAACGGCCACTAACCTGCTTCCATGACTGTGCATCTCGAAGTGGCCGAAGGCGTGGGCACCATCCGCCTGGACCGCCCTCCCATGAACGCCCTGGACGTGGCGACGCAGGACCGCCTCAAGGAACTGGCCGAGGAGGCCACGGCCCGGCCGGACGTCCGGGCCGTGGTGCTGTACGGCGGGGAGAAGGTGTTCGCGGCGGGCGCGGACATCAAGGAGATGCAGGCCATGGACCACGCCGCGATGGTCGTACGGTCCCGGGCCCTGCAGGACTCCTTCACCGCCGTCGCCCGCATTCCCAAGCCCGTCGTCGCCGCCGTCACCGGCTACGCGCTCGGCGGCGGCTGCGAACTGGCCCTGTGCGCCGACTACCGCATCGCCGGGGACAACGCCAAGCTCGGCCAGCCGGAGATCCTGCTCGGCCTCATCCCCGGTGCCGGCGGCACCCAGCGGCTCTCCCGGCTGATCGGTCCCTCCAAGGCCAAGGACCTCATCTTCACCGGCCGGATGGTGAAGGCCGACGAGGCCCTCGCGCTCGGTCTGGTCGACCGGGTCGTCCCCGCCGACGAGGTCTACACCGCCGCGCACGCCTGGGCCGCCCGGCTCGCGCAGGGGCCGGCCATCGCGCTGCGGGCCGCCAAGGAGTCGGTGGACGCGGGCCTGGAGACGGACATCGAGACCGGGCTGGCCATCGAACGGAACTGGTTCGCCGGTCTGTTCGCGACGGAGGACCGCGAGCGGGGCATGCGGAGCTTCGTGGAAGAGGGGCCCGGCAAGGCGAAGTTCCTCTGACCGTCCGCCGCGCCGTTCCACTGACCGTCCGCCGCGCCGGCCCCGGACGAGGCGTCCCCCGGGGGGGCCGGCGCGGCCGTTCCCGCCCCCGTTTCACCCGCCGGTCCACTCGTGGTTGACGGTGCGTCGGAACGGCGTCCCCCGTTGGGGCGCTTTATCCCAGGCTTAAGGCAACCTTAAGCACGCCTTGGGGCGAGGCGGCGGCGATTGCCCCGGAGTGGTTCGTTCCGGCAGGTCGGAGGGGTCCTGGAGCCCCCTGAACTGCCTCTGGCATATGCCGATCGGCTGGGGTGGAATGTCGCGTTCCGGGGGGCCTATTCCTTCGGAACGGCCCCGGAGGGGGCTCCGGGCGGCCATGATGGGGGGCATGGCGGGGCTGGAGGGCATGGAACAGCCGCGGCGGCACGGAAGTGCGACCGCGGCGCGCTGGACACCTGCGGTCGAGGACGAACGAGCGCTCAAGGCACTGGAGTTGTTCGGCAATCCCACCGAGGGCGAGGTGCCGTTGCCGTCCCGCCCGGAGTCCGCGGCCACCGCGCGGCGGCTCACCCAGGTCGTGGTCCTTCGGCACTGGGGGTTGTCCCCGAAGCTGACCGAGGACGCGGTCTTACTCGTCTCCGAACTCGTGGGCAACGCCGTGCGGCACACCGGCGCCCGCGTGTTCGGGCTCCGTATGCGCCGCCGCCGCGGCTGGATCCGTATCGAGGTCCGTGACCCCTCCCGCGGCCTTCCCTGTCTCATGCCGGTCCAGGAGATGGACCTGAGCGGGCGGGGTCTGTTCCTCGTCGACAAGCTCTCCGACCGCTGGGGCGTCGACCTGCTGCCCCGCGGCAAGACCACCTGGTTCGAGATGCGCGTCGCCGACCGCTGAGCCGCCGGATACGCGTGAGCCCCGGCCGCGTGGCAGCCGGGGCTTGCGGGGTGCCGCGGAACGAATGGGGTGTGAACCGCGCCACCGGCGACAACCGTGGCCCGGGTCAATGGGTGGAGGTCGCAGGGCCGACTATCGCAGACACCCCCGACCGATCCAAAACAGGGTCTCCCACACCCCAGAAGCCCCGAACGCCCCACGCCCCCGGCCCCCTGCACCACGGTGACCCCAGACCGCGCCCCCGAGCCCGCGGCCCCTGGCCGGAGTCAGGCCTCCGAGCCCCCCTGGTCGGCGCTCGCGGAGCGACCCGCACCACCACCCGGGTGGGGCAATCGCCGGTTTTTCGGTCGATTCACCCTTAAATGGTCCGGTGACCACGCCCGCCGAAGACCCCGCAGCCTCCGCCCCGCCCCGGCGCGCTGCCCTGCTCACGGGACTCGCGCTCACCGCAGGAACCCTCGCCGCCGGAGTGACCGCAGGCTGTTCCGCCCCGCGAACCGCCCACGCCCAGAACCTCACGACCCCTCCGGCCGCCCCCAGCGCACCCCATGCCACGACGACCCGCGGAGCCCCCGCGCTCGCCCCCGTACCCCGCCAGTACCCCTCCCAGCCCGCCGAGATCACCCACGGCCCCCGTACCCAGCCGTCCAGAGTGGCCCTGACCTTCCACGGCCAGGGCGACCCCTCCGTGGCGAAGGCCTTGCTGGGCGAGGCCGAGAAGGCCGGCGCCCGGATCACCGTCCTCGCCGTCGGCAGCTGGCTCGACGAGCACCCGGACCTCGCCCGCCGCATCCTGGACGGCGGCCACGACCTCGGCAACCACACCCAGCGCCACCTCGACATCAACGCCATGACGGAGGCGGAGGCGGCCGCGGAGATCCGGGGCTGCGCGGACCGCCTCAAGAAGCTCACCGGCTCGATCGGCACCTGGTTCCGGCCCTCCCGCAGCCCCCGGGCCTCCCCCCTGGTCCAGCGCCTCGCCCGCGAGGCGGGCTACCCGCACACGCTCTCCTACGACGTCGACTCCCTGGACTACACCTCGCCGGGAGCCGCCGCCGTCACCCGCAAGGTGATGGCCGAGGTCCGACCCGGCTCCGTCGTGAGCCTGCACTTCGGATACGCCGGCACGGTCGCCGCCCTCCCCTCCCTCCTGCACGAACTCGACCGCCGCGGCCTCGGCGCGGTCACCACCACGGAGCTGCTGAGCTGATGCTGACGCCACCCTCCTCCCTGCGCCGCGTCCTGATCGCGGGCGCCGCCCTCACCACGTTCGCCGCCCTCGCCGGCTGCGGCGCCTCCTCCGACAGCCACGCGGACCAGAACCACACGACCACCAAAGCGGCCGTCCCGCCCGCCCCGGTCAGGCAGCCGGCCGCCCAGGGCCTGCCCGGCATGCCCCCGCTGCTGGACCCGTCGGACGTGTACGCCGCCGACCGCCCCGGCCGGCTCTCCCCGGTGGTCAAGGACTTCCCCTCCCGGGTCTACGTGCCCAACACCAACTCCAACACCGTCTCGGTCATCGACCCGGCGACGTACAAGGTCATCGAGACGATCCCGGTCGGCGTCCAGCCCCAGCACGTCGTCCCCTCCTGGGACCTGAAGACCCTGTGGGTCAACAACGACCGGGGCAACACCCTCACCCCCATCGACCCGAAGACCGGCGAGGCGGGCAAGCCCGTCGACGTCCACGACCCGTACAACCTCTACTTCACGCCCAACGGCAAGTACGCCATCGTGATGGCCTCGCTCGACCGTGAGCTCGTCTTCCGTGACGCGCACACCATGAAGACCGTCAGGACGGAGCCGGTCAGCTGCTACGGCGTCAACCACGCCGACTTCTCCCCGGACGGCCGCTACTTCATCGTGTCCTGCGAGTTCAGCGGTGAACTCCTGAAGGTCGACACCGAGCGGATGAAGGTGATCGGCCAGCAGAAGCTGCCGTTCCACGGGGCGATGCCCCAGGACGTGAAGATCTCCCCGGACGGCAAGCGGTTCTACATCGCCGACATGATGGCCGACGGCGTGTGGATCCTCGACGGCGACAAGTTCACCCGGCCGACCCTGCTGCACACGGGCAAGGGCGCCCACGGCCTCTACGTCAGCCGGGACTCGCGCGAGATGTACATCTCCAACCGCGGCGAAGGCACCATCTCCATCTTCGACTTCACGCAGAACAAGCTCACCAAGAAGTGGCGCCTGCCCGACGGAGGCAGCCCCGACATGGGCGGCGTCTCGGCCGACGGCAAGGTCCTGTGGCTCTCCGGCCGCTACAACTCGGAGGTGTACGCGATCGACACCCGCACCGGCCACCAGATCGCCCGCATCCACGTCGGCAGCGGTCCGCACGGCCTCGCCGTCTACCCCCAGCCCGGCCGCTACTCGCTCGGCCACACCGGCATCTTCCGCTGACCCGTCCGGCGGGGGCGCCGCACAAGCAGTCCGCACGATCCGTCCGCGCGACCCGTTCAACGGGGCAGCAGCAGCGCCTCCGCGCCCACCGGCAGATAGCCCGCCGCCTGGAACGCCCGCACACTGCGGGCGTTGCCCGGCGAGACCTGCGCCCACACCGGCTCCGCCGCGAGGTGCCGGGCGGCTCCCACCAGCAGCCGGCCCAGACCCCGGTGCCGTACGCCGTCCGCCACCTCGGCCGAGACCTCCAGCCGGCCGGCGACCCCGCGCCCCAGGACCACCACCCCGCCGTCCGCCTCCCAGGCCCGCACCTCGTCGCGCCGCTCGCGCGCGTACGCGACGCGCGGGTGCCCGGAACCGGAGAGCTCCACCAGGTCGAGGGGCGCCTCACCCGGCAGCGGCTCCGCCACCAGCAGCGCGTCCACCGTGTCGTGGGCGCGGCCCGTGCGGTCCATCAACGCCGTCAGGAAACGGGGGTTGAGCGGCGCGGCGAGCGGATCGCAGCCGGCCGCCCGCAGCGCGGCCCGCACCCACCGCGGGTCCTCGTCCGTGAAGACGACCGCGTGGGCGGTGAGGGAGAGCACCCCGGTGTCCCGGGGCGAGGGCGCCCGCACGATCGTGGTGGCCCCGTCCTCCGGCGGGAAGACCCCGCGCGCCGCCGCGTCGAGAACGTCCCGCAAGGTGTCCATCGCGCGCTCCTCCCGTCTCCGCCCGCCGCGTGCGCCCGCCCCGCGCATCGGCCCGACGGTACTCGCCGCACCGCGTGCTCGGCCGGACCGTTAATCTGACCTCCGTACACCAGGCAGTAACGCATGCAGTGATGCACGACGAAGGGGCGGATCGGTGGCCGACATCGAGGAAGCACGCAAGCAGTTCGAGCGGATCGATACGGACGGTGACGGGTTCATCACCGCGGCCGAGTTCAAGACCGCTCTCGCCCAGGGCGGCGACTGGAACGTCACCGAGTCGGTGGCGGAGGCCATCATCGCGACCCGTGACCTCAACGGCGACAAGGTCCTCTCGTTCGACGAGTTCTGGATCCACCTGAACAAGTGACGCCCGCCGAAGGGGCGCCCACCGGTCTTCCGGAGGGCGCCCCTTCGGCGTACGCGGCCGACGCGAGGGCGGTCACCCGAACGCCGAATGTCCGGAATAGTGCCCGCGCTCCCGGGGTTGGTGATGCGCGTCAGGAGCATCGGGAGCATCACCTCCGGAAGGGTCTGTCTCTCATGAAGATCGGCATCATCGGCGCGGGGAACATCGGCGGCAACCTCACCCGGCGGCTCACCGCCGTCGGCCACGACGTCTTCGTCGCCAATTCCCGCGGTCCCCAGACGCTGAGCGCGCTCGCCGAGGAGACCGGGGCGACCCCCGTCACGGTCGAGCGGGCGGCCGAGGGCGCGGACGTCGTGATCGTCACGATCCCGCTCAAGGCCGTGCCCGACCTGCCGGACGGCGTCCTGGACGGGGCCGCCGAGGGCGTCGCCGTCATCGACACCGGCAACTACTACCCCCAGCAGCGGGACGGCAGGATCGCCGGGATCGAGGACGACGGCCTCACCGAGAGCGGCTGGACGGCCCAGCAGCTCGGCCACACGGTGATCAAGGCCTTCAACGGCACCTTCGCGCAGGACATCCTGGACCGCGCCCGCCCGGCCGGCGCCCCCGACCGCATGGCCCTCCCGGTGGCCGGCGACGACGCGGCGGCGAAGCGGCGCGTGCGCGAGCTGATCGAGGAGATCGGCTTCGACACCGTCGACGCCGGCGGTCTGGCCGACTCCTGGCGCCAGCAGCCCGGCACCCCCGTCTACGGCCTCCAGGAAGGCCGCGACGCGGTGACGAAGGCCCTGGCGGAGGCGCCCCCGGAGCGCCCGGCGGACTTCCGCGGGTGACCCGCCGGGCCGCCGCACGCGCTCGCTAGCCCGCCTGCCTCAGGGTGTCCGCCGGAATCCGCGGAGTGTGCGGGTAGACGGCGGAGCGGTGCTGGAAGGAGAGGATCTTCGGGTTCTGGACGACGCCGTCACGGATCTCGATGGCCTTGCGGACCGTGATGTCGGCGTCCCAGGCGGTGGGGCCGCTCATGACCTTGCGCAGGTAGGGGAGGAGCGCCTCGCTGATCTCCCAGGTGGCGGAGTTCCAGAGGTGGGACGGGCTGTGGTCCACCGCGTAGTAGTGACAGCCCGCGCCGACGGTGGGCATGGGATCGCCGAAGGTGGTCGGACGGGCCCAGGCGAAGCCCATGCCCTCGTCGCAGGCGACGTCGATGAAGAACGTGCCCGGCCGGAACAGGGAGAGCTCCTCCTCGGTGACGAACGTGAGCGGCGCGTCGGTGTCCTGGAGGATGCAGTTGACGACGATGTCGAACCCGGCCAGGTACTCCGCCAGCGGTACGGGCCCGGCCGGGGTGGACGCCTGGAGACGCGAGGGGGCGCCCGGCTGCTCCTCGAAGTGGCCCATCACGACCGAGGGCATCGGGGAGGCCACCGCCGCGGCCTCGCGCTGGGTGAGCACCGTGACGTCGGAGACCCCCATGGCGCCCAGGCCCGTGACCGCTCCGCGAGCCGTGGCACCGAAACTGATGACCACCGCGCGCAGCCGGCGTCCGTAGCTGCCGGTCAGCCCCCCGAGCTGCAGGGCGTGCAGCACCGAGCAGTAGCCCGCGAGTTCGTTGTTCTTGTGGAACACGTGGACGCT
Organism: Streptomyces sp. NPDC127038; assembly: GCF_042725875.1. Classification (NCBI taxonomy): domain Bacteria; kingdom Bacillati; phylum Actinomycetota; class Actinomycetes; order Kitasatosporales; family Streptomycetaceae; genus Streptomyces; species Streptomyces sp. NPDC127038. The sequence continues at coordinate 39,583 of NZ_JBHXDQ010000074.1, read as the reverse complement.
GAAGGCGCCCGTGGAGGTCCAGTGGTTCATGGCTTCCCAGGCGATCAGCGTCAGTCGCCCGTCGATGGCGGTCTGGGTCATCCTCTCGTCCTGCACGCAGTGCGGCCATCCCCACAGGACCTGGCCCTCGCGCAGCTCGGCGACGTCCTCGTGCAGGGGTTTGGGCAGCAGCAGGACGTCGCACTCGGCGACGAGTTCCTCACGGGAGCGCAATCCGGCCACCAGGGGCCGCAGGGCGTCGTCGGTGACGCCGAAACGCCGTCCGTAGCCCGTTTCGAGGAAGATCCTCTCGCGTACGTCAGGGGCGATCCGGTCGAGGTGGCCGGGGTGCAGCGGCAACCGGAACTCGTTCTCCTTGCGGGAGGAGGCCGGTACTCCGAGACTCATCGGACTCATGTGGGGCGGCTCATTTCCTGCCGGACGCGGTGTGCTCCGGCCTCGCCGTTCCCCGAGGGCGACGCCGCGACGGATGGCGGCGTGCGAGGTGCGCTCGGTAGGGCAACCGTACTCCGGTCCCGGACGCCGACCGCCCGCCGCTCGTCCGAGCCCGGCGGGCGGGGAGGCGCCGAAGCCCCTGGGAGCGGGCCCTAGGCGCTGTCGGCCCACGCGCGCAGGGCGGCCTCGCTCTCGAAGTCCGCGACGTTCCGGTCCACCGGATCCGAGGTGTACTGGTGGAAGCGCCACTTCGCCCGGATGCGGGGTTCGCCCGCGGTCACGTAGTCGGCGATCCACAGACCGTCGCCGGCGTACGAGGTGGTGTCGACGTTCAGCCAGAAGTCCCGGTTCGTGTAGAGCACCACACGGTTGTCCGGGCGGAGGTCCTTCACCTTGCGGATGAAGCGGTCCTTCTCCGCGTTGCTCGCGTGGGTGCCGTCGCCGGTGGTCTCCCAGTCGACGGCGAGCAGGTCGCCCGCCCGCTCGGTGGCCTTGCCGACGAAGTACTCGGCCTGGGCGGTGATGTCGCCGGGCCACAGGAAGTGGTAGAAGCCCACGACGCAGTCCGCGTCCCGGGCGGTCCTCACCTGCGCGGTGAGTTTCGGGTTGACGTACGAGCGGCCCTCCGTCGCCTTGACGAAGACGAAGGAGAGCCCGGCGGTGCCGTACGCGGACGACTGGTAGGCGCTGACGTCGATGCCTCGCAGCATGGGTGGAGCCTCCGTGCATGGGGGGAGACGGGCCGCGCGCGGCGATGCCCGCTGCCCGTGCGGAACAACAACTTCCTTTGGAATTACCCCACTTCGCCCTCTTGACGCTCGCACGCGTGACCGCAGGGCGTGCGTGGGGCATCCGTTGGGGCCGCGCGGCGCGCGCGTGGGGCCCGCGGGGCCCGTCCCGTGCCCGCGCGGCCGCACCGGGAATGCGCGGGGACGGGCGGAAGTCCCAGTCGCCGACGGCCGGCAGGGACCATCGCCCTATAGTCCCGGAACCCCGTCACCCGGCACATTGGAGACCACGGCGAGAAAACGTGCAGAGGTCATGACGGGAGTGATCGTGTCCGCTCAGATAGCCATTGATCCCGGCCGCTTCAGCCAGTTCGGTGAGGCCACCGGAAGCACCTTCTGTCTGATCACGAATTCCGAACTGGTGGACCGTATCGACATAGTCGAGACGGCGCCCTACCGGGAATTCATCACCATCACGCTGGACGCCGGAGACCGGTTCGAGGACATTCTCGCGAAGCGGATCCCGGAACCCGCGCACGTGCTCGTCGTCTCGCCCCACCGTTTCTTCGAGTCACCTGACCCCTCCCTGGTGGGCCGGCGGAAGATCATGGGAATGGCGTGCAACTCGACGCCGACCGGGCTCGACGAGATCCGGCACTTCCTCGGGGTGATGGAACGGACCTCGGCGGCCGAACAGGCGGCGTTCTGCGACACGTTCTTCGAACTCGCCGAGGACTCCGAGCAGCTCGTCTACGTCGACCCCGCGCACGGCACCCGGGCCACCCTCGACCATCTGCGCGAGGGACTGGTGTGGAACCAGCAGGCCGGCCCGCTGGACTGGGGCGACCAGCAGATCGTCCCGTCCGGCGAGATCAGCGTGCTGCCCGTCGAGATCAGGGAGTTCGACGAGGCGCTGAAGCTGCCGCTCGAGGGCGAGATCACGCTGCGCGGCTACCCGATCCTGCACAACGGCACCCCCTCCTTCTCCCGCGCCGACCAGGCCCGTGTCCACGCGCAGCTGTGGGCGATGCACGACAACGCGATCAAGGCCACCGTCGAGGACGGCAGGATCACGCGGCTGGTGGCGCTGGACGCGGGAGCGGCGCCGGCCGTGGCGATGCTGGAGCAGATGTTCGCCGTCGACTCCCGCTACCGGATCGTCTGGGAGATCGGCCACGCCCTCAACACCTCCCACGACATCCTGCCCGGCAACCACGCCATGAACGAGGTGTACGGCGGCACGGAGGGCTGTCTCCACTTCGGCCTCGGGCTCACCCCGTACACCCAGTACCACCTGGACATCATCTCGCCGGACACCCGCGTGCTGACCAGCAATGGAGTCGCGGTGATCGGCCACCCGGACCACCCCACCGTGGAAAGGGTCGTGCCCCTCGCATAGCGGGTCGCGACCACCCGGCCGGGGTGAACGCAAGGAAATCAACCCAACAGGAGGTGACTCCCCATGAAGAAGATCAAGGTGCAGAAGAACCGCAACTACCTGGGCACGCTCCTGGGCTGAGTACCGACCCGCGGCGGGGTGTTCCACGCCCCGCCGCGGGGTTCCCCCTTTTTCTCCTCTCCAGGGAGTCTCCCGTGCCACCGCTGGAACTCGACCCGAGCGACTTCGACCAGTTCGGCCCGCTGGCCGGGACATTCTGTCTGATCACGAGCGAACGGCACGGCGAGCTCATCTCCCTGAATTCCGGTTCCCGTGATTCTGGTTCCGGGAATTCCGCCTCACTGCATTCCCCGGATTCCGGTGACGGGTATTCGCGGGTGCTCCGGCTGACGCTTCCGCCCGGCACCCGCCTCGGCGAGCTGATCGAGCACCGCGTCCCGGAGGACGCCCATGTGCTGGCGGTCTGCCCCGGGCAGTTCCTCGACTCGCCGACCCCGCGGGAACTCGGCGCACGCAGACTGGCCGTGCTGCCGGCCGGATCCACGCCGCTCACCGACGAACACGTCCGCTACTTCCTGCGCACCGCCGCGCTCACCGACGTCGCCGGGCACGCCCGGGTGGCCGAGGAGTTCTTCGACCTGGTGGGCGACAGCGACCGGCTGACGATCGTCGACGACGTCTCCGGCACCGAGGCCGAGTTCGACCACACCGCCGGTGAATGCGTCTGGAACATGCAGGCCGGCGTCCTGGAGGAGGGCGACCAGCAGATCTTCCCCTCCGGCAAACTGAGCGTCACCGCCGCCGAGATCACCACCTTCGCACCGGAGGCACGGCTGCTCGGCCTCCACGGAGACCTGACCCTGCGCGGCTGGCCGATCGTCCACCGCCACCGGGACCCGGCCGACGGAGCCGACCAGCAAAGGCTGTTCGAGGCGCTCGCACCGCTCGTCTCCGACGCCGTGACCCTGCACATCAGGGCCGGGAGCATCGAGGGCCTCACCCCGCAGACCCCGGGGGCGGCCCCGGCCGCGGTGGAGCTGGAGAAGCTCCTCACCGACGATCCGCGCTACCGCGTCATCTGGGAACTCGGCTTCGGGATCAACACCAGCACGGAGATCATCCCGGCGAACTGCGGCCCGAACGAGGTGTACGGAGCCACCGGCGGCGTCGTGAACCTCGGCCTGGGGATCACGCCGGCCACGCGCTTCGCCCTGGCCTTCCTGTGCCCCCGCAGCTCACTGGTGACCTCGGACGGTACCGCCGTCCTCGGCGCCCGCAAGGCGGTACGCCGCGGCCGGATGCAGCGCGTGTCCAGCGCGGGCTGCGGCTGCCACTGACCCCAAGGAGGGAAGCACGCCATGACGATCAACTCCGAACTGCGCAAGAAGGTCGACGCGGTCCTCGACACCTTCATCAAGGACTTCTACGCGACCGTCCCGTACGCGCAGCACCAGAAGGACGCCTCCGAGCTGAACCTCGACTACTACAAGCGCCACAACATCGAGACGATCCTGAGGCTGCGCCGCAAGCGGACCGTGGACGCCCTGGCCATCAAGTACTTCACCAAGGTGGACCCGGTGCAGGCCAAGGCCTGGGCGCACTACACCGACGACGAGATGCTGCACGACCGGCTGTTCGCCGCCGACCTCGCCAAGGTCGGCGTCACCAAGGACCAGATCTACTCCACGGAACCGCTGCTCTCCACCAAACTCCTCACCGGATACCTCCAGTTCGGCATGGAGTTCGAGGACAGCCCGATGGCGCTGATCACCAGCGTGTACTTCGTCGAGTACGTCACCACGCGCACCCAGCCCGACTGGCTGGACAACCTGGGCGGCGTGCTCGGCGAGGAGAACGTCAAGGGCGCCCGCGCGCACGTCAACACGGACCTCGACGACGACCACGACGACTTCGTGTGGCGCGTGCTGTCCACGCTGATCCACTCCGAGGCCGACGAGCGCAAGGTCGTCGAGCACCTCCACAACGTCTACTGGCTGTGGAAGCTCTACTTCGTGGAGCTGCACCAGCTCACCGTGCTCGGCAAGAGCGACGCACAGATCCCGCTGCCCACCTCGGCCGAGGTCTGAGCGGGCAGCGGTGGCCGACGACGACCGAGCCACACGGCCCGGCGGGCGGTCCGGGGTCGAGGTACTGGCCCTGCCGCCCGGCCGGGAGCTGCCGACCGCGACCGAGAAGTGGATCGTGGACGGTCTGGTCCTCGCCATGCCGGGGCTCCACACCCGCCAGCTGTTCACGCTCCGCCGCGAGATGCTGACTGACGCCGACCACATCGTGGTGGGGGTGGACCGCGAGCGCGACCGGGTCGTGTCGCTGCTCACCTCCCGCTGGGCCGGGATCCCCTCGGGGCGGCCCTGTCTCCACATCATGATCCAGTTCGTGGGGGACGCGTACCGGGGCGCCACCGTCTTCAAGGAGAGCTGGGCCCTGCACTTCGAACGGCTGCTCGCCGAGGGCCGCCCGTTCCCCGAGGTGATCGCGCTCAAGACGTACAACCCGGTGGTGCACTGCGCGATGGCCGCGTTCAGCGGTCATCCGGAGATCAGCATGTACCCGGACCTCGCGGGCAAGGACGACAGCCAGGAGACGCTGGCGGCCGAGGTGGCCGCGGCGCTCGCCCCCGGGGCCGCGTTCGACCCCGCGCACGGGGTCGTCCCGGGCGTCGGCCGTCCCCTCGACCTCTACCGGGAACGGCCGCTGAGCCATGTGCCCGAGGCCAACCGGTACTTCGCCGAGCACACCGAGCCGGGCGACCGGGTGCTGTGCCTGCTGCACGTGCCCACACGGGCGGGGGCGCACGCGATCCTCACCGCCCTGGGGGTGCCGTTGCCCTCCGGGCGGAGCTGAGTCCAGCCGGTGCCGCGGCCGGCACCGGGTCACGCACCCCAGGAACGCGAGGCAGCATGGCGGACACGTTTCCCCTCGACTACGCCCGGGCCAGGACCGCGTTCCTGGCCGCCGCCGAGGAGGCGGGCGCGCGGCTGAGGACCTTCACCCTGCCGGGGCACCTCGGGCCCGACGGCGGCGAACTCCGTGTGGACACCGCCGTCCTGGGGCCGCCCGACCCGGCGAAGCTCCTGGTGACGGTCTCCGGGACGCACGGCATCGAGGGCTTCTGCGGCTCCGCCTGCCAGACGGGCGTCCTGCTGCGGGAAGGCGTGGCGCGGGCCGCCGCCGGTCCCAGCACCGGTGTGCTGCTCGTCCACGCCCTCAACCCGTACGGCTTCGCCCATCTGCGGCGCGTCAACGAGGACAACGTCGACCTCAACCGGAATTTCGTCGACCACGCCGTCCCGCCGCACAACGACGCCTACGACGCGGTGCACTCCACGCTGGTGCCGCCGGAGGACGGCGCCTTCACGCCCGCGGAGCTCGTCGCGGACCTCACCGCGCTCCGCGACCGGCTCGGCCCCCAGCGGCTCCAGGAGGCGGTGACCCGCGGCCAGTACCGCCACCCCGACGGTCTCTTCTACGGCGGACGGGCCCCGGTCTGGTCCCGGCGGGTGTTCGAGACGGTGGTCGCCGAGCAGATCGCCGGCGCCGGGCACGTGGCCTACATCGACCTGCACACCGGGCTCGGCGAGCGCGGGGTCGGCGAGCCCATCTTCCGCGGCGGCCGCGACGCGGACGCCCACCAGCGGGCCCGCCGGTGGTACGGCGACGCGCTCACCGCCTCCGAGGAGGGCACCTCCTCCTCCACGCCGATCGTGGGCAACACGGCGACCGCGGTGGCGGACGGCCTCGGCCCGGGCGGCCGGCTGACCGCGATCACGCTGGAGTTCGGCACGCAGCCGGGGCCCGAGGTGCTGTTGGCCCTGTGCGCCGACAACTGGCTGCACAGGAACCGGCCCCCGGCCGAGGCGGTCCGCTCCGGACTCAAGCGGCTGATCCGCGACGCCTTCTGCCCGGCGCAGGACGCCCGTTGGCGCGAACAGGTTCTCCAGCGGGCCCGCGAGGTCTTCGACCAGGCCCTCACCGGCCTCGCCGACGCCAAGCCCACCGGGTCCGACTGACCGGCCAAGCCCGCGAGACCTCGGCGGGGGGCCCCCCCCCCGGGGGGGGGCCGCCGGGGGAGGGGGAACGGGGGGCGGGCCCGCCGCCCAAGGGGGAA
>NZ_JBHXDQ010000074.1:0-32882 GCF_042725875.1 Streptomyces sp. NPDC127038 | reverse complement strand
AACCCCACGTGGTCCGAGTGACCGCCCACGCCCCCCAGACCTCGGCGGCGGCCACCCCACCGGGGGGCCCCCCGCCGGCGTGTCGCGGTCCGGCCTCAGCCGGCCTTCCGGCCGATCGCGAGCACGGCCGTCCGCGGCACGGTGCAGGTCCACTCGCGGGCCGACGGGTCGTACGCGAGGGAGAGCGCCTCCAGGGAGCCGTCGGCGCGCCGCTCGCGGAAGACCGCCCCGGCCAGCTCCACCGTGTGGCGGGCGGCGTCCCCGGGACGGCTCCGTTCGATCCCGGCGAGCCCGTACATGTCCAGCAGGTAGCGCCCCAGCTCCAGTTCGGCCTCCCGGGCCGTCGCCGCGGTCGCGACGTACGGATCGGCCATGTCGGTCACCTCACCGGCCGCGAAGCCCGCCTTCGTCAGATAGCCCCACAACTCCTCCCGGGCGAAGTGCTCGTAGGCGTGCCCGGTCCGCGAGTACGGGTCGACCACGTCCCGGAACCAGGTGTCCATCGGCGAGCCGACGAGGAAGTCGTGCAGCAGCAGCACCCCGCCGGGCCGCAGCACCCGGTGCGCCTCGTGGACGAGTTCGGCGCGGTCCTCGGCGGCGATGTGATGCGATCCGTAGGCGACGAGGACCGCGTCGACGCTGCCGTCGCGCATGAGCAGCCGGTCCGCGCGCTGCACCAGCGCCGGGCAGTCCGCGGCCCACGCGGCCCGCACCATGTACGGGGAGGCGTCGCAGGTCAGCACGGACAGCCCGGTCAGGCGCCGGGCCTCTGCGACCTTGCGGACCAGGCCGTCGCCGCCGAGCACGTCCACGACGACGGCGGGCCCGCGGTCGGACCTGGCGGGCACCAGGGACAGCAGATGGTGGATGCCCCGGGCGCGTGCGGTCAGGTTGCGGGCCTGGGCGCGGATGTACGAGGAACCCCGGCCGCCGGCCCCGTCGTCGCCGAAGTCGTCCCTGAAGTCGGTGGTCCCGGCCAGCAGCCGGGCCCAGGCCCGCGCCCGTTCCGGGTCGACGCACGCGTGCAGGTCGGGGGCCGCCCGGCCGAGCCGGCTCAGATGGTCCGCCATGTCGGCCTCGGTGAACATGACCTGATGTCCCGTCAGTTCGGTCACGACCGCTCTCCCGTGGATTCGAGGAAGAGGGCGAGGGCGAGCGCCATGCGTTCGATCTCCCGCGGGTCCACGCTCTCGTCGGGCGCGTGGATGAGGCACTGCGGCTCCTCGACGCCGATCAGCGCGATCTCCGCGTCGGGGAAGGTCTCCTGCAACGCGTAGCAGGTGGGGATGGAACCGCCCTGTCCCGCCGTCGTCAGCTCCCGCCCGAACGCCTCCCGCAGCGCCGTCGCCAGTGCCGCGTAGGCCGGGCCGTCGGTGCGGGCCCGGAAGGGCCGGCTGGAGGAGAGCCGGACGGTCTCCACCTCGACCTCCCAGGGCGCCGTGCGTTCCAGGTGCGCCCTGAGCGCCTCCCATGCGGCGTCCGGTTCGGTTCCGTAGGGGATGCGCAGATTGAGCTTGGCGGTCACCTCGCCGAGCACGGCGGGCGCCGAACCGACGACCGGCGGGCAGTCGATGCCGACGACGGTCAGGGCGGGCCTGGCCCACAGCATGTCCGCGACACTGCCGTCGCCGACCAGCCGGACGCCGTCGCGCGCCCCGATGTCACGGCGGTAGCGCTCGGCGGGATACTCGGCGCCCTGCCAGCGCCCGCTGCTGTCGAGGCCGTCCACGGTGGTGTTGCCCGCGGCGTCGTGCAGGGTGGCGAGCATCGCGATCAGCGCGTTGAGCGGGTCGGGGGCCGGCCCGCCGAAGGACCCGGAGTGCACCGGCCCGGCCAGCGAGCGCACGGTGACGGTGGCGTGCACGACGCCTCGCAGGTCGGTCGTCGCCGTGGGCACCCCCGCCTCGGAGTTGCCCGTGTCGCAGACCAGCACGGTGTCGGCGTACAGCAGCTTGGGGTTCTCCCGGACGAGCGTGGCGAGCCCGCCGGTGCTCTGCTCCTCGGCACCCTCCGAGATGACCTTGACGCCCACCCCGAGCCGGGTCAGATCGCCGAGCGCCCGCAGCGCGGTGAGCTGCATGACGATGTTGCCCTTGCAGTCGGCGGCCCCGCGCCCGTACCAGCGGCCGTCGGCGCGCTCGGTCAGGGTCCACACCGGGGTGGTCCAGGCCGGTTCGTCGAGCGGCGGCTGGACGTCGTAGTGGCTGTAGAGGAGGACGGTGGGGTAGCCGGGGGCGGCCGGGAGATGGCCGAACACGGCCTTGCTGCCGTCCGGTGTGTCCAGCAGCCGTGTCCCGGGGACGCCGGCCTCGGCGAACAGCCGGGCGACGAGGGCGGCGGCGTTCTCGCACTCCTCCACCGGGTACTGCCGGGGGTCGGCGACGGACCGGTGTGCGACCAGGTCCCGCAGATCCTCCTGCGCCCGGCCCATCAGTTCGCGCACCTGTGCGCGTAACTCCTTGGGCGGCATGCGGCCTCCTTCTCGGTCGGTGTTCGGGGGGTGTGTCCGGGTCGTTCCGTACGGGCGCCCGAGGCGCACGGGCGCCCGGGACACGGGGGCGCCCGGGGCACGCGAAGCCGCACGGCGGACCGGTCGGCGGGCCGTTTCGGTCCGCCGGCGTCGGCCCGTGGGCCCGTCGGTCGATGGGGCGGGAGTTCGGTCACCCGGCCGTTCGGTCGTCCGGCTGGTCGGGCGGCCGGTCGGGCTGTGAGGGGGACTGCCGGGCGGTGGGTCAGCCGGACGGTGACGGGGACGGTGACGGTGTGTCCTGGGCGGGTCCGGTGGCGCGGCGCCGGTCCACCGCCTCGGCCAGCGAGCGCCGCACCACGCGGGTGCCCGCGCCGTACCCGAGACCCACGAGGGCCAGCACCAGCCAGAACAGGGTCAGCGCGCCATGGCCGGCGGCCAGGTCGAAGGCGCCGCCGACGAAGCCTCCCAGCATGCCGCCGACGCCCCAGGCCATCGTGGAGTAGCCCAGGTACAGGCCGGTGCGGCCCTCGGTCGCGAGACCCGCGACGACGGCGTCGACCACTCCGCAGAACAGCGACTCGCCGATCGAGGTGACGATCACGGCGGCGACGACCGGGCTGATCCCGTCGACCGAGCACAGCAGCCAGCCGCCGCCGAGCAGCACGCCGGAGGCCGTGAACAGGTCGAGGCGGCCGATCGTGGAGCGCCTCTCGACGCGCGCGCCGATCAGCCACACGGTCAGCATCACCACGACGGCGTTGCCCGCGGTGAACACGCCGACCAGGTCGGAGGAGAGCTTCTGGTGGACGACGGTCAGCGGCAGCGCGACCCGGTACTGGGTGATCAGGAACCAGCCGCCGACCGCCAGCGAGCAGAAGATCATCAGCGGGCGGTCGCGCAGCGCCTCGGCCATGGCGGCGGGCCTGACGGGAGCCGCGTTCGTGGCGTGCAGCCCGCGCAGCAGCACCGCGGAGGTCACGGCGAACCCCAGGTGCAGCGCGGCCGCGATCAGGAAGCCCGCCTTCATCGCGCCGCCCGCCATCAGCGCGGTGCCGATCAACGGGCCGATCAGGGCGGCCCCGTTGATCGACACGTAGTAGCGGCTGAGGTTGGCCGCGACCCCGCCGGACCTGCTGGAGGCGAGGACGCTGCGGGCGCCGTTGTTGTTGAGGGAGCCGCCGACGCCGAGCAGCGCGACGGCCGCGCCCCAGAAGGCGAAGCTGCCGCCGGCCACGGTGAACACGACGTAGGCGCCCGCCTCGACGGCGAGACCGAGGGTCAGGATCCGGGCGGCGCCGAAGCGGTCGCTGACCCAGCCGGACGGGATGCCGAGCCCGCGCCGGGTGAACTCCATGACGGCGAACAGCACACCGGTCTGGAAGCTGCTCAGCCCCTCGTCCTTGGTCAGGTGCACCGCGAGGAACGGCACGACCATGAAGAAGCCGATGTTGGTGGTGAAGCGGCCGAGGATGACGACGTACGCCGGACCCCGGCCCGCGAGGAACCGGCCGGACCGTGTCCCCGGGGTGCGCTCCTCCCGCGCGTCGGAGTTCCCGGCGAGCGTCACGCCGTCTGCCTTCTCGGAGGTCATCGGGTGGGCTCCTGGTCGGTACGGACGACGATCCGGGCGGCCGCCGCGTCGGCCGCGTCGGCGGCGGCCTTGGGGTCGGGACCCGCGGCGACGACATGCCCGGCCCGGTTCCAGGAGTCGCCGAGCGGAAGCAGTACTGCCCCCACGTCGGGGAGTTCACCGACGCGGATGACCCCCTCCATGGCCAGGGCCTCGGCCGTGCCCGTCACCTCGGTGACCCGGCCGGGCCGCGGGGTGAGGTAGCGGATGGAGGCGCCGCCCGCGTGGCCGGTGACCGGCCCGGGCAGGGCGCCGTGGGCCAGGGCGAGGACGGCGCCCTGGAGCATGTCGATGCCGGTGACGTGGTGGACCAGTTCCCAGATCTGGTCGCCGCCCTGCCGGGCGTTGATCTCGACGACGGTGGCGCGCTCGCCGTCCTCGGCGAGCATCACCTCGGTGTGGCAGGGGCCCCAGGCGTAGCCGACGGCGTCCAGGGCGTTCAGCGCCGCCCCGACGATCGTCCCGTACGCGCCGGGCGGGAGCGGAGCGGGCAGGTCGTGCCCGGTCTCCACGAAGTGCGGGGCGCCCGAGGTGTGTTTGCGGGTCACCGCGAGGACCTGGTGGCGTCCGGCGGCCGACAGGGACTCGACGCTGAACTCCTGGCCGGTCAGGAACTCCTCGGCCAGCACCCGGGACGCCGACTCTCCCTGCGGCCAGGCGAACCCGGTCCTGGCACCGCTGGTCCAGGCCCACGCCCCGGCCAACTCCGCCTCCGTACGCACGAGATGGACGCCGGTGCCGCCGTTGCCGTCGACCGGCTTGAGGATCACACCGGCCGGGCAGCGGGCCAGCAGCTCGCGGGCCTCGTCCATGCCGGTGCACACCCGGTGGGCGACCGTGCCCAGACCGCGGTCCCGCAGCCGGGCGCGCATGGCGGCCTTGTCCTGGGTCAGGGCGAGCGTGGCGGGCGGGTTGCCGCGCGCGCCGAGCGCCTCGGCGACCACGCTCGCCGGGCGCAGCGAGAGTTCGGTGAGCCCCAGCACCGCGTCCACGGGGCGCCGGGCGTGCACCTCGCGGGCGACGGCGAGCAGGGCGTCGGGGTCGGTGAAGTCGGCGTCGACCACCGCGAGGGCGAGTGACTCCTCCAGCTTGCGGTCCCCGCCGGGGCGGTGGACCACGGTGAGGGCGACCGGGAGGCCGACGAACTTGCCCAGGATGTCGTGTCGGGGACAGATGAGCAGGAGGTGGGGTACAGGGGCCCCGTACGACTGGCCCGGCATGTCAGGCGGACCCCCGCTCGCCGGCCACGTCCTCGACACCGGCACTGCGCGCCTTCCCGGCACCGGCACGGGCCGCCTCCTCGGCCCGGGCCGCGTTCCACGCGCGTTCCAGCTCGCGGATGCGGGCCGAGTCCTTCTCGATGGCGTCCCAGTCGTCCGCGCCCTGGATGACCCAGCCCAGGCTGGTGGTCACGTCGTTGGTGAGCGGCATGTCCCGGCCCTCGGGCGGGATCGCCATGGAGAACGTGGTGGGCAGATCGGCGATCGCCCGGAGGATCTCCATGTTGTGCACCGGCCCGGCCAGATCGGAGCAGAGCCAGAGCGTGCGGACCTCCCTGACGAGTTCGAACGACGGCACGAACTCCCCGTCGAGGACGTGCCGTACGGTGCGCTCGATCTGGTTGTCGCCGGTGGCCAGGGACCCGGAGATCATCATGCAGCTGCCCGAGTAGCGGGCGGCCAGCTCCACCAGACGGGGTCCGTCCGGCGTCATGATCGCCTCGGCGTGGGTGGAGCCGTTGCGGATGCCGACGGCGTCGGCCGCGCGCATCACGTACGGGGCGAGGACCGCCACGTCGGGGTGGTCGGGGGCCAGGAAGTCGGCCACGTCGTAGATGCCGATGCGCGGGCCCCGGTCGTGCTTGGCGTAGACGCAGGTGTCGACCAGACCGTGCCGTCCGTCGACCGAGTACAGGTCGACGATGTACTCGGGTCCCTCCAGGAACTCCTGCACGATCACGGTGTCGTTGCGCAGCTCGAACCCGTTGACCTGGCCGAGGATGTGGGTGAAGTGGCCGAGCCACTCGCCGCCGGCCGGCACGAAGTGCACGTTGTCGGTCCCGGCGCTGTGCGGCGGCTTCAGCACGATCGGCCGGCCGGTGAGGCCGTTCGCCTCGATCCAGGCGGCGGCCTCGGCGGGGTCGGCGGTCGACAGGGTGCGCGGACCGGGCACTCCGGCGCGCTCCAGGGCGAGCGCCATCTCCCCTTTGTGACGCTGGTATTTGGCGGTTCCGGGTACGTTCTGGAACTGTGGCATCAGACGTTCGACGAGGCGCGCGGCGAATTCGACACCGCTCTCGTTGCCGGTGACGATCGCCACCGGGTCATAAGATTCCACAAGTTTTACCATTGCTTCGAAGTCGCCGTCGTAATAATGGACGGCCTCGAAGTCGTCGGGGTACCAGATGTTCTTCTTGACGAATTTCGCCAGCGGCTCCGGGGTGCTCATGACGGTGACCGGCAGGACACCCCTGGCCCGGAAGGCGCTGGCGAAGCCCCGGTCGTCGCCGTCCCTGATGTGGTAGCCGTCTACGACGATCACGTGCCGCCGCCCAGTGGACTTCATGACTCAACTCTGCTGGCCGGGACGGCTCCGGCGACAGTGGCGGAACTGACACGCAGCCACGATTTCCTGCCAGCGGGCGCCGTGGACACGCGTCGCGGCCGGGCCGGGGCCGAGGCCGCGACGGGGTGTTGATCCGCCGACTTCCGATATGCGCCAGTGGTTGTGATTGAGCCGTTTCTGTCATAGGGCAAGGGACCTATGGCGGGAGCAAGGCCGACTGGCTACTGTGGCCCACGCCCGGTCGAAATTCTGTGTGAAGGTGACGTCGATTCACCGAGCCGGCCGAGACGTCTGGGCGCGCGTCGCCGTTCGTCATGCAATTTCTCGGCCGGAATTCCGGGTCAAGTCGATGAAGGCGGGGACGGACTGTGGAATCGCTCGGGTGGGGCGGTCAGACGCCGGAGCACGAACGGATAATCGCCTGGCAGGCCCCACCGCTGAAATTCGGCGTCGGCGCCACCGGGGAGATCGGACACGAACTGCGCGCCGCCGGCGTCGGGTCGGTGCTGCTGGTGACCGATCCCGTCCTGGCCGGCCTCGGCCTGCCCGCCCGGGTCGCCAAACAGATCGAGCAGGAGGGCGTCTCGGTCACGGTGTTCGACCGGGCCCGGGTGGAGCCCACCGACACGAGCGTCGCCGAGGCGGCCCGTGAACTGGAGAACCTCCGGGTGGACGGGTTCGTCGGCCTCGGCGGCGGCAGTTCGATCGACACCGCCAAGATGCTGAACCTGCTGCTCAGCCACCCGGGCCGCCCGGTGCGCGACTACCTGAACGCCCCGATCGGCGCCGGAGCCCGGATCCCCGGACCGCTCAGGCCCCTGGTGGCCGTGCCCACCACGGCCGGCAGCGGCAGCGAGTGCACCGCCATGGTCGCCCTCGGCGTCACGGACCTGAACGTGAAGACCGGCATCAGCGACCTGCGGCTCATGCCCTCCCTGGCACTCGTCGACCCGGTGAACACGCTGACCCTGCCCCCGGCCGTCACCGCCTCCTCGGGCTACGACGTCCTGACGCACGCCTGCGAGTCGTACACCGCCCGCGCCTACGACCGGCGCCCCCCGTACCCCTCGCCCGCGGACCGGCCGCTGTACATCGGCGCCAATCCGATCAGCGACGTATGGGCGGAACAGGCCCTTGAACTGGTGGGCCGCTATCTGCGGCGTGCCGTGCTCAACCCCGCCGACCTGGAGGCCCGTACGGGAATGAGCCGGGCGGCGAGCTTCGCGGGCATGGGATTCGGCAACGCGGGAACCCACATCCCGCACGCCTGCGCCTATCCCGTGGCCGGAATGGTGTCCGACTACCGGCCGGACGGGTACGAGGTCGACCACGCCATGGTGCCGCACGGGGCGGCGGTCGTCTCCACGGCGGCCGCGGCCTTCGAGTTCACCTATCCGACCTCTCCCGAACGCCACCTGCGCGCGGCCGAGTTGCTCGGCGCGAACCTGAACGGCGTGACGGCGGCGCACGGTTCGGACGTCCTTCCGGCCACGCTGCTGAGCATCGTGGCGGACACCGGAGGACCCACCGGGCTACGGGACTTCGGCTACTCCGCCAAGGACGTTCCCGGACTCGTCGACGGCGCGCTCAAACAGCGGCGGCTGCTCGTGTGCTGCCCGCGGGACGTCGCCGCACGCGATCTCGAACGGGTCGTCGCCGGCTCGATGACCCACTGACCCACCGGACGAGCTCGCCCCCCACGCCAAGGAGCTGGACGCACCCGTGAGTGATGCATCGATACCGGAACACCCGGCCGTCATCGCGGGGAAGCAGGTTCCCACGGACCGGTGGATCGACGTCCTCGACCCCTCGGACGCCCGCGTCGTCGCCCGCGTCGCGCGCTGCGGGCCCGCCGAGGTCGGGGCCGCGGTGGACGCGGCCCGCACCGCCCACGAGAGCGGATGGCGGTTCACGACGACGGCGGAGCGCTCCCGGGTCTGCCGCCGCATCGCGGAGATCATCGGCGCCCGGCGCGAGGAACTCGCCGCCCTGGAGACGCTCGACACCGGCAAACCGCTGCGCCAGTCGCTGGCCGACGCCGACGTCGCCGCCCGCTACTTCGACTTCTACGCGAGCGCCGTGGAGGGCCTCGGCGGCGAGACCATCCAGCAGCGGCCCGACCGCCCCGCCTTCACCCTGCGCGAGCCCTACGGCGTGTGCGGGCACATCATTCCCTGGAACTACCCGCTCCAGATCGCCGCCAGAACCCTGGCACCCGCCCTCGCGGCCGGAAACTGCTGTGTCCTCAAGCCCGCCGAGGACGCGCCGCTGACCGCGCTGAGACTGGCCGGCATCGCCGAGGAGGCGGGACTCCCGGCGGGCGCCCTGAACGTCGTGCCGGGCCTCGGGGCGGAGGCGGGCGCCGCGCTCGCCGCGCACCCCGGCCTGGACCGGCTGGCCTTCACCGGCTCGCGCGAGGTCGGCGAGGCCGTGATGACCGCGGCGGCGCGCACGATCGTGCCGGTCACCCTGGAGCTCGGCGGGAAGTCGCCGCACCTCGTGCTCCCCGACTACGACGCCGCCCGCGCGGTGCCGCAGATCGTGGAGTCGATCACCGAGCACGCGGGACAGAACTGCTCGGCAGGCAGCCGGCTGCTCGTCCACCGGTCCGTCCACGGCGAACTGGTCGACGCGCTCGTCGCACGGTTCCGCGCCCTGACCATCGGGCCGGGCAGGACCGATCCCGACATGGGACCGCTCATCTCCGCGAGACAGCGCGACCGGGTGCTCGGTCATCTGGCCGAGGGCCGGCGTGACGCCGTCCTGCGCACGGGTGGCGGTGTCCCCGAGGGGAAGGCGTACGCCGAGGGCTTCTTCGTGGAGCCCACGATCCTCGACCGGGTCACGCCGGAGCACCGGGTCTTCAACGAGGAGATATTCGGTCCGGTGCTGTGCGTGTCGGTCTTCGACTCGCTGGAGGAGGCGGTCGCGCTCGCGGAACACACCACGTACGGACTGGCCGCCGGAGTGTGGACGTCCGACGTGACCCGCGCCCACTGGCTCGCCCAGCGGCTCAGGGTGGGGCAGGTGTTCGTGAACAACTACAGCGCGGCCGGGGGAGTCGAGCTGCCGTTCGGCGGTTACCGCCGTTCGGGAATCGGAGTGGAGAAGGGACTGGAGGCGCTGCGTGAATACACACGGTGCAAGACCGTGGCGATCCACGCCCGGCTTCCTTCCTGACCCGGTGAGCCGGATATTCCACACGCCCTCGGCCCTACGGAGAAGAGCGGTTCGGTCAATTCCACTCGGTGGAGGGAGTTCATCTGATGTCGCCTGTTGTGCGCGGTCCGGTCGAGGAACTGAGGACGCGGCAGTGCTGCACGGTCTGCGGCGCACCGGCCCAGCCCGTGACGGCCCAGCCCGTGACGGCGCTGGCCGAGGGCGTCGCCAAGGTGCACAAGGCCCTGGGTGAGGCACAGGACGCCCTCGAGGCCCAGGAACAGCTGATCGAGGACTTACGGGCCGACGGCCGCCGGGGCGCCGTCGCCGGCCCGCCGCCCGCCGCGGAGGCGCCGGCACCACGTCAGGCCCTCGCCGTGCTGACGGCCCGCGAGCGTCAGATCCTGGTGCTCATCTCCCAGGGGAATTCGAACCGCAGGGTGGCCAAGGCGCTCGGGATATCCGAGAAGACGGTGAAGAACCATCTGTCCGCGGTCTTCATGAAGGTCGGCGCGTCCGATCGGACGCAGGCCGTCGTCATGGGCATCCGCAGCGGGATCGTGTCCATCGGCCAGCCCGTCGACGATGTGTCCCACCCATGAGCACGGCCGGATGAATCCCCGCCCGCTTCCGGGTCCATGCCGTGAGTATGAGCGCCGATCCGGCCAAGCGACAGCGGAGGGACTGTCAGAAGTCCATGTATTACTGCCACATTGGAAAACATGCTGAAAAACGTAGCCGCGGTCCTGCTCGACAACGTCCATCCCTTCGAACTGGGCGTCGTGTGTGAGGTATTCGGGATCGACCGCCGTGAAGAGGGGCTGCCCGCGTACGACTTCGCACTCGTCGCCGCGGAATCCCCGTCGGTGCGGGCGGTGCCCGGGTTCACCATCAGCACGCCCTACGGCCTCGACCGGCTGGAGGAGGCCGACCTCATCGCCATCCCGGTCGGGGACGACTTCCACACCCGGGAGTTCCCGCCCGACCTGCTGGAGGCCCTGCGCCAGGCGGTGGCCCGGGGGGCCCGCGTGGTCAGCGTCTGCGTCGGCGCCTTCGTCCTGGGTGCCGCGGGACTCCTCGACGGACGCCGCTGCACCACCCACTGGCGGTACGCCGAGGCGCTCACCGAGCGCTATCCCAAGGCCCGGGTCGAACCCGGGGTGCTGTACGTCGACGAGGACCCGATCCTCACCTCGGCCGGCACCTCCGCGGGCATCGACGCCTGCCTCCACCTCGTCCGCAAGCTCCAGGGCAGCGACGTCGCCAACGCCATCGCCCGCCGCATGGTGGTCCCCCCGCACCGGGAGGGCGGCCAGGCCCAGTACATCGAACGGCCGGTGGCGCAGTACGGGGAGGACGGCGTGCGCGAGGTGCTGACCTGGGCGGAGCGGAACCTCGACCAGGAGATCAGCGTCGAGCAGCTGTCCGCGCGGGCCTGCATGTCGCCGCGCACGTTCGCCCGCCGCTTCCGGGCGGAGACGGGAACCACGCCCTACCGGTGGCTGCTGGCCCAGCGGGTGCTGAGCGCCCAGCGGCTGCTGGAGAACACCGACGAGACGATGGAGGCCGTGGCGGCCCGTACGGGATTCGCCAACGCGGCCGCCCTGCGGTACCAGTTCGTGCACTTCCTCAGCACCACTCCCAACGCGTACCGGCGGGCCTTCAGGGGCCGGTCGCCGGACGCGACCACGTACTGAGCCCCGCGTGGGGCGACCGGAGGACCGGAATGCTGCGCATCGCGGTAGTGGGCGCCACCGGAGCGGTGGGCCGGGAATGCCTGGCCCTGCTCGACGGCGGGATCGTGCCCGTGGAACAGGTGGTGCCGGTGGCATCGGCCCGCAGCGTCGGCCGGGATCTGGGCTCCGAGCTGGGACTGTCCCTGCCCCTGGCGGACCTGGTCACCCTGGACGCTCTCGACCCCCGGGGTCTGGACGTCGCCGTCTTCTCCGCCGGCGCGGAGGTCAGCGCCCGGGAGGCGGAACGGCTGGCCTCGGCCGGGGTCCTGGTCGTCGACAACAGCTCGGCGTTCCGGATGCGCCCCGACGTCCCGCTCGTGGTGCCCCAGGTCAATCCCGGCGCGCTCGACGACCGGCCCGCCTCGGGCCTGGTGGCCAACCCCAACTGCTCGACCATCCAGCTGGTGCGCGCCCTGCACCCGGTGCAGGGACTGGCCGGTCTGGAGAGCGTCGTGGTGGCGACCTACCAGGCGGCGTCCGGAGGCGGGACCCGCGGTCTGCGGGAACTGGCCGACGGGTCGAGGGCCGTCCTGGACGACCCCGGCGCGCAGGGCGCCTCCGGCGGACGGTTCGGGCAGCCGCTGGCCTTCAACCTCGTGCCCGAGATCGGCCTTCAGGACGAGGACGGGTTCACCCACGAGGAACGCAAGCTCCTCCGTGAACCGCGCAGGATCCTGGGCCTGCCGGACCTGCGGGTGAGCGCCACCGCGGTGCGGGTGCCGGTCTTCGACTGCCACTCCGAGGCCGTGCACCTGCGGCTGCGCGAGCCGGTCACCACCGCCTCGGTCGAGGAGGCCCTGGCCGCGACCCCCGGCCTGCGCGTCCACCGCCGCTCCGACAGCCCCTCGTACCCCATGCCCCGTACCGTCTTCGCCCGGCGCGAGGACCGCGCGCTGGTCCACGTCGGCCGCGTCCGGGTCGAGCCGGAGGACGCGAGGGCGCTCGCCTTCTGGGTGGTCGCCGACAACCTGTGGGTGGGGGCCGCGCTGAACGCGCTCGACATCGTCGCGCTCGCCGTGAAGAACGGGTGGCTGGGATGACGGCCCGTCCCGCGCCGGGCGTGACGGCCGGTACGGCGCCGGGCGTGAGCGCCGGTTCCGTGCCGGGCGCCCGGCCGCTGGTGCTGAAGTTCGGCGGCTCCGCCTTCGCCGACCTCGACGGCTACCGCCGGGTGGCCCGGTACGCGGCACGCCGCCGGGCCGAGGCGGGGAGACCGCTGGTCGTCGTGGTCAGCGCGATGTCCGGGACGACGGGCAGACTCCAGCAGACCCTGGACGCCCTGGCCGCCGACCCGCCCGCCCGCGCCGCCGCGATGCTCCTCACCGCGGGCGAGACGGTGAGCGTCGCACTGCTCGCGGCCGCCCTGGACGCCGAGGGCGTGCCCGGGTGCCCCCTGCCCGCGGCGGCCACCGGGCTCCTCGCCCGGGGGCCGGGGGACCGGGCGGAGCTGATCTCGGCCAGTCCCGGGGCGCTGGCCGGAGCCCTGGCGGACTGCCCGGTCGCCGTCGTCCCGGGCGGGCAGGCCGTCGACGCGGCCGGGCGGACCGTGATGCTGGGCCGCAACAGCTCGGACCTCTCCGCGGTGGCGACGGCCGCGAGCCTCGGCGCGGACACCTGCGAGCTCTTCTCCGACGTGCCCGGGGTGTGCACCGCCGACCCCCACCTCGTGCCGGAGGCCCGCACCCTGGCGCGGATCAGCTACGAGGGGGTGCGCCGGATGTCCCGGCACGGCGCCAAGGTCGTCCACGAGGGCGCCGTGGACTGGGCGGAGCGGGCCGGTGTGCGGGTGCTGTGCCGGCCCTTTCCCTGGAGCGGGGGCCCGAAGGGCGGCACGGCCGTCGGAACGGGGCCCGCGGCCGCCGCGGTCGTCGTGCACAAGGACAGCGACGTGTGGTGCTTCCGGTCCGGCCGGGAGCGCCGGTCGGCGGGCGGACGGCTGGTGGCCGAGGGACTGACGGTCACCGAGTTCGACACCGCCAGCGAGGTGTGTCTCGCGGTGCCCGCCGGGGCGCGGGGAACGGCCCGGCACATGCGCACGGCACGGCTCCTCGGGGGTCTGTGCCTGGTCACCACGCTGCGGGCGGACGGCCGGGCCGAGCACACCCTGGTGCCGCGCGCCGAGGCCGCGGCCGAGGCCCGCAGACGGCACGGCCTGCTGTACCCGGCCGCCCCGGACACCCCGGCAGCGGCGGTTCACCCGCCCGCCAAGCCTCGCTCCCCGCACAGCGACGTCCTGGTGGGCGCGGCCTCCGCCCCGGCGCCCCTTGCCGACCCCGCCCCGCTCTCCGTCCCGCTCTCCGTCCCGGAGGACGACTGCCCGGACTGAGCGGGGGGCCGGCCGGGACGGACGAACGGCACCCAGAGCACGCCGGGCGTGGCCCGCGCCGGGTCAGCACTCGATGATGTTGACCGCGAGCCCGCCCCGGGCCGTCTCCTTGTACTTGACGCTCATGTCGGCGCCGGTCTCCTTCATGGTCTTGATGACCTTGTCGAGGGAGACCAGGTGCGAGCCGTCGCCGCGCATGGCCATCCGGGCGGCCGTCACGGCCTTCACCGCGGCCATGCCGTTGCGCTCGATGCACGGGATCTGGACCAGGCCGCCGACCGGGTCGCAGGTCAGGCCGAGGTTGTGCTCCATACCGATCTCGGCGGCGTTCTCGACCTGCTCGGGGCTGCCGCCCAGCACCTCGGCGAGCGCTCCGGCCGCCATGGAGCAGGCCGAGCCGACCTCGCCCTGGCAGCCGACCTCGGCGCCCGAGATGGAGGCGTTCTCCTTGAACAGCATGCCGATCGCCCCGGCCGCGAGCAGGAACCGTACGACCCCGTCCTCGTCGGCGCCCGGCACGAAGTTGATGTAGTAGTGCAGGACCGCGGGGATGATGCCCGCCGCGCCGTTGGTGGGGGCGGTGACGACCCGGCCGCCCGCCGCGTTCTCCTCGTTGACCGCCATCGCGTAGAGGGTGATCCACTCCATCGCGTGGGCCAGCGGGTCGCCCTCGGCGCGCAGCTGGCGGGCGGAGAGGGGGGCACGGCGGCGGACCTTGAGACCGCCGGGCAGGATGCCCTCGCGGGTCATGCCGCGCGAGACGCAGGCCTGCATCACGCGCCAGATCCCGAGGAGCCCCTCGCGGATCTCCTCCTCGGTGCGCCAGGCCCGCTCGTTCTCCAGCATCAGCGCGGAGATCGACAGGCCGGTCTCCTTGGTGAGCCGCAGCAGCTCGTCGCCGGTGCGGAACGGGTACTTCAGGACCGTGTCGTCGAGCTTGATGCGGTCCTCGCCGACCGCGTCCTCGTCGACCACGAAGCCGCCGCCGACCGAGTAGTACGTCTTCTCCAGGACGAGCTCGCCCGAGGCGTCGTACGCGAAGATCGTCATGCCGTTGGCGTGGTACGGCAGGGCCTTGCGGCGGTGCAGGACGAGGTCGTCGTCGAAGGAGAAGTCGATCTCGTGCTCGCCGAGCAGCCGGATCCGGCCCGAGGCCTTGATCTGCTCGACCCGCTCGTCGGCGCCCTCGACGTCCACCGTGCGGGGAGAGGCGCCCTCCAGGCCGAGCAGCACCGCCTTGGGCGTGCCGTGGCCGTGGCCGGTCGCGCCCAGTGAGCCGTACAGCTCGGCGCGTATCGACGCGACGGGGGCCAGCAGGTCCTCGTTGCGCAGCCGCCGCGCGAACATGCGCGCGGCACGCATCGGACCCACCGTGTGGGAGCTGGACGGGCCGATGCCGATCGAGAACAGGTCGAAGACCGAGATGGCCACGGGAACTCCTTGCTGGTTTCACCGGACGCCGTTGTCCGGTGGAGGTGGTGCGGGACTGCATGGAACGGGGCACCGCGCTCTGCTTCCAGTGTGCGCGGTGCCCCGGATGTCCGTACGAATACAGACCGTACGGGTGAAAAACATATGGCGAAATGCCTACGAAACTACTTCAGGCCGGGGTACAACGGGTGCTTGTCGGCCAGAGCGGACACACGGGCCTTCAGGGACTCCGTGTCGTAGGCCGGCTTCAGCGTCTCGGCGATGATGTCCGCGACCTCGGTGAAGTCCTCGGCCGTGAAGCCGCGGGTGGCGAGGGCGGGCGTGCCGATGCGCAGGCCGGAGGTGACCATCGGCGGGCGCGGGTCGTTCGGGATGGCGTTGCGGTTGACCGTGATGCCGACCTCGTGGAGGCGGTCCTCGGCCTGCTGCCCGTCCAGCGCGGAGTTGCGCAGGTCGACCAGGACCAGGTGCACGTCGGTGCCCCCGGACAGGACGTCCACGCCGACGGCCTTGACGTCGTCCTGGACCAGACGCTCGGCCAGGATGCGCGCGCCGTCCAGCGTCCGCTGCTGGCGCTCCTTGAAGTCGTCCGAGGCGGCGACCTTGAAGGAGACGGCCTTGGCAGCGATCACGTGCTCCAGGGGGCCGCCCTGGAAGCCCGGGAAGACCGAGGAGTTCAGCTTCTTCGCGAAGTCCTTCTTCGCCAGGATGATCCCGCCGCGCGGGCCGCCGAGCGTCTTGTGCGTGGTGGAGGTGACCACGTCCGCGTACGGGACCGGGTTCGGGTGCAGACCCGCCGCGACCAGACCCGCGAAGTGGGCCATGTCGACCCACAGGAAGGCCTCGACCTCGTCCGCGATCCGGCGGAACTCGGCGAAGTCCAGCTGGCGCGGGTACGCCGACCAGCCCGCGATGATGACCTTGGGGCGGTGCTCCTTGGCGAGGCGCTCGACCTCGGCCATGTCGACCAGCCCGGCCTCGTCCACGTGGTACGCGACCACGTCGAACTGCTTGCCGGAGAAGTTCAGGCGCATGCCGTGGGTCAGGTGGCCGCCGTGCGCCAGGTCCAGGCCGAGGATGGTGTCCCCGGGCTTGGCCAGCGCGAACAGCGCGGCCTGGTTGGCGGAGGCGCCCGAGTGGGGCTGCACGTTGGCGTACTCGGCACCGAACAGGTCCTTGACCCGGTCGATGGCGATCTGCTCGGCCACGTCGACGTGCTCGCAGCCGCCGTAGTAGCGGCGGCCCGGGTAGCCCTCGGCGTACTTGTTGGTCAGGACCGAGCCCTGGGCCTCCATGACCGCGACCGGAGCGAAGTTCTCCGAGGCGATCATCTCCAGCGTGGACTGCTGGCGGTGCAGCTCGGCGTCGACGGCGGCGGCGACGTCCGGGTCGAGCTCGTGCAGAGGGGTGTTCATAAGCGACATGCGGGTGACTCCTCAGCCGGCCGTGAAGGCGGTGTACTCGTCGGCGGACATCAGGTCCTCGGGCTCGTCGGCGACGCGCACCTTGAACAGCCAACCGCCCTCGAAGGGAGCGGAGTTGACCAGGGCCGGGTCGTCCGCGACGTCCTGGTTGGCCTCGACGACCTCGCCGTTCACCGGGGAGTACAGGTCGCTGACCGACTTGGTCGACTCCAGCTCGCCGCAGGACTCGCCCGCGGTCACCGTGTCACCGACCTCCGGGAGCTGGGCGTAGACCACATCGCCGAGCGCGCTGGCCGCGAACTCGGTGATGCCGACCGTCGCGACGCCGTCCTCGGCGACGGACAGCCACTCGTGCTCCTTGCTGTAACGCAGCTGCTGGGGGTTGCTCATGGCCTGAATTCTCCTGTACGCGGTGGAGTGCTGATGGAGGGAAGCGTGGGTGACCGGGCGGATGTGCCCAGGGTCACGTCCGGGGGCCCGGCGAGGGGCACCCGTCAGGGCCGGCGCCGGCGGGCGTCCGTGTCGTGTCCGGTGCGGACCGGTGTCACTTCTGGCGCTTGTAGAACGGCAGCGCCACGACCTCGTACGGTTCGTGGCTGCCCCGGATGTCCACGCCCACACCGGCGGTGCCCGGCGCGGCGTGCGCGGCGTCGACGTAGGCCATGGCGATCGGCTTGCCCAGCGTGGGGGAGGGGGCGCCGGAGGTGATCTCGCCGATCACCTCGCCGCCGGAGACGACCGCGTAACCGGCGCGCGGCACCCGGCGTCCCTCGGCGATCAGGCCGACGAGGACCCGCGGCGGGTTCTGCTCGGCACGGGCGGCGGCCGCCTCCAGCGCCGAGCGCCCCACGAAGTCGCCGTCCTTCTCGAACTTCACGACCCGGCCGAGACCGGCGTCGAAGGGGGTCAGTGAGGTGGTCAGCTCGTGCCCGTACAGCGGCATGCCCGCCTCCAGGCGCAGCGTGTCGCGGCAGGAAAGACCGCAGGGCACGAGACCGGCGGGGGTGCCCGCGTCGGTGAGCGCCTGCCAGACCTTCTCGGCGTCGGCGGGGGCGACGAACAGCTCGAAGCCGTCCTCGCCGGTGTAGCCGGTGCGGGCGATCAGGGCCGGGACGCCGGCCACGGTGCCCGGCAGGCCCGCGTAGTACTTCAGGCCGTCGAGGTCGGCGTCGGTGACCGCCTTGAGGATGCCGGGGGACTCGGGGCCCTGCACGGCGATCAGCGCGTAGGCGTCACGGTCGTCGCGCACCACGGCGTCGAAACCGGCGGCGCGCTCGGTCAGCGCGTCCAGCACCACCTGGGCGTTGGAGGCGTTGGCGACGACCATGTAGTGAGAGGACCCGGCTTCGTGCTCGGCCAGGCGGTAGACGATCAGGTCGTCCAGGATGCCGCCGTCCTCCTGGCAGATCATGGTGTAGCGGGCGCGGCCGACGCCGACGGTGGCGATGTTGCCGACCAGCGCGTGGTTCAGGAGAGCCGCCGCCTGCGGTCCGGTGACGGTGATCTCGCCCATGTGGGAGAGGTCGAAGAGGCCGGCCTTCGTACGGACGGCGACGTGCTCGTCACGCTCCGAGCCGTAGCGCAGGGGCATGTCCCAGCCCGCGAAGTCGGTCATGGTCGCGCCGAGCGAACGGTGCAGGGCATCGAGCGCGGTGTGACGGGGTGCGTTGCTGCTCATCGGTCTGGCTCCCAAGGCATGACGGCGAGGTCGTTCCTCCCCATCTGTCATCGGAACCTGAGAGGTTCATCAGGACCCCTCGAAACGGTGGTCCCGACTTGCACCTTGGGTGGAGCCACGAAGCGCGGCCCGCTTTTCAGATGTGCCTCGCCCGCGCGGTAACGGGGCCTGAGAGATTCAAGGGAGGGACTTGCTCCTTCGGCGCCCGGGTACACGTACCCAGGACTCTCCCGCGCGGATTCAAGCGGCCGGTATGCAGTTGGCGCGGCCATCATCGCACGCGTTCCCCGATCACGGCAGCCCGCCATCTGTGACACGGCTGTGGCGGTCCGTGCACGGAAAGGAGAAGCGGCGGGCATTACCTTCTCTTTACACTCGGGGGAGAGGGAACTCCATGTCCGAGGAGATGGAGTCCACGTCCAAGGGGAGGACGGCCACGGTGGACAGGATCACGGCGTACGCGACGACCTCGGGTCTCGCCCTGCCCGAGCAGCCCGGCGCACCGGCCCGGCGGGCCCGCGGACGGCGTCCGGCGGCCGTCGTACGGGATCTGCGCGACCGGGTCGGGCACAGCCCGCACGGTCTGCGCTTCGGCGCCCGCGACCTCGTCGTGGTCACCGGACTGCCCGGCAGCGGCAAGTCGACGCTGATGCGGCGGGCGGTGCGGGGCCCGCGCGTCGACTCGCAGGACACCCGCGACCGCTGGGACGGCCGGATGGCCGGACTGCTGCCGTACGCGCTCTACCGGCCCCTGGTCCGCCTCGCGCACTACGCCGGTCTGCGCCGCGCCCTGCGCGCGGGCGGCGGACTCGTCGTGCACGACTGCGGTACGCAGGCATGGGTGCGCCGCTGGCTGGCCCGCGAGGCACGGCGCCGCGGCGGAGCGCTGCACCTGCTCCTGCTCGACGTCACCCCCGGCACCGCCCTGGAGGGCCAGCGCGAACGAGGCCGGGGCGTCTCGCGCTACGCCTTCGCCCGTCATCGCGGCGCTGCCGCCCGGCTGCTGCGCGCCGCCGAGCGGGGGGACCTGCCCGAGGGCTGCCGCTCGGCGGTGCTGATCGACCGGGACGCGGCGGACGTGCTGCGCAGGATCGACTTCGGCCGATGACGGGCGCCGGCGGCCCGTGGGCCCGTCCGGCGGACCGGGCCGAAGACGCGGGTCCGGGGGGCTCGCGCCGACCCGATCCGCCGGACAGGCCCTAACCTTTCCAGCCGGAACAGTGGTTCGAAGCGGACGGTAGACAGATGGACTTTCCGGTACAGGCGCACCCCCAGCCGCACGGCGGCTGGCCCGGCAACGAACTGGAGGAGGTGTTGTCCTCCTCCCTCGGTGTGCCCGCGGGGCCCTCGGCGGCCGCTCGTATCGTCGAAGTGCTCGCCCGCAGCTTCGTGTGGGTGCCGCTGCCCAACGGCGGGGGCCCGCAGAGCGGCGCGCTCGATCTGCCCACGATGGACATCGGGGGCCTGGTGTACGTGCCGGTCTTCAGCTCCGAGGAGCAGTTCCGCCAGGTCGTGGGCACGCACATGTCGTTCACGATCGCGCCCGCCGTGGAGTTCGCCCGCGGGCTCCCGCCGCAGGTGGGCCTCGCCGTGAACCCCGACGGCGTGGTCGGCGTGCCGCTGCCGCCGCCGGCCGTCGCCGAGCTGTGCCGGGCCGGGCGGACCGAGCTGGACGGGTCGGCCACCGGCGGCCGGGTGCGGCTCTTCGAGCCCGACTGGCAGGACGACCCGATGGACTTCCTGGCCGCGGCCTCGGCGGAGTTCGCCGCGACGGGCGTCGTGGTGAGCGCCCGCCGCTGTCTGGCCAGCATCGAGGGCGACGAGCCGGTCATGTTCATCGGCGTCGAGCTGGCGGTGTGGGAGGGCGACGCCCGCGCGCTGCCGCTGGACGCCCTGGGCCGCGCCCTCGGCCGCGTCCCGGTGAACGTTCCGGTGAACCTGGTCCTGCTCGACGTGGCGCAGGACCCGGTCGGCGACTGGATGCGGGACCGGGTGCGCCCCTTCTACCAGCACGGTCACTGAACGACGGCCGTGCCGGGGCGGCCGGGCGGGGGAGCCGGGCCGTTCCACGGGGTCCGGGCCGACCGGTGCGGCGGTTTCCGGCTCCTTCCCGGTTCCCCCGGCGGAGCACGATCGCCGCATAAGCTGGTTTCATGGCCTGGATGAGGTGCCGACCCCTACCGGTGAGCGGCGTCTCGGGCGTAAGGGATGAGTTCGTCGTGAATTGTTCGCGAAGGGGCGGTTGAGGGTGAGCGCGTCGGGCACGGCCGCGGCCGGGCAGGTCGAGCACATGCTGCGCCAGGTGACTCCCGGGCGTTACGACGCCTACGAGGCGCTCCTTCGCGCGCTCGCGACCCCGTCGTCCGGCCAGGTGTGGATGCTCCTGTGGCACGGCCAGGCCGGCTCCCCGGACGCCCAGTACGGGAACATGTCCGTCGACGGCTTCGGGTACGCGCCCTGTGTCACCTCGGCCCAGGAGCTCTCGGCCAGCGGCTGGAACCGCAGCTACGAGGTCGTGGACGCGCTGGACGTGGCCCGGACGCTGTATCCCGACCAGTTCGGGCTCTGGCTCAATCCGCACGCCCCCGGCGGCGGCCTCGGCGTGCCCTGGCTGGATCTGCGCCGGATCGCCACGGGCCTGGAGCGCCAGCCGGCCGGCCCGCTCCGGCTGTCCGAACCCGCCATCGAGATCCCGCAGTTCTACGCCCTGATCACGCAGAACGCCCATCTGACCCCGGCCGTGCGCTCGTTGCGCCGCGCCTGGGTCCAACCCGCCCTCGGGGCGCCCTATCTGGCCATCGGCCTCGACGTCTACGACACCTCGCCGCCCGCCGTCGACTCGGTGCGGGCGATGATGCAGCGGTCGATCGGCGCGGTCCCGGACGGGCTTCCGGTCTCCACCGTCGCGATGTCGGACGAGTTCGACCCGGTGGCGATGTGGCTGCGCGCGAACGCACGCCCGTTCTACGACCGGGAGGCCCACGCGGCCCCGGCGCAGGCTCCGACAGCGGGCGGTTACGGCTATCCACCGGTCCGTGGCGGCTACTGAGAGCGTCCCGAATCGCGGACCTCTCGGATGTCAGTGCGAGAACGGCTGGCATCATGAGCCTGCACACGGCCTTCACGTGTCGTGCGCCCCATGCTGCTGACCTGCGGGGAAGCGGACGTATGTGTCAAATGTCCCGCTTTGGCGGGACTTCGCACCCGTAAGGCCCGTCTGGCCACTCTGGTGTCAATTGGCAGTCGTCCGACTCCTGTTACCCACTGTTCGGATAACGGAATCCCACAACAAGCATCACGGTTGCGCATACATTCCCCATGAGGCCTGGCACCTGATCGTGGCAGCACTGAAGACTCCCCCAACAGGCACGGGGTCTTCGATCCTGTGAACGAGCGCAAGTCGAATCATCAGCCGGGTCATCGGACCGCACCATCTGCGGTCAACCCCCCCGGCTAGCAAGTGAACCAAGCCGCAGACAGCGGCAGGCGTAGGCCGGTCACCACCGGCGAGAGGGGTCGGGTCACTGTGACCGCACCGATCGAGACCACCGCGACGGCAACGGAAGCGCAGCCAGAGGCTGTGCTCGCCGGAGCCGGCAAGGGGCAGATCGAGGGCCGTTCGCTGGGACAGATCGCCTGGACGCGCTTCAAGCGCGACAAGGTGGCGGTCGCCGGCGGTGTCATCGTCGTTCTGCTCATCGTCGTGGCGATCCTCGCCCGGCCCGTCCAGGCGATGCTGGGGCTCGACCCCAACGCCTTCCACCAGGACCTGATCGACCCCAACACCTCCCTGCCCACGGGCGGCATGGGCGGCATGAGCATGGACCACCCCCTCGGTGTGGACCCGAAGTTCGGCCGCGACCTCGCCACCCGTGTCCTGGAGGGCTCCTGGGTCTCGCTGGTGGTCGCCTTCGGCGCCACCATCCTGTCGAACGTGATCGGCGCGATCCTCGGCGTCGTCGCGGGCTTCTACGGCGGCCGCGTCGACTCGATCATCAGCCGCCTGATGGACACCTTCCTCGCCTTCCCGCTGCTGCTCTTCGCGATCGCCATCTCCGCCACCCTCCAGGGCGGCGCGTTCGGCCTCGAAGGGCTCCCGCTCCACCTCAGCGTGCTGATCTTCGTCATCGGCTTCTTCAACTGGCCCTACCTCGGCCGTATCGTCCGGGGCCAGACGCTCGCCCTGCGTGAGCGGGAATTCGTGGACGCCTCCCGGGGCATGGGCGCCAAGGGCCCGTACATCGTCTTCCGGGAGCTGCTCCCCAACCTGGTCGGCCCGATCATCGTCTACTCGACGCTGCTCATCCCGACCAACATCCTCTTCGAGGCGTCCCTCAGCTTCCTCGGTGTCGGCATCCAGCCCCCGCAGGCCTCCTGGGGCGGCATGCTCCGTGAAGCGGTCACCTACTACCAGGTCGACCCGCAGTTCATGATCGTGCCCGGCCTCGCCATCTTCGTGACCGTCCTCGCCTTCAACCTGCTCGGCGACGGTCTCCGCGACGCTCTCGACCCGCGCAGCCGCTGATGCCTGCCGCTCACCGAGAGACCACCAAGTTTCCGACAATGGAGGGGAACCCGCCCATCATGCGTAGGTCTACGCTGGCCGCCATCGCGGCCATCGGCTCCGCCAGCCTGCTTGTTGCAGGCTGCAGCAAGGCCGATGACAACAAGAACAACGACACCACGAAGTCGGCCGGTGCCAACGCAGCGACCACGGACATGGTCAACGCCTCCACGAAGAAGGGGGGCACGGTCACGTACGAGTACTCGGACGTGCCGGACTCCTTCGACCCGGGCAACACGTACTACGCGTTCATGTACAACCTGAGCCGTCTGTACGCCCGTCCGCTGATGACGTTCCAGCCCGGCGCCGGCTCGAAGGGCAACACCCTCGTCCCGGACCTCGCGGCCGGCAAGGGCGTCCCGAGCGACGGCGGCAAGACCTGGACGTACAAGCTGCGTACGGGTGTGAAGTACCAGGACGGCACCGCGATCACGTCCAAGGACGTCAAGTACGCGGTCGAGCGCTCCAACTTCGCGCGTGACGTGCTCTCCCTCGGCCCGAACTACTTCCAGCAGTTCCTCGTGGGCGGCGACAAGTACAAGGGTCCGTACAAGGACAAGAGCGGCAAGGGCCTCGACTCGATCGCGACCCCCGACGACTCGACGATCGTCTTCCACCTGAAGACGGCCTTCCAGGAGTTCGACTACCTCGTCGCCTCGCCGCAGACCGCTCCGGTCCCGCAGGCCAAGGACAACGGCGTCGACTACGTCAAGAACATCGTGTCCTCGGGCTCCTACAAGTTCCAGAGCTACCAGGACGGCAAGCAGGCCGTCCTCGTGCGCAACGAGAACTGGGACGCGAAGACCGACCCGCTGCGCAAGCAGTACCCGGACAAGATCGTCGTCAACCTGAAGGTCAACGCCGAGACGATCGACAAGGACGTCCTCGCGGGCGACGCGATCGACCTCGGTGGTGGCGGTGTCCAGGCCGCGACCCAGGCGCAGCTCCTCACGGACTCCGCCAAGAAGGCCAACACGGACAACACCTACGGTGGCCGTCTCGTCTACATGGCGATCAACACCAAGGTGAAGCCGTTCGACAACGTGGCGTGCCGCAAGGCCGTCCAGTACGCGATCGACAAGGTCTCGGTGCAGACCGCCGAGGGCGGCCCGATCCGTGGCGACATCGCCTCCACGGTTCTCCCCCCGGACATCCCGGGCTACGCCAAGTCGGACGTCTACGCGTCCGCCGGCAACAAGGGTGACGCGGCCAAGGCCAAGGACCAGCTCAAGGCCTGCGGCAAGTCGACCATCAGCACCAACATCTCGGCGCGCAGCGACCGTCCGCAGGAGATCGACGCCGCCACGGCGATCATCAACTCGCTGAAGGCCGCCGGCATCAACGCGACCCTGAAGCAGTACCCGTCGGGCAAGTACTTCACCGACTACGCGGGTGTCCCGAAGTTCACCGAGAAGCAGAACATCGGCCTGATCATGATGCAGTGGGGTGCCGACTGGCCTTCCGGCTACGGCTTCCTGCAGCAGATCCTGAACGGCTCCGCGATCGGTCAGTCGGGTAACACCAACCTGTCGCAGTACAACAACAAGGACGTCAACTCCCTCCTGGAGAAGGCGATCGGTACGCAGGACGACACCGCTCGCAACGCCCTGTACACCGAGATCGACAAGAAGACCATGGACGACGCCGTCCTCGTGCCGCTGACCTACTTCAAGGTTCTGCTGGCCCGGCCGCAGTACGCGACGAACCTGGTCTCCTCGGCCGCCTTCAGCGGTCAGTACGACTACCTCAACATCGGCACCACGAAGAAGTAGCCCCGGAAGGCAGGTGAAGGCATTGGTGCCCGCGGGCTCAACAGCCCGCGGGCACCAGCGCCGATCCCCGTGATCTCGTACATCCTCCGTCGGACGGCAGCGGCAGCGATCCTGCTCCTGGTCGTCTCCGCGGTCACCTTCGCCATCTTCTTCCTGCTGCCACGACTGGCCGGCCAGACCGCCGACCAGCTCGCGCAGCAGTACATCGGGAAGAGCCCGACGAAGGCCGACATTCTCGCGGTCAAGCACAACCTCGGTCTGGACCAGCCCGTCTACGTCCAGTACTGGCACTTCATCAAGGGGATCGTCAGCGGCGCCACCTATGACCTGGGCCCCACCACGGTGCACTGTGACGCGCCGTGCTTCGGGTACTCCTTCAAGACGCACCAGGCCGTCTGGCCGCAGCTGACCTCGCGCCTGCCGATCACCCTGTCGCTCGCCGCGGGTGCCGCGGTGATGTGGCTGGTGTCGGGTGTGGCCGTCGGTGTGATCTCCGCGCTCAAGCCGCGCTCGTTCTTCGACCGCACGTTCATGGGCGTCGCGCTCGCCGGTGTCTCGCTGCCCATGTTCTTCACGGGCAACCTGGCGCTGCTGCTCTTCACCTACAAGTGGCCGATCTTCGGCCGCACCTACGTCCCGTTCATGGACAACCCCGCGCAGTGGGCCAACACCCTCTTCCCCGCGTGGTGTTCACTCGCTCTCCTGTACTCCGCCATCTACGCGCGGCTCACCCGCTCGGGCATGCTGGAGACGATGAACGAGGACTTCATCCGCACGGCCCGCGCCAAGGGCCTGCGCGAGAGGAAGGTCGTGGTCCGGCACGGACTGCGCGCCGCCCTCACCCCGATCATCACCGTCTTCGGCATGGACCTCGGTCTGCTGCTCGGCGGGGCCGTGATCACCGAGAGCGTGTTCTCTCTGCACGGTGTCGGTGAGTACGCGGTGGACGGCATCACGGACAACGACCTGCCGCAGATCCTCGGCGTGACCCTTCTCGCCGCCTTCTTCGTTGTCATAGCAAATCTTCTGGTGGACATGCTCTACGCAGCCGCCGACCCGCGGGTGAGGCTCTCGTGACCGAACTGTCAAAGACCGGCGCCGCGGTCGGCGAGCCCGTCTCCTCGCCCTCGGACGCCCCGAGCGCCTTCCTCGAAGTGCGTGACCTCAAGGTCCACTTCCCCACCGACGACGGTCTGGTCAAGTCCGTCGACGGGCTCAGCTTCTCGGTGGAGAAGGGCAAGACCCTCTGCGTCGTGGGCGAGTCGGGTTCCGGCAAGTCCGTGACCTCGCTGGCGATCATGGGCCTGCACCGCCTCGGCGCGCGTGGCAAGAACGTCCAGATGTCGGGCGAGATCTGGCTCGGCGGCAAGGAACTGGTCAACGCCGACCCGGACGAGGTGCGCAAGCTCCGCGGCCGCGAGATGGCGATGATCTTCCAGGACCCGCTGTCGGCGATGCACCCGTACTACACGATCGGCAACCAGATCGTGGAGGCGTACCGCACCCACCACAAGGTCAGCAAGAAGGTCGCCCGCACGCGGGCGATCGAGATGCTCGACCGCGTGGGCATCCCGGAGCCGGGCAAGCGCGTCGACAGCTACCCGCACGAGTTCTCGGGCGGTATGCGTCAGCGCGCGATGATCGCCATGGCGCTCGTCAACAACCCCGAGCTGCTGATCGCGGACGAGCCGACGACCGCCCTCGACGTCACCGTCCAGGCGCAGATCCTCGACCTCATCCGCGACCTGCAGAAGGAGTTCGGCTCCGCGGTCGTCCTGATCACCCACGACCTGGGTGTCGTGGCCGAGATCGCCGACGACGTCCTCGTGATGTACGGCGGCCGGTGCGTGGAGCGCGGCTCCGTCGACCGGGTCTTCGAGCAGCCGCAGCACCCCTACACCTGGGGTCTGCTCGGCTCGATGCCCCGTATCGACCGTGAGACGTCCGACCGGCTCATCCCCGTCAAGGGCCAGCCGCCGAGCCTCATCAACGTCCCCTCGGGCTGTGCCTTCCACCCGCGCTGCCCGTACGCGGACCTGCCCAAGGGCGATGTCACCCGCACCGTGCGTCCCGAACTGCAGCTGATCGGCAGCGGCCACTACACCGCCTGCCACCTCTCGCAGGAGGACCGCACGCGGATCTGGACCGAAGAGATTGCGCCGAAGCTGTGAGTGAGAACAACAAGAAGGACGGCGCCGGCGCGGTGATCCCGCAGCAGGCCGCGGCTCCCGCGCACCGCGCCAAGTCCTCGGAGAGCAGTGAGGTCCTCCTCCGGGTCCAGGGGCTCCAGAAGCACTTCCCCATCCGGAAGGGCGTTCTCCAGCGTCAGGTCGGCGCGGTCAAGGCCGTCGACGGCATCGACTTCGAGGTCCGCAAGGGCGAGACGCTCGGCGTCGTCGGCGAGTCCGGCTGCGGCAAGTCGACCATGGGCCGGGTCATCACCCGTCTCCAGGACCCGACCGGCGGCACCATCGAGTTCGAGGGCCGGGACATCACCCGGCTCAGCGCCTCGAAGATGCGTCCGATGCGCCGTGACATCCAGATGATCTTCCAGGACCCGTACGGGTCGCTGAACCCCCGTCACACCATCGGCTCGATCGTCTCGGCGCCGTTCCGGCTCCAGAACGTCGAGCCCGAGGGCGGTGTGAAGAAGGAGGTCCAGCGGCTCCTGGAGCTGGTGGGTCTGAGCCCCGAGCACTACAACCGCTACCCGCACGAGTTCTCCGGCGGTCAGCGCCAGCGCATCGGCATCGCCCGCGCGCTCGCCCTGAAGCCGAAGCTCGTCGTGGCGGACGAGCCGGTCTCGGCGCTCGACGTGTCCATCCAGGCGCAGGTCGTCAACCTGATGGACGACCTCCAGTCCGAGCTCGGGCTGACGTACGTGATCATCGCTCACGACCTCTCGGTCGTGCGCCATGTCTCGGACCGCATCGCGGTGATGTACCTCGGCAAGATCGTCGAGCTCGCCGACCGCTCCTCGCTGTACGAGGCGCCGATGCACCCGTACACCAAGGCCCTGATGTCGGCCGTGCCGGTGCCGGACCCCAAGCGCCGCGGTGCCAAGAGCGAGCGGATCCTGCTCAAGGGTGACGTTCCCTCGCCGATCGCGCCGCCGAGCGGCTGCCGGTTCCACACCCGGTGCTGGAAGGCCACGCAGGTCTGCAAGACCACCGAGCCGCCGCTCATCGAGCTGAAGCCCGGCCAGCAGGTCGCCTGTCACCACCCGGAGAACGCCCCGGACC
Organism: Streptomyces sp. NPDC127038; assembly: GCF_042725875.1. Classification (NCBI taxonomy): domain Bacteria; kingdom Bacillati; phylum Actinomycetota; class Actinomycetes; order Kitasatosporales; family Streptomycetaceae; genus Streptomyces; species Streptomyces sp. NPDC127038. The sequence goes on along the minus strand of NZ_JBHXDQ010000074.1, from coordinate 4,885 downwards.
AGGCTCCGCAGGACGTCGTCCTGCTCTCGGCCGCCCGCGAGGCCGTCGAGCTGGTCTCCGGTGTGGAGTCCGCCGAGGTGTCGGGCAAGGCTCCGGCCGAGCTCGCCGCCGAGGACGAGGAGGCCGCCACCACCGAGGAGGCGCCCGCCGAGGCCGCCGCCACCGAGGAGGCGCCCGCCGAGGCCGCCGCCACCGAGGAGGCTGCCACCGAGGAGGCCGGCTCCGCGTCGGACTCCGAGGCCGCGGAAGCCGATCGTCAGGAGTCAACCGGCAAGTAGGCCGTGACGACTTGGCAAAGTCATGAACATGCCCGAACGGGAGAGTGCAGAGTCCTGCGTGTCCGTCTGATCGGAAACGATCGGCACACGTACGAAAGGGACGCGAAATGGCACTCTCCCGTTCGGCACGTTTAGGCTCGCTCGCCACCGCGGCGGCCTCCTTCTTCCTTCTCGCCGCCTCCTCCGCCCCCACCCCCGGCGCGGACGGCATCGGCGACCCGTACTTCCCCCAGCTCGGCAACGGCGGCTTCGACGCCCGCCACTACGCCCTGGACGCGGCGTACAACCCCGACACCGACCGCCTCGACGGCCGGACCACCCTCACCGCCCGCGCCACCCAGAACCTCTCCGCCTTCGACCTCGACCTCCAGAAGCTGGACGTCACGAGGATCGAGGTGAACGGCAGAAAGGCCCGCTTCACGCGGGAGGGCGACGAGATCCACATCACCCCGCGCGGCCCGCTGGCCCGGGGCAAGGACTTCACCGTCACCGTCACCTACGGCGGCGTCCCCGAGCCCCTGAACGGCCCGATCGTCTTCGGTTCCGACTACGGCTGGATGAAGACCGCGGACGGCGTCTTCGTCGCCTGCGAGCCCAACGCCGCCTCCACCTGGTTCCCCTCCAGCGACCACCCCTCCGACAAGGCGACCTACGACATCCGCATCACGGCGCCCAAGGGCCTGACGGCGGTCTCCAACGGACGCCTGATATCGACCCGCGACCGGGGCGCCGAGACGGTCACGCACTGGCGCGAGAGCCGGCCCATGGCCACCTACCTCGCGACCGCGACCATCGGGAAGTTCGACGTGCGGACCGGGAAGACCCCGGCCGGGACGCCGATCTACGTCGCCATCGACCCGGTGCTGGCCAACAGCAACAGCGTCGACGTGTACGCCGTCACCGCCGAGGCCACCGACTACTGGTCGCAGGTGTTCGGGCCGTACCCGTTCGAGGAGACCGGGGCCATCGTCGACGACATGCCCGAGGCCGGGTTCTCGCTGGAGGTCCAGTCGAAGCCCGCGTACTCCGCGGTGCGCTCGGAGACGACCATCGTGCACGAGCTGGCCCACCAGTGGTTCGGCGACTCCGTCTCGGTGGCGCACTGGAAGGACGTCTGGCTGAACGAGGGCTTCGCGACCTACGCCCAGTGGCTGTGGGCCGAGCACAAGGGCACCCGCTCCGCCCACGACTCGTTCCTCGCCGGGTACGACCAGCGGCCCGCGGACTCCTCCTTCTGGCAGACCACGGTCGCCGACCCGCAGCGGGACACCATGTTCGCCTCCGCGGTCTACCAGCGGGGCGCGATGACGCTCCAGATGCTGCGCGAGCGCATCGGCGACACCGCGTTCTTCAAGCTGCTGCCCGCGTGGACGAAGCTGCACCGCTACGGCAACGCGAGCACCGCCGACTTCATCGCCCTGGCCGAGAAGGTCTCCGGGCAGCAGCTCGACGATCTCTTCCGGACCTGGCTGTTCACCACAGGCAAGCCCGCCCTCTGACCCTTCCTTCGTAAGGCGCACACCCCGCGGCAGGAGAGAATGTGGGGGTGTTCCAGCAACTGTTCAGCCCCTCCGTCCAGCACACGCTCGACCTGATCGGCATCTTCGTCTTCGCGATCTCGGGCGCCCTGCTGGCCGTCCGCAAGAACTTCGACGTCTTCGGGATCGCCGTCCTCGCGGAGATCACCGCGCTGGGCGGAGGGCTGCTGCGCGACATCATCATCGGTGCGGTACCCCCGGCGGCCTTCACCGACCTGGGGTACTTCACCACACCGCTCGTCGCCGCCCTGCTCGTGTTCTTCCTGCACCCGCAGGTGGAACGCATCCAGGTCGGGGTGAACGTCTTCGACGCGGCCGGGCTCGGACTGTTCTGCGTCACCGGCACCGTCAAGGCGTACGACTACGGGCTCGGTCTGACCGCCTCCGCCGCCCTCGGCCTCGCGACCGCCGTGGGCGGCGGTGTGCTGCGGGACGTCCTCGCCAACGAGGTCCCCTCGCTGCTGCGCTGGGACCGCGACCTCTACGCGGTCCCCGCGATCGTCGGCGCCACCATGGTCGTCCTGTGCATCCGCTACGACGCGCTCACCCCGTTCACCAGCGGCCTCGCCATCGTCACGGCTTTCGTGCTGCGCCTGTTCGCGATGCGGTACCACTGGCGAGCTCCGCGCGCGTGGAACCGGCGCTCGACGGTACGCGAGGACGAGAGCTCCTGATCCGGTCGGTGGTGGCCGTCGTGCCGGCACCCGCGGTGGTGGCCGTGCCGTCGCGTCCCCCCGTCGTACCCGGGGCCGTGCGCGTCCTGCCCAGGGTGCCTCCCACGCGCGCGGGAGCCCTGTGCCCGGAGTCGAACTGCTCGGTCAGCCAGCGGAACACCTCCGGCACCTGGGGCCGCCACAGTCCCATGTCGTGACCGCCCGCGCTGCGCGGCAGCAGCACCACGTCCACGGACGTCGGCGGTTTGGCGATCGCCTGGATCGCCGCGGCCGCCTGGTACCCGTCACCGGACTCGCCGGAGAAGTAGAGGCCGATCCGAGGGGGGACGCGGTCGGCGCGCAGCAGCAGGTAGGGGTTGTTCAGACGGCGCAGTTCGGGGCTGCGTCCGGCGAGTGAACTGCGTTCACCCTTGGGGTCGTTGTAGCCGGACATGCTGACCGCGGCCCGGTAGCGGTCGGGGTGGGCGACGGCCAGCTTGGTGGCGCAGTGCGCCCCGGCCGAGTATCCGGCCGTGGCCCAGCCGGCCGCGCCGGACTCGGCCCGGAAGTTGTCCGTGATCATCCGCGGCACGTCGATGCTGAGCCAGCTGTCGGCGTTCACCGTCCCGGGGATGTTCGCGCAGCCGGTGTCCGCGCGGGCGAGCAGGTTGGTGCGCGGCGCGACCAGGATGAACGGCGCGATGCGTCCGTCGAGCATCATCGGCCGCAGCTGCTCGTGCACATGGGCGGATCCGAACCACGCCTTGGCGGAGCCCGGATATCCCGAGAACAGTTCCACGACGGGGAACTTCCGGTGCCGATAGGCGGGCTGGTCGTACTGCGGCGGCAGCCAGACGTAGACCTCGGCGTTCACCCCCGACACGCGTCCCCTCAGGTCGGTGACGCGCACACCGCCGGCCTGCCGCATGTGCGGTCCGTCGGCCGGCCGGAAGACCTGCCGTACCCTCGGCAGGGTCTTCAGCGAGATCCCTCCGGTGCCGTCCACGCCGAGGTCGGCGGCCTGCTGGACGTGGTTGCCCGTGCCGAGGAGATCGGCCCAGTTGTCGTACAGGTTGTTGGCGTTGTTCACGAGGACGAACACCAGGCTGATCGCCGTGCCCTGGGCGAACAGCAGCATCAGAAGCCGGCTCGCGGCGCGCACGGGCGCCGGTCCGGGCACCCGGGACCACAGGACCAGGGGCAGCAGGAGTGCGAACGCGCACAGCACGAAGCAGGTCAGAAGGAACGTCGTCCCGGTGAGGCTCATGTCCCATCAGAGGAGATCCGGGACCGATTGGTCACGGATGATTGCGGACACTTAACAAGAAATTGCCGAATCCTCACCTGGATGGCCGGTAGCCCGGGGGTCCGGGCGGCCCGGAAGCAGGGGACCGATGCGGTCGCCGTCACAAAAGCTACCGCTTAGTAATCACTTGTTGTACGGTTCACGCATGGCAGAAGCAGCTTCGGTACAGGCCGTACGGGCCACGATCGGCGACAGCGAGTTCGACCGGGACACCGCCGTCACCCCGCGCGGGGCCGGCGTCTACGACGTCGACCTCTCCGCCGGGTGGACGATCATCACCGCCGTCAACGGCGGCTATCTGCTGGCCGTCCTCGGCCGCGCCCTCGCCGACGCCCTCCCGCACTCCGACCCGTTCACCGTCTCCGCCCACTATCTCACCGCGTCCCAGCCGGGCCCCGCGGTGATCCGCACCGATGTCGTGCGCACCGGCCGGACGCTGTCGACCGGGCAGGCCTCCCTCTTCCAGTACGACGACCAGGGCCGCGAGGTCGAGCGGATCCGCGTGCTCGCCTCCTACGGCGACCTCGACGCGCTGCCCGACGACGTGCGCACGACCGCGGTGCCGCCGGCGATCCCGCCCATGGACCAGTGCTTCGGTCCGCAGGACGCCCCCGCCCCGATCCCCGGCAGCTCGGCCATCACCGACCGGCTGTTCCTCAAGCTCGACCCCGCGACCCTCGGCTGGGCGCTCGGCGCCCCGTCCGGCAAGGGCGAGATGCGGTCGTGGTTCGGCCTCGCCGACGGCCGCGACGCGGATCCGCTCTCGCTGCTCCTCGCGGTGGACGCGCTGCCGCCCACGGCCTTCGAGATCGGCCTGTCCGGCTGGGTCCCGACCGTCGAGCTGACCGTGCACGTGCGCTGCCGCCCGGCGCCCGGCCCGCTGCGCGTCTCGATCACCACCCGCAATCTCGCCGGGGGCTTCCTGGAGGAGGACGCGGAGGTCTGGGACAGCGCCGACCGCCTGGTCGCCCAGTCCAGGCAACTCGCCCGCGCCCGACTGGCCTGACCTGCGCGACTCCCGAGGGCCTTCGGCCCGGCCGCCCCGGCCCTGCCCACAGGCCCGGCCGCCCCGGCCCTGCCCACAGGCCCGGCCGCCCCGGCCCTGCGGGC
>NZ_JBHXDQ010000073.1:0-47253 GCF_042725875.1 Streptomyces sp. NPDC127038 | reverse complement strand
TGGGCGCCCGCCGGGCGGCCCTGGGGCCCCGGACGTGCGCCGCGGGTTCAGGCCTTCCGCACGACCACGGTGACCGTCCACGCCTGGAGGCCCTTGCAGGAGATCCTGGCCGGATCGCTCGGGCACAGGGGACGCGACGAGGTCAGCCGGACCGTGCCGGGCGAGACGGCCCGGTAGGCGGCCGAGGCGTCACCCGGCTGGAGGACGATCCCGCTGTTGACGGCCTCCAGGGCCTTTCCGTCCGCCGCGACGGGCTTCCAGGGCCGGACGGTGGTGCCGTCCAGCGAGACCCGGACCGTCTCGCCGGGTGTCAGACAGTACGTGTGGCCCGTGTCGGCGGCACCGAGCCCGGCCCCGGGCGCCGCCCCGCAGTCGGGGCGGGACGGGGACGGGGACGGCGGCGGTGACGCGGTGTCTCCGGACGGGGGCGGTGACGCGGTGCTTCCGGACGGGGACGGCGACACGTTGCCGCCGGCGCCCGTGTCGCCCCCGTTCTGGGCGCCGCAGCCCGCGAGGAGCAGGGCCAGGGCGGTGAGGGAGATGGTCCGGGTGTGAGTCGTTCGACGCATGGGGTGGCCTCCTTGGGGATGGGACGTGCCACCGGCCCTTCAGGATCCGTTCCCGCGCACGACAGGGCCCCGGCCGCCTCGGCGACCGGGGCCCCGGTGTCGGTCAGCTGGTCGTCACGGCCGTGTCGTCCACGACGAAGCTGGTCTGGAGCGAGGAGTCCTCGACGCCGCTGAACTTCAGCGTGACGGTCGAACCGGCGAAGGAGGACAGGTCGAAGCTCTTCTGCGCGTAGCCCGTCGCCTTGTTGAGGTTGGAGTAGGTCGCGAGCGTGGTCGAGCCCGCGGTGACGGTGAGCTTGTCGTAGGCCGTGCTGGTGCTGGTCTCGGCCGTGTCGATGTGCAGGTAGAAGGTGAACGTGGCCTTGCAGCCGCTGGGGACGGTCACCGACTGGGACAGGGTGTCGGTGTGGGTCGAGCCGTACCCGTCGAGCCAGGCGTCGTACGAGCCGGCGTGCGTGGCCTCGCCCGTGTCATTGGTGATGACACCGCTGGTCTCGCTCCACACGGTGGCGCCGGACTCGAAGCCCTGGTTGCCGAGCAGCTGCGCCGAGGTGCAGGTGCCGCCGCCCGAGGTGCTGACGGTCCAGGTGAACGAGGCCGAACCGGAGGCGCCCGTGCTGTCCTTCGCCGTGACGGTGACCGCGTAGGTGCCGGCGGTGCTCGCGGTGCCGGAGATCAGACCGGTCGAGCTGCTGATCGACAGGCCGGTCGGCAGCCCGGTGGCGCTGTAGGTGAGGGTCGCGCCCGCGCTGTCACTGGCCGAGATCTGCAGGCTCGCCGCGCTGCCCGTGGCCGTGGACTGGCTGCCCGGGTTGGTGACGGTCACCGTGTTGCCCGTGCTGGTACCCGAGGTGAAGGCGGCCGTGCCGTTGGGGGTGCCCCAGCCGGTCGGGCCGTCGTAGCCGGTGCCCGCGGTGCAGAAGTACGAGGTGGAGCAGGAGCCGTTGTTGCCGCTGGTCACGTCGTACAGGTTCGAGGTGTGGGAGTAGGGGTACTTCGCCGGGTAGTCGCTGGAGCCGGGGGTGCCGGCGAGCGCGTACACGCCCGCGATGATGGGCGAGGAGGCGCTGGTGCCGCCGTAGACCGCCCAGCCGGAGCCGCCGTAGGTGTCGTAGACCGCCACACCGGTCGCGGGGTCGGCGACCGCGGAGACGTCGGACTCCATGCGCTTGGTGCAGCCCGTGTCGGTCTGCCAGGAGGGCTTGGCGTCGTAGGCGGAGCAGCCCGAGCCGGTGCCCTCGGTGCTGCTGGTCTTCCAGACCGACTCGGTCCAGCCGCGGGTGCTGGAGGAGGTGCTCAGCGCGGTTCCGCCGACGGCGGTCACGTACTGCGAGGTCGCCGGGTACTCGGCGCCGTAGGCCTCGTCACCCGAGGAGACGGTGATCGCGACACCCGGGTGCTTGAAGTACGAGGTGTCCTCGCTGGTCTGCGAGGAGGACTCGGAGCCGCCCCAGCTGTTGGAGACGAACTTCGCGCCCAGTGCGACGGCCTCGTTCTCCGCGATGCCGAGGTCGGAGTCGTTCGCGGAGCTGGCCTCGACGAGGATGATGTTGCAGTTCGGGCAGACGGCGCTGACCATGTCGATGTCCAGCGCCTCCTCACCCGCCCAGCCGGTGTCGTTCGTCGGCAGCGAGGTGGTCGAGCCCGTCTGGCTGACCTGCTTGAAGCAGCCGCTGGCCACAGTGCAGGCGGACAGCCCGTACTGCGAGCGGTAGGTGGCCAGGTCGGAGGCCGCGTTGGGGTCGTTGTAGGCGTCGACCACGGCGACCGTCATGCCGGAGCCGCCCGTCGAGGGCAGGTTGTAGGCGCTGTGCAGGTTGGCCGGGCTGAGGCCGGACACCGCGGCGGCGGCGTCGGGGGAGACCTTCGCCGCGAGCTTCTGCGCGATGTCGGTGCGCCGCTGGGCGAAGCAGGACATCTGGCCGGGCTTGGCCGCCGTGGCGCACAGGTGCTTGGTCGCGACCTTCTGGCCGGCCCTGCCGGTCGCGTGGACCGTCTGCCGGGAGGGGTCGGTGAGGGCCCGGGCGTTCTGGGTGGTGCGCGATACGTGGGGGGCCGGCGCGGGCTGCGCGCTCGCGGGCGGGGCCGCGGTGAACCCGGCGAGGCCGAGGGCCAGGGCGGGGAGGGCGGTGGTGAGGAGTCTTCGCAGGCTCCGGGCCGGTCTGCCGGCGGGTATCGGGCGCTGGGAACGCATGGGGGTGTCGCCTCCATCGGTTCGAGGCCGGTGCCGCTGCGGCCCGGGTGAGGCCGTTCGCGGTGCCAGGGCCGGAAGTGGGGTTCTCGGCGCTCTGAATCGGCACGCCCGTGACGCGCGTAGCGTGAACGTGGAGAGACACGTCATGGGCATGCCAAATCAGTCGTCCCGGCGTGCCGCTGTGCGTGGCGTGACGGGACGGCCAGAACGTAGCCGGGGAGAACGACGTGCGAACAGCCGTGCCGGAAGAACTTTGCCGCTTGATGGGAGGGGATTGGCACGGCGATTGGAGGCGCGGGGGCAGTACGTGACGAAAGCCGGGCCGCAACGGGCGGCCCGGCTCTCATCGGTGACGAACGGTCAGGACGACCGCCGCCGTCAGAAGTCCTCGTCGAAGTCGACGGTTCCCTCCACCGCGACCTGGTACGCGGAGGGCCGGCGCTCGAAGAAGTTGGTCAGCTCCTGGACACCCTGGAGCTCCATGAAGGAGAACGGGTTCTCCGAGCCGTACACCGGCGCGAAGCCCAGCCGCTGGAGGCGCTGGTCCGCCACGCACTCCAGGTACTGCCGCATCGAGTCGGTGTTCATGCCCGGCAGGCCCTCGCCGCACAGGTCACGGCCGAACTGCAGCTCCGCCTCGACGGCCTCGCGCAGCATGGCGGTCACCTGCTCCTGGAGCAGGTCGTCGAAGAGCTCCGGCTCCTCCTTGCGGACGGTGTCGACGACCTCGAAGGCGAAGCTCATGTGCATCGTCTCGTCGCGGAACACCCAGTTGGTGCCCGTCGCCAGACCGTGCAGCAGACCCCGGCTGCGGAACCAGTAGACGTACGCGAAGGCCCCGTAGAAGAAGAGCCCCTCGATGCACGCCGCGAAGCAGATCAGGTTCAGCAGGAAGCGGCGCCGGTCGGCCTTGGTCTCCAGCCGGTCCAGCTTCTCCACCGAGTCCATCCACTTGAAGCAGAACTGCGCCTTCTCGCGGATGGAGGGGATGTTCTCGACCGCGTCGAAGGCCGCCGCGCGGTCCTCGAGGTCGGGCAGGTAGGTGTCGAGCAGCGTCAGATAGAACTGGACGTGCACGGCCTCCTCGAAGAGCTGACGGCTCAGGTACAGCCGCGCCTCGGGGGAGTTGATGTGCTTGTACAGCGTCAGGACCAGGTTGTTCGACACGATCGAGTCGCCCGTCGCGAAGAACGCGACCAGCCGGCCGATCATGTGCTGCTCACCCGGCGTCAGCTTCGCGAGGTCGGCCACGTCCGAGTGGAGGTCGACCTCCTCGACGGTCCAGGTGTTCTTGATCGCGTCCCGGTAGCGCTCGTAGAAGTCCGGGTAGCGCATGGGACGCAGGGTGAGTTCGAAGCCCGGGTCGAGCAGGTTCTTCTCGGTGGAGCTCATTACTGGCAGGCCTCGCAGGACTCGGGGTTTTCGAGGGAGCAGGCGACGGCGTCGGGGTCGGCGGCCTGCTGGACGGGGATGACGGTCTCGGGGCGCGCCTGCGCCTGGGCCGCGCGGGCGATGCGCGTCGCCGGGCGCGAACGCAGGTAGTACGTCGTCTTCAGCCCCGCCTTCCAGGCGTACGCGTACATCGAGGAGAGCTTGCCGATGGTCGGCGTCTCCAGGAACAGGTTCAGCGACTGGGCCTGGTCCAGGAACGGGGTGCGGGCGGCGGCCATGTCGATCAGACCGCGCTGCGGGATCTCCCACGCCGTGCGGTACAGGTCGCGGACCTCCTGCGGGACCCAGGTGAAGCCCTGGACCGAGCCGTTGGACTCGCGCAGCGCCTCACGGGTCTGCGCGTCCCACACGCCGAGCTCCTTCAGCTCGGCCACCAGGTAGGAGTTGACCTGGAGGAACTCGCCCGACAGCGTCTCGCGCTTGAACAGGTTCGACACCTGCGGCTCGATGCACTCGTACACGCCCGCGATGGACGCGATGGTGGCGGTCGGCGCGATGGCGAGCAGCAGCGAGTTGCGCATGCCGACCGAGGCGATCCGCTCCCGCAGGGCGGCCCAGCGCTCCGGCCAGTTCAGCTCGACGTCGAAGTGGTCGGGGTGCAGCACGCCACGGGCGGTACGGGTCTTCTCCCAGGCCGGGAGCGGTCCGTTGCGCTCGGCGAGGTCCGCGGATGCCTCGTACGAGGCGAGCATGATCCGCTCGGCGATCCGGGTCGACAGGGCGCGGGCCTCGGGCGAGTCGAAGGGGATCCGCAGCTTGAAGAAGACGTCCTGGAGGCCCATCGCGCCGAGGCCGACCGGACGCCACTTGGCGTTGGAGCGGCCCGCCTGCTCGGTCGGGTAGAAGTTGATGTCCACCACGCGGTCGAGGAAGGTCACCGCGGTGCGCACGGTCTCGTCGAGCCGCTGCCAGTCGATGTCCCCGCCGGTCACGAACGCACCGAGGTTGACCGAGCCCAGGTTGCAGACCGCCGTCTCGCCGTCGTCCGTGACCTCCAGGATCTCGGTGCACAGGTTCGAGGAGTGGACGGTGTGGCCCGGCTCCGCCGTCTGGTTGGCGGTCCGGTTGGCGGCGTCCTTGAACGTCATCCAGCCGTTGCCGGTCTGCGCGAGGGTGCGCATCATGCGGCCGTAGAGGTCGCGGGCCGGGATGGTCTTGCGGGCGAGGCCCGCCTCCTCGGCCTTGCGGTAGGCCGCGTCGAACTCGTCGCCCCACAGGTCGACCAGTTCCGGCACGTCGGCGGGGGAGAACAGCGACCAGACGCCGTCCTCGTTCACCCGGCGCATGAACTCGTCCGGGATCCAGTGCGCGAGGTTCAGGTTGTGCGTACGCCGGGCGTCCTCACCGGTGTTGTCGCGCAGCTCCAGGAACTCCTCGATGTCGGAGTGCCAGGTCTCCAGGTAGACCGCGGCCGCGCCCTTGCGCCGGCCGCCCTGGTTCACCGCGGCCACCGAGGCGTCGAGCGTCTTCAGGAACGGGACGATGCCGTTGGAGTGCCCGTTGGTGCCGCGGATCAGCGAACCGCGGCTGCGGATGCGGGAGTACGAGAGACCGATGCCGCCGGCGTGCTTCGACAGCCGCGCCACCTGGTGGTAGCGGTCGTAGATGGAGTCCAGCTCGTCCAGCGGGGAGTCGAGGAGGTAGCAGGACGACATCTGGGGGTGCCGCGTACCGGAGTTGAAGAGCGTGGGGGAGGACGGCAGGTAGTCGAGGCGGCTCATGAGCCGGTAGAGCGCCGCGACCTCGTCCACCGAGCGGACGGTGTCGTCCTCCGCGAGACCGGAGGCCACCCGCAGCATGAAGTGCTGGGGGGTCTCGACGACCTTGCGCGTGATCGGGTGCCGGAGCAGATAGCGGGAGTGCAGCGTGCGCAGGCCGAAGTAGCCGAAGCGGCCGTCGCCCTCGGCGTCGATCAGCGTGTCGAGACGGTCCGTGTGCAGTTCCACGAACGCAGCCGTACGGTCGGCGATCAGGCCCTCGCGGTGGCCGACGGCGACCGACTCGGAGAAGGTGGTGACGCCCTGGGAGGCGGCCTCGGCGGCGATGGTGACCGCGAGCAGGCGGGCGGCGAGCCGGGAGTAGGCGGGGTCCTCGGCGATGAGACCCGCGGCCGCCTCGGTGGCCAGTTCGCGCAGCTCGGCCTCGTCGGCACGGGCGGACCGGCCGCGCAGCGCCGCGGCGGCGACCCGGCCGGGGTCGGCGTCGGGGAGGTCGGCGGTCAGCTCCGTCAGGGTACGCAGCAGCACGGTTCCGGGACCGTCGGTCTCCACCGGGGCCTGCTGCGCGGTCACTGAAGCCGGATCGGCTGGCGCGATGGTCACGTGTGGCTCTCCTCGCTCGGCACGGGGCCTCACGGGCGGGTGCGGGGCACACGGGAGCGCTTTCGGGCACAGCGCACCGCGTCCACCGGCCCATTCCGCGAGGCCCGGACGTCGTCGGCACCCGGGCCGGACGGCCGGGGCGCGCTGTCGGCAGGTCCTCGGACTGACGCGAGTACGGGCACACGCAGACGCGAACACGCACAAGTACACCGTTGCGGGACAGTTCCGGATTCGCACCGGATTCCCCTGCGGCGACAGCGACCATGAGCATACATCTTGTGCCGGGCTTCGGGACTGCCCCCACATGTTGTGTCCGCTTGGTGTCCCGGGGCGCTACGGAGTGTGCCGGAACGCCAACTCGTAGGTGAGCAGCCGGATGTCGTCGAGCTCCGGGAGGGGGTTCCAGTCGCGCTCCGGGGTGCGGGTGAAGCCGAGGCGCTCGTAGAGCCGGTGGGCTCCGTGCATGGTGCGCTGGGTGGACAGCACGAGCCGCGTGCAGCCCTCCAGGGCCCGTGCGCGGGCGACGCAGGCGCGTACGAGGGCCTCGCCCGCACCCCGGCCGCGCGCCTCGCGCGCGACCGCCAGCATCCGGATCTCGGCCTCCCCTGGGCGCGCGAAGTCGGCCATGGGGCCGGCGTCCGCCACGAAGGTCACACTGCCGAGCACCCGGTCCCCCTCGACGGCCGCGAGCACCTCGGCGACGGCCGCCCGTCCCTCGACGTCCCGCAATTTTCCGAGGTACGCGTCGCTCTCGCCGAAGTCGAGCAGCCCGTCCCCGAGATAGGCCCGCGCCGCGATCTCGCCGACGACGGGGTACTCCTCGGGCCGCGCCGGCCGGATGACGATGTCCATGCGGGCGAGTGTGCCCGACCGGCACGGCGACGGGCCGCCGGTTTTTTCACCGGCGGCCCGTCGTTCACGGCTGTCGCGGGACCCGGCCCGCAGGCGGGGGACCCGGTACCCGGTGTCTCCTAGTGGCTCGCATCCGCCGTGGCCGGCGGGAGTTCCGTCTCGACCCCGGGGTCGCCCGCGTCGGCCGTGTAGTCCCCCGGAGAGGTCTCGTCGACGCCGTCCGGGGCCTTGAGCGCCCGCAGGGCGAAGGTGAGGACGACGGCGACGGCCGCGTTCAGGACGAACGCCGTCAGCCCGATGTAGCCGATCTCCCCGATGCCGGGGATCTCCTTCGAGCTGCCGCCGAAGTGCTTCTGGGTCGGGGAGGCCACCCCGTAGGCGGCGATCGTGCCGTAGAGCATGCCGACCGCCCAGCCGGCCAGCAGCGCCCAGCGGTGGAACCAGCGGGTGAACAGACCGCCGACCAGCGAGGGGAAGGTCTGGAGGATCCAGATCCCGCCCAGCAGCTGGAAGTTGATCGCGACGGTCTTGTCCATGGTCAGGACGAAGACCAGGGCGCCGACCTTCACCAGGAGCGAGACCAGCTTGGAGACCCTGGTCTCCTGCCGCGGGGTCGCGGCCGGATTGATGAAGTCCTTGTAGATGTTGCGGGTGAACAGATTCGCGGCCGCGATCGACATGATGGCCGCCGGGACGAGCGCGCCGATGCCGATGGCGGCGAAGGCGACGCCCGCGAACCAGTCGGGGAACATGTCCTCGAAGAGCTGGGGGATGGCCAGCTGGCCGTTGGTGACCTTCACCCCGGCCGCGATCGCCATGAACCCGAGCAGCGCGAGCAGGCCCAGCATCAGCGAGTACAACGGCAGGATCGTGGTGTTGCGGCGGATCACCTCCCGGCTGCGGCCGGACAGCGTCGCGGTGACCGAGTGCGGATACATGAACAGCGCCAGCGCCGAACCGAGCGCGAGCGTGGCGTACGTCCACTGGCCGGCCTGGGCGGGGACGAGCCCGCCGGCGCCCGCGGCCGTGTACTTGGCGCCCGCCGCCTTGAAGATCTCGTCGAAGCCGCCGAGTTTGATCGGGATGTAGATGATCGCCACCGCGATCACGATGTAGATCAGCGTGTCCTTCACGAACGCGATCAGCGCGGGCGCCCGCAGCCCCGAGGAGTAGGTGTACGCGGCCAGCACGCCGAACGCGATGAGCAGTGGCAGGTCCTTGACGAACCAGTTGGAGGACGCCCCGCCGCCCACCCCCATCACGTCCAGGACGGCCTGGATGCCGACGAGTTGGAGCGCGATGTACGGCATGGTGGCGAGGATGCCGGTGACGGCCACCGCGAGCGACAGGCCCTTGGAGCCGAAGCGGCCGCGCACGAAGTCCGAGGTCGTCACATAGCCGTGCCGGTGCGAGACCGACCACAGGCGGGGCAGGAAGGTGAAGATCAGCGGATACACCAGGATCGTGTACGGCACCGCGAAGAAGCCGGCCGCGCCCGCCGCGTAGACCGCCGCGGGCACGGCGACGAAGGTGTACGCGGTGTAGAGGTCGCCGCCGAGCAGGAACCAGGTCACCCAGGTGCCGAACGACCGTCCGCCCAGGCCCCATTCGTCGAGCGTGTGCTCGTCGGCGGCCCGGCGCCAGCGCGCGGCCAGGAAGCCCATGACCGTGACGGCCAGGAAGAAGAAGATGAAGACGCCGAGGGCGACGCCGTTCACGCCGTCTTTCATGCTTCAGCGCCCTCCTTCACGGAGGAGGTGCGGGCCCGCTGGTCACGCCGCCACAGGTGGTACGCGGTCACGGTCAGCAGCGTGGAGAGGGGCACCCACAGTATTTGGTACCAGTAGAAGAACGGGATACCGATGAACGCCGGGTCGGTCTTGGTGTAGGAGCCGACCCACAGCATCGCCACGAAGGGCGCGAGCAGGCACAGGCCGATCACCACACGTACCGGTGTCACCACCGGTGGTTTCACTTCGGGCAGGTCTGACACAGGTCGTCTCCGTCCCCTCATCGATCACCTGGGTAACGCGCAGGCAATCTAGGGGACGGTCCGGCTTTAGGGAACACCGCAGCGCGGCGGCGGGTGTGGAGGGTTGGTGTCGGGCACGGGGGTGTGCCCCGTGCCCGCGGAGTGCCTCGTACCGCTCAGTCCTGCGGGCGCTTGAGGCGCGCGACGAACTTGTACCGGTCGCCGCGGTACACCGAGCGCACCCACTCCACCGGCTCGCCGTGCCGGTCGAGCGAGTGACGGGAGAGCATCAGCATGGGCAGGCCCACGTCCGTGCCGAGCAGCCCGGCCTCGCGCGGGGTCGCCAGCGAGGTCTCGATGGTCTCCTCGGCCTCGGCGAGGTGGACGTCGTACACCTCGGCCAGCGCGGTGTAGAGGGACGTGTACTTGACCAGCGACCTGCGCAGGGCGGGGAAGCGCTTGGCCGAGAGGTGGGTCGTCTCGATGGCCATGGGCTCGCCGCTGGCGAGGCGCAGCCGCTCGATCCGCAGCACGCGTCCGCCGGCGGAGATGTCGAGCAGCCCGGCGAGGGCGTCGTCCGCGGTGATGTAGCCGATGTCCAGCAGCTGCGAGGTGGGTTCGAGGCCCTGGGCGCGCATGTCCTCGGTGTACGAGGTCAGTTGGAGCGCCTGGGAGACCTTCGGCTTGGCGACGAAGGTGCCCTTGCCCTGGATGCGTTCGAGCCGGCCCTCGACGACCAGCTCCTGAAGGGCCTGCCGCACCGTGGTCCGCGAGGTGTCGAACTCGGCGGCGAGGGTCCGCTCCGGCGGCACCGGCGTGCCGGGGGGCAGCGTGTCCGTCATGTCGAGCAGGTGCTTCTTGAGGCGGTAGTACTTGGGCACGCGCGCGGTACGGATGGGCGCCCCACCCTCGTTCTCCGCACTGCTGACATCGGTGCTCATGCTCTGCCTTCCCGGCTCCGGATGCCGAAGCGACCGCCATGTCGTCGGCCACGGTCACATCGTGGCACGCCTTGTCGTCCGCGTGATCCCCGCACGCTCCGTGATCCCCTCTATATACCGTCGGCGTACCCGTTGGTCTAGTCCATCGCGTGCCCGCGGTGGTGCGGGAGCCGCCGTGCACGGTCCGTGAGCGGTTCCTTCGCAGGCCGCGAACTCGCCCGTGTTTTGTGCCGCTTGGCTACTTAAAGGTCCTTGCATATGTAGGTCCCATAACGGCCGACTGGACGGGCTTACACACCCTTGACACCCCCCTAGGTCTAGGCCAAGCTCCGGGTACTGGTCTACACCATTGGTCCAGTCCCGGCCCCACGGGCGGTACACGGCGTATGTCACCGCGGGGGAGCAGGGGGGTTTGTGGCATCCCTGAGGAGGGTGGCGTGAAGCGCAAGCTGATAGCCGCGATCGGTATCGCGGGCATGATGTTCTCCGTCGCGGCGTGCGGGAACGACAACAAGTCCGGGGGGTCGGACAAGGGCGCGGACGCCAAGGAGCTGACGGTCTGGCTCACGGTCGACGCGCAGAACAACTGGCCCGAGCTGGTCAAGCAGGCCGACAGCGCGATCGAGGCGAAGCACCCCGGCATCAAGATCAAGCACGAGTACTACGGCTGGCCGGACAAGAACACCAAGCTCGACGCGGTCCTCGCCACCGACAAGGCGCCGGACGTGGTCGAGATGGGCAACAGCGAGATGCTCGGCTACATGGTCAAGGGTGCGTTCGCCCCCCTCGACGCGTCGAAGTTCGACAACTCGAGCGCCTGGCTCGACGGACTCAAGGAGTCCGTGACCTACGACGGCAAGACCTACGGCGTGCCGTACTACGCCGGTGGCCGCGTCGGCAACTGGCGCAAGGACATCGCCGCCTCGGCCGGCGTGAAGTCCACGCCGAAGACCTACGCGGAACTCACCTCCGACCTGGACAAGATCCAGAAGAAGGAGGGCAACAAGTTCAGCGCCTGGTACCAGCCCACCCGTGACTGGTACGCGGCCATGTCCTTCGTCTACGACGCCGGCGGCGCCATCGCGAAGGAGGAGGGCGGCACGTGGAAGGCCAACCTCTCCTCGCCCGAGTCCGTCAAGGGTCTCAACGAGTTCAAGACCATCGTCGACAAGTACATGCACGGCGACAAGACCAAGGACGAGTCCGACCGTTACATCGTCTACGGCCAGGGCAAGTCGGGCATGATCTTCGGTGCCGCCTGGGAGGGCGCGACCGCCGAGGACCCGAAGAGCGACAAGACCGGCAAGCTCAAGGGCAACCTCGAGAACTTCGTGATGCCCGGCCCGTCCGGCAAGAACCTCCCGGTCTTCCTGGGCGGCTCCGACCTCGCCGTCCCGGTGAAGTCGAAGGCGCAGGCCGTCGCCGCCGAGTGGATCAACGCGTTCACCGGTGCGAAGGGCCAGAAGGGCCTGATGGCCAAGGGCAACCTGCCCAACAACAAGACGGACCTCGTCAGCCTCCAGAGCGACCCGGCGACGGCCGTTCCGGCGACCGCCGCCGAGTCCAGCTGGTTCGTCCCGATGGCACCGGGCTGGGGCCAGGTCGAGAAGGCCCAGATCCTGCAGACCATGCTGCAGAACATCGGCACCGGCAAGAAGTCCGTCGCGGACGCCGCGAAGGAAGCGGACGCCGCGATCGACAAGGTCATCAACACCAAGTGACCTGAGGGCAGGGTCCCGTCCCTCCGCCACGGAGGGACGGGGCCCTGCCTCCCGTCCGGCCCGGCCAGGGGCTCGCCCCGGCGCCCCGCCGTACGGGCCCTTCGCTTTCGTTCGACCTGAGGGACCGCTGAGGAGCGCGCGATGAGTGCCGCAGACACGACCACCCACGCCAAGGTGCCGCCACCGCGGCAGGCACCACCACCGGCCGTCGCCGAGGCACCACGCGCCAGACGGACCCTGGGCGCGGCGGCGGTCCCCTGGGTCCTGCTCGCCCCCTGTCTGCTGATCCTCGCGCTGGTCCTCGGCTATCCCCTGGTGCGCCTGGTCACGCTCTCCTTCCAGAAGTTCGGGCAGTCCCAGCTCTGGGGCTTCCAGCCGGCCGAGTCGGTCGGCTTCGCCAACTTCAAGGGCGTGCTCTCGGACGGAGAGTTCTGGCAGGTGGTCGTCAGGACCATCCTGTTCGCCGGCGGGGCCGTCGTCTTCACGATGGTCATCGGCATGCTGATCGCGCTGCTCCTCCAGCGGGTCTCCGGCTGGATGAAGACGCTGATCAACATCGTGCTCGTGGCCAGCTGGGGCATGCCCATCATCGTGGCCACCACCGTCTTCAAGTGGCTCTTCGACTCCGACTACGGCATCTTCAACGCGCTGCTCAGCAGACTTCCCGGCGTCGACATGATCGGCCACAACTGGTTCGCCAGCGGGCCGCAGGGCCTGAGCGTGATCATGCTCCTGGTCGTCTGGGGCGCGGTGCCCTTCGTGGTCATCACCCTCAGCGCGGGACTCACCCAGGTCCCCGCCGAGCTGGAGGAGGCCGCACGGCTCGACGGCGCCGGCGCCTGGGGCGTCTTCCGCCACGTCACCCTGCCGATCCTCAAGCCGATCATCGTCATGCTGACGACCCTCTCCGTCATCTGGGACATGGGCGTCTTCCCGCAGGTCTTCGTCATGCGCGGCGGCCACCCGGAGGCGGAGTTCCAGCTCCTCACCACGTACTCGTACGACCGGGCGTTCGTCGTCAACGACTACGCGCAGGGGTCGGCGATCGCCGTGCTCACCGTGCTGCTGCTCCTGGGCGTGGTCGCCGTGTACATGCGTCAGATGCTCCAGATCGGAGAGGTCGAATGAGTTCCCTCGCCACGTCCGGGCGTACGTCCGCCACGGGGCGGAAGTCCTCCGGGCCCCGCAAGTCCAAGCTCGGCTGGAACCTGCTCGGCCTGTTCGTCTTCCTCACCGCGGGCTTCCCGGTCTACTGGATGCTCAACACGGCGATCAAGCCGGCCAAGGACGCGATCGACCCCGACCCGAGCCTGCTCCCCACCGGGTTCACGCTCGACAACTTCCGCCGCGCGCTGGACATCGCCGACTTCTGGGGCCCGGTGGGCCGCAGTCTGATCGTGTCGCTCTCGGTGGTCGTGATCGGCATCGTGGTCGGGATGCTGGCCGCGCTGGCCATCTCCCGCTTCGCCTTCCGCGGCCGCAAGGTCGTGATCGTCGGCATCCTCGCGGTCCAGATGATCCCGCTGGTCGCCATGATCATCCCGGTCTTCCTGCTGCTGAACGACCTCCACCAGTACGACAAGCTCTCCGGTCTGATCCTCACCTATCTGACCTTCATCCTCCCCTTCACGGTGTGGACGCTGCGCGGTTTCATCGTCAACATCCCGAAGGAGCTGGAGGAGGCGGCCATGGTCGACGGGTGCAGCCGCACCGGCGCCTTCATCCGCGTGGTCTTCCCGCTGCTGGCCCCCGGCATGGTCGCGACCTCGGTCTACGCCTTCATCCAGGCATGGAACGAGTACCTCTACGCCCTCATGCTGCTGAGCCAGGAGAACCAGACCGCCACGGTCTGGCTCGGCAACTTCACCACCAAGCACGGCACCGAGTACGCCCCGATGATGGCCGGCGCCACCCTGATGGCCGTGCCGATCGTCGTCCTGTTCCTCCTCGTCCAGCGCAAGATGGCCGCGGGTCTGACCGCGGGCGCCGTGAAGGGATAACGCCCCCGATGACGACATTCGCCAGCGGTACAGACACCCTGACGCGCGACGCCCTCACCGTGCTCCAGCCCGGATTCACCGGGACCACGGCCCCGGACTGGCTGTTGCGCCGTCTCGGTGAGGGACTCGCCTCCGTCGGACTGTTCGGCCGCAACATCGCCTCGCCCGGCCAACTGGCCGCGCTGACAGCCCAGTTGCGCGCCGAGCGTGACGACGTCCTGGTCGCCATCGACGAAGAGGGCGGTGACGTCACCCGTCTGGAGGTGCGCACCGGGTCGTCCTTCCCCGGCAACCACGCGCTGGGCGCCGTCGACGACGTGGAGCTCACCGAGCAGGTCGCCCTCGAACTCGGCCGCAGACTGGCCGCGTGCGGGGTCAACCTCAACTGGGCGCCGTCCGCCGACGTGAACTCCAACCCCGCCAACCCGGTCATCGGCGTACGGTCCTTCGGCGCCGACACCGCCCTGGTGGCCCGGCACACGGCCGCCTACGTCACCGGCCTCCAGGCCGCAGGCGTGGCCGCCTGCACCAAGCACTTCCCCGGTCACGGGGACACCGCGGTGGACTCCCACCACGCCCTGCCGCGCATCGACGCGGACCTGTCGGTGCTCCAGTCCCGCGAACTCGTCCCCTTCCGGGCCGCGATCGCCGCGGGCAGCCGGGCCGTGATGAGCGCGCACATCCTCGTCCCGGCCCTGGACCCGGACCGCCCCGCCACCCTCTCCCGCCGCATCCTCACGGGCCTGCTGCGCGAGGAGCTCGGCTACGACGGCCTCATCGTCACCGACGGCATGGAGATGCAGGCCATCGCGGCGACGTACGGCATCGAGCGGGGCAGCGTGCTGGCCATCGCGGCCGGCGCGGACGCCATCTGCGTCGGCGGGGGACTGGCGGACGACGACACCGTGCGCCGGCTGCGCGACGCCCTGGTCTCCGCCGTCCGCTCCGGCGAGCTGTCCGAGGAGCGCCTCGCGGACGCGGCGAACCGGGTGCGGGAGCTGGCCGAGTGGACGGCCGCGGCCGCCGCGTCCCGCACGGCCTCCCCGGCCGCCGCCGGCCCGGTGACCGTCTCCGCGAATGGCTTGAACGGCTCGAACGCCTCGAACGGCCCGGCCGGTACGGGCGGGGCGAGCGGTACGGATGGTACGGGTGTCACCGGCGGCGCGGACGGTGCGGGTGGTGCCGGCGGTACGGACGCGGGAGCCGACGTGGGCCTGGTCGCGGCCCGGCGGGCGCTGACCGTGACCCGCTCCGCGGCCTACACCCCGCTCACCGAGGCTCCCTACGTGGCCGCGCTCACCCCGGTCGCGAACATCGCCGTCGGCGACGAGACCCCCTGGGGCGTGGCGGCCGAGCTGGCCCGGCTGTTCCCCGGCACCGGGACCGGCAGCTTCAGTGGCGAGGACGCGGGTGCCTCGGCCCTCGCGGCCGCCGCCGGACGGCCCCTCGTCGCGGTGGTCCGCGACGAGCACCGCCACCCCTGGATGGCGGCCGCCCTCGACACCCTGCTCGCCGCCCGCCCCGACACCGTCGTGGTCGAGATGGGCGTCCCCCAGTCGGCGCCCCGCGGTGCCCTGCACATCGCCACCCACGGCGCGGCCAGGGTCTGCGGCCAGGCGGCGGCGGAGGCCATCGCGGGCGAGTAGGGCCTGTCCGGCCGGCCCCCGGGCCCCCACGCGCCGGTGCCGGGCACTCCCTCGGGAGTGCCCGGCACCGTTGTGTCCGGGGACCGGCGGCCGCGCCGGAGCGGCTTCCAGGGCTCTAGATGCCCTGCCAGTCCGGCTTGGCGGCGAAGGTCTGGCGGAAGTAGTCCGCGAGCTTCAGCTTGGACGCGGCGGCCTCGTCGACGACCACGGTCGCGTGCGGGTGCAGCTGGAGCGCCGACGCCGGGCAGACCGCCGCGACCGGCCCCTCGACCGTCGCCGCGACGGCGTCGGCCTTGCCCTCGCCGGTCGCCAGCAGCACCAGGTGGCGTGCCTCCAGGATGGTGCCGATGCCCTGGGTGATGACGTGGTGCGGCACCTGCGCGATGTCGCCGTCGAAGAACCGCGCGTTGTCCACCCGGGTCTGCTCGGTCAGCGTCTTGATCCGGGTCCGCGAGGCGAGCGAGGAGCACGGCTCGTTGAACCCGATGTGCCCGTCCGTCCCGATCCCCAGCAGCTGGAGGTCGACCCCGCCGGCCGCCGCCAGCGCGCGGTCGTAGGCCTCGCACGCGGCCTGGACGTCCGCCGCGGTGCCGTCGGGTCCCATGAACGCGTCCATGCCGATGCCCAGCGGCTCCAGCACCTCGCGCCGCAGTACGGAGCGGTAGGACTCGGGGTGCTCGGCCGGCAGGCCCACGTACTCGTCGAGCTGTGCGATGCGCGCACCCGAGGTGTCCACGGCACCGGACCGCACGCGGGCCGCCAGCGCCGTGTAGACGGGCAGCGGCGTCGAGCCGGTGGCCACGCCGAGGAGCGCGTCGGGCTTGCGTCCGAGCAGTTCCGCCATGGCCTCGGCGATCAGCTCGCCGCCCGCCTTGGCGTCCGGGACGATGACAACTTCCACGCTGGGCCTGCCGATCTGGAGAGGGGACTCAGGAACGCATCCGAATCCGAAGGGGGACACATGTGGTATAGACCAATCTAGCAGAGGGTGCCCCTCCCGTCGCCCCGGCGCGGGCGCGTCGTGGGACGAATCGCGGCACGGGCCGCGGGGCGCGATCGCCGGGCGGAAGCGGACCCGTTGGTTCCGTTCGGCGGACGGCTCCGCCCGCCCCCGCGCCGCCCGTTCGCCCTCCGGGGCGGGATAGCCTGAGGGGCGCTCCTGGTGTTGGATGAGCGGACGACGAGGACCACGGCCGCCCCCCGGGGCGGGGTGCCGAACCGGCCGCCGATCCATGGACGCGGAACCATGGTCTAGTCCACAATGCTCTGAGAAACTGAATAAGCCTCCGTCTTCCCCGCACAGGAAGACGGACCGAGGAACCGGCGCTCTCTGCCCTGACTGCACCGGCTCCTCTCTTCGGCCGACCGGGACCGCACACCCCACGGCCGTTGTTGCTCCGGGCTGCGGTGCCGGGAGGGTTGAGGGTCCCTCTCAGGCGCCGCGGCCCGCGGGTGTTCCCAGGGGCCTCACGACGCCCCCGGGCCCCCGGCACGTGGCCGATTTCGGGACCTGTCGGATCCGCCGGGTACGCTCGCACACGTGCCCTCCATGAACGATCTCGTACGCCAGCACACAGCCCTCGACGACTCCGATCTCGAGTGGCTGCATCTGCTGGTCTCGGAGTGGCAGCTGCTCTCCGACCTCTCCTTCGCCGACCTCGTGCTGTGGGTCCCCACCCGCGACGGCACCCGCTACGTCTCGGTCGCCCAGATGCGCCCCAACACCGGGCCCACCTCGTACCAGGACGACATGGTCGGCCATCTGGTCCCGCGTGGCCGCCGCCCGCTGCTGGACGCGGCGCTCGACGAGGGCCGGATCGTGCGCGAGGGAGACCCCGAGTGGCGCGAGGAGGTGCCGGTCCGTGTCGAGTCCATTCCCGTACGGCGCGAGGGCCGCGTCCTCGGTGTCATCGCGCGCAACACCAACCTGCTCACCGTGCGCACCCCGAGCCGTCTCGAACTGACGTATCTCCAGAGCGCCTCCGACCTCGCGCAGATGATCGCCGCGGGCACCTTCCCGTTCCCCGACCAGCAGGTCGACATGGACGCCTCGCCCCGGGTCGGCGACGGACTGATCCGCCTCGACGCGGACGGCATCGTCCAGTACGCCTCCCCGAACGCGCTCTCCGCGTACCACCGCATCGGTCTGGCCTCCGACCTGGTGGGCCACAACCTCGGCTCCACGACCGCCGAACTCGCCCCGTCGCGGGGCCCGGTGGACGAGGCGCTGTCGAAGGTGGCCAGCGGCTGGGCGCCCCGCGAGTTCGAGATCGAGAGCGCCGACGGGGTGATCCAGCTCCGGGCGATCCCGCTCAAGCCCAAGGGCACCCGCGTCGGTTCCCTGGTGCTGCTCCGCGACGTCACCGAACTGCGCCGCCGCGAGCGTGAGTTGATCACCAAGGACGCCACCATCCGGGAGATCCACCACCGGGTGAAGAACAACCTCCAGACCGTCGCCGCCCTGCTGCGGCTCCAGGCCCGCCGCATCGACTCGGACCGGGGCCGGGAGGCCCTGGAGGAGGCCGTGCGCCGCGTCGGTTCGATCGCGATCGTGCACGAGACGCTCTCCCAGAACCTGGACGAGCGGGTCGAGTTCGACGAGATCGCCGACCGGGTGCTCGCCATGGTCGCCGAGATCTCGCCGGGCAAGGTCACCGGCCGGCGCACCGGACGCTTCGGCATCCTGGACGCGGAGGTGGCGACCCCGCTCTCCATGGTGCTCACCGAGGTCCTCCAGAACGCGCTGGAGCACGGCTTCCGCGAGGGCGACCGGGGGACCGTCGAGGTCTCCGCGGTGCGCGGCGGCACCTCGAAGGACGCCCGGCTGCTGGTCACCGTCCAGGACGACGGGGTCGGACTGCCCGAGGGCTTCGACCCGCACCGCTCGGGCAACCTCGGTCTCCAGATCGTACGGACGCTGGTGGAGGGCGAGTTGGGCGGCACCTTCGACATGGTGGCCGCTCCGGAGCGGGGGACCCAGGTGCTCCTGGACATCCCGGTGGTCGTGCCCAAGTGACGTCCCGCCCCCGGAGCGCGGGCGCCGCGCCAGCGGCCGGGGGCACGTGAGAATCGCACAAGAGGCCGGTGGGCGGCGGCAGTCGGGGCCCACCGGACACCGTCACTCACCGTGACGGGCTCCGGACGGGCACAGCAATGAGCCCCGGACCACCAGGTGGTCCGGGGCTGAAAGCTCGTTGCATCAAGCGCATCGGGGTACTGCGCGCTGCGGCTCGGGGGCGGGAGTTGCGTACTCGCTGTACGCGCCGCCAAGCTCAGGCTCGTGCGGGGTGGAACGTCAGGCGGTGGCCTGACGAGCTCGGTTGCGGGCGGCACGGCGCTTCATTGCGCGGCGCTCGTCCTCGCTGAGGCCACCCCAGACGCCGGAGTCCTGGCCGGACTCGAGCGCCCACTGCAGGCACTGCTCCATGACGGGGCAGCGGCGGCAGACGGCCTTGGCTTCCTCGATCTGCAGCAGCGCAGGACCGGTGTTGCCGATGGGGAAGAAGAGCTCGGGGTCTTCCTCGCGGCAAACGGCGTTGTGACGCCAGTCCATGGCTGCTACCTCTCCTTGGTATTACATGCACGTTGCTTGTGAATGTGAACGCTTTCACGAATCCCTCAACAAGTGAAGGGCCGACAACCAGACGGACTGGTGTGGTCCTTGATTTGAGGAGGGGTTCCGGTGCTCTGTGGGGCCGATGTTGCGGGCCGTCCCGAGCGCCACGTAGAGACTCGCAAACCTCAGCGGCGGATACAACCCCTTCCGGAAAGTTTTTTTTGATTCCTCGGTGTCGGCTGAGTCACAGCCGTACTTCCATGGGGTGGACCGTGGTCTAAACGTTCGAGTGAAAGGAGTTTGGCCCCTTCCACTCACACAATCACACGCAGTGCACGGCGTACGCCTGTGAACGTCACGCTTGTACGCAGTCCCAGATGGTCGCCGTCCATCTGAAGGGGTAGCGGCACCTTCGAATGCAAGGTGAAGTCCGTCAGGTCATGCAGAGTGACGGCGTGCTTGCCCTGGGGTCCGCGCTCGGGGGACGAAGTGAGCAACTGGGTGGCATACCGGGCGGCCGACGGTGTCGACATACGGCTGAGCGCGAGTACGTCGAGTCCGGTATCGAACGAGGCCTTAGGCGTCGCGTACACCGGACGATTGCCGAGAAACGTCCACGGCGAGGTGTTGCAGATGATGGACAGGACCAGACCGGTGACCGGGTCGGTGCCGGGGCGCTCCAGGGTGATCGTTCCGCGCCGCCGGTGAGGATCGTCCAGAAACTGGCGCAGTACTTGGCGGAGATACAGCGCATGCGTCGAGCGCCGGCCGAGCTCGCGCTGCTGTTCGACCCGCCCCACCACGCCCGCGTCGAAGCCGAGCCCGGCGCAGAAGGTGAACCAGCGGGAGGGGACGGCCTCGTCCTCGGTGCCCGGGGTTCCCGCGGCGAGACCGAGGCCGACCGTGCGCTCCCGCTCCTCGCGCAGCGCGTCCAGCAGGGCGCCGGTCGCCTCGACGGCGTCGTTCGGCAGGCCGAGGGCGCGGGCGAAGACATTGGTGGAGCCGCCGGGAACCACGGCGAGGCCCGGAAGACGCTGGAGGTCGGGGCCCCGGTGCAGCAGACCGTTCACGACCTCGTTGACCGTGCCGTCCCCGCCCAGGGCCACGACCAGGTCTATGTCGTCGCTGTCGGCGGCCTGCCGGCCGAGGTCCCGGGCGTGCCCGCGGTACTCGGTCGTGACCACTTCCAGTTTCATCTCACTGGCGAGCGCGTGGATCAGCACGTCACGCGTGCGCGCACTGGTGGTGGTTGCCGCCGGATTGACCACGAGAAGTGCACGCATGCGATGCAGCGTACCTACTGGGTGGTACTCGTCCCAGACCGAGGTAGGGATCCAGTAAGAGTTCGCAGGTGGCACGGGCGCGCGGAACCGGACCGGCGCGAGGCCCGCGGCCCCGCGGTTCCCGGCCCCCGGGGCACCCGGGCGCCCGGGACCGGCGGCTACTCTTCGGGGGTGAGCCGTGAGCAGAATCCCACCCCCGACGCCCCCCGCACCGATCCCCGCCCCGGGCGGCTGACCGCGGCGGCGGCGCTGGCCGCGCTGGAGGGGACCGCCCTCGTGGCGGGCGGCGTCTGCGTCCTGGTCCTCGGACTCACCGGGGATCCCGACAGCCGGCAGCAGGCCGTCACCGGCGGCGTCACGCTGATCGCCCTGGCGCTGCTGCCGCTGCTCGCCGCGCGCGGACTGCTGCTGCGCCGCTCCTGGAGCCGCGGCCCGGCCCTGGTCACCCAGATCCTTGCGCTGCCCGTCGCCTACACCCTGCTCCAGGCCGACAGCGTCGCGATCCCCGCCGGGATCGCCCTCGGGGTGGTCGCGCTGGTGGCCTTCGTGCTGCTGGTGCACCCGGAAACGACCAGGGCCCTCGGAATCCGAGGGCCCGGCGGTGAGGTGGGGGACGCGCGGGAGGAGAAGTAGCCGGGGCGCACGCCCCGGGATCTTCTCCTCGTGACGCGCGCTCCGGGGACCGCTCCCCGGAAGCGGTGCCGCGGGGCTCACCCCGCGGCCGCCTCACTCCTCGACGAGGAGCTTCTCCCGCAGCTGGGCCAGCGTGCGGGCCAGCAGCCGGGAGACGTGCATCTGCGAGATGCCGACCTCCTGCGCGATCTGCGACTGGGTCATGTTGCCGAAGAAGCGGAGAAGCAGGATCCGCTTCTCCCGCGGGGGCAGGTCCTCCAGCAGCGGCTTCAGCGACTCCCGGTACTCGACCCCCTCCAGCGCCTCGTCCTCGGCGCCCAGGGTGTCCGCGACCGCCGGGGACTCGTCGTCCGTGTCGGGGACGTCCAGGGACAGCGTGGAGTACGCGTTGGCGGACTCCAGGCCCTCCAGGACCTCCTCCTCCGAGATGGCCAGCTTCTCGGCCAGCTCGTGGACCGTCGGGGAACGGCCGTGCAGCTGGGACAGCTCCGCGGTCGCCGTGGTCAGCGCCAGCCGCAGTTCCTGGAGCCGGCGCGGGACCCGCACCGCCCAGCCCTTGTCGCGGAAGTGCCGCTTGATCTCGCCGACCACCGTCGGCGTCGCGTACGTCGAGAACTCGACACCGCGCTCCGGGTCGAACCGGTCGACCGACTTGATCAGCCCGATCGTCGCGACCTGCGTCAGGTCGTCCAGCGGCTCACCGCGGTTGCGGAAGCGGCGGGCCAGGTGCTCCACGAGCGGCAGGTGCATGCGGACCAGCTGGTTGCGCAGCTCCGCGTACTCGGCGCTGCCGTCCTGGAGCTTGCGCAGCTCGACGAACATCGCCCGCGCCCCGCTGCGGTCCTGCGGGTCGTGCTGGACGCGCTGGGCACTCGGCCCGTGCTGCGCGCCCTGCACGACCTGATCGGGCTCCCGCTCGTGCTGCGCGCCCTGCACGTTCTGCTCCGCGTTTCGCTCGTGCTCGCTCATAGTCCCGCCCGTCACCGTTTCCCGAGCTCGAGGCTCTTCCCCCGTGTCCTCGGCCGTGCTCGAACCGGGGGGACCTCCCCGGACGGGGAAGACTCCCGGTTGCGCCGCCGAGGAGACGTCGATCTCCGGATGCGGCCGGGCCTGTTCGGGGATGCCGTCGACGCCGTCCGCCGTGTGCCGCGGCCCGACCGGACCGTCGGCGCGCCCCGCGGGAGGCTCCCGTGTGCCGCGCTCTTCGTCCCGCACCGGCCCGTCCCCGTTCCTCACGCCGGCCCGGGTCCCGCGCCGCGCTGTTTGTAGAGGCTGATCGAAACGGTCTTGTCCTCGGCGACGGTGGAGTCGACCTTGCCCGCGAGAGCCGACAGGACGGTCCACGCGAACGTGTCACGTGACGGAGCGTGACCGTCGGTGGTCGGCGCCGAGACCGTTACCTCCAGTGAGTCGTCGATCAGCCGGAAGACACAGCTGAGCACCGAACCGGGGACGGCCTGCTGAAGCAGGATCGCGCAGGCCTCGTCCACCGCGATGCGCAGATCCTCGATCTCGTCGAGGGTGAAGTCCAACCGGGCCGCCAGCCCGGCCGTGGCCGTGCGCAGTACCGACAGGTAGGCACCCGCGGCCGGCAGCCGGACTTCCACGAAGTCCTTCGTCGCGGGCTCGCCTGCGATCTGGGACACCCTCACCTCCATGGTGGTACAAGCTCATTCGAGCTCTTTCGGGGGCCGAGGGTCGCCCCCCGGGGTAACGCGCTACGTCGTTCTGCGGTGACGCTACCGCGCTCCCGACTTTCCTGTCCTGGGGACCCCGCCCCTTGCTGTCACTCATAGTAAGCCCATGAGTACGGACAGTGGCTAGAGGTCTGCGGCCCCAAATAGGAAGAGCGCGCGCCGGGTTGACGTACCCAGACGTCAGACGGTCGAACCGTCCGGATCGTGAGTCACGCGCGTGCGTGATCCGCGGCTCAGACGAGGACGTGGTCCACGAAACACCAACGCCAGTTCTCCCCCTGCTCGAACGTGCGCATGATCGGATGTCCGGTGTCGTCGTGATGGGCCGAGGCGTGCCTCAGGGGTGAGGAGTCGCAGCAGGCGAGATGCCCGCACTCCAGACACAGCCGGAGCTGCACCGGGTGGGTGCCGGCGGCCACGCACTCGAGGCAGGTCTCGCTCCCGGGTGCGGGTTCGGGCTCCGGCAGCGCGTCGGTGTGCGTGCACTGTTTCATGATTGCCAGGTTACGTCGGGCGTGCGGGGTACCGCGCGGAAAAAGAGGGCGGGCGGAAGACGATGGACGTGTTGCCACTGCTGTTGCTGGTCGCGGGGAGCGCTGCGGTCGCCGGGGCCGCCCGCCGCACCCCGGTCCCGGCACCCCTGTTGATCGTCGCCGTGGCCCTGCTGGTCTCGTACGTCCCCGGGGTGCCCGCGTACGAACTCGACCCGGACGTCGTGCTCCCGCTGGTGCTGCCCCCGCTGCTGTACACGGCGGCCACCGACAGCTCCTACCTGGACCTGAGGGCCCAGTTGCGGCCGGTCGCCCTGCTCTCCGTCGGGTACGTCCTCTTCGCGACCCTCGTGGTCGGCTGGGCCGCCTATCTGCTCGTACCGGGCCTGCCGCTGCCCGCCGCCCTCGTCCTCGGCGCCGTCGTCGCGCCGCCGGACGCGGTGGCCGCGACCGCCGTCGCGCGCCGGGTGGGACTGCCCTCGCGGATCACCACGATCCTCCAGGGCGAGTCCCTGGTGAACGACGCCACCGCGATCACCGCCTACAGGGTGGCCCTCGCCGCGGCCGTCGGCGAGGGCGCGACCTGGGCGGGCGGCATCGGCGAGTTCCTGCTCGCGGCGGTCGGCGGGGTCGTCGTCGGGCTCGTGCTGATGATCCCGATCCACTGGCTGCGCACGCACATGAACGAGGCGCTCCTGCAGAACACCCTCTCCCTGCTGATCCCCTTCGTCGCCTACGGGATCGCCGAGCAGTTCGACGCCTCCGGCGTGCTCGCGGTCGTCGTCGTCGCCCTCTACCTCGGACACCGCTCCTGGGAGGTGGACTTCGCGACCCGGCTCCAGGAGGAGGCCGTGTGGAAGATGGTCGCCTTCGTCCTGGAGTCCGCGGTGTTCGCGCTCATCGGACTCCAGCTGCCCGTCGTCCTCAAGGGCCTCGGGGCCTACGAGGGCACGACCGCCGCCTGGTACGCCGTCGCCCTCTTCCTCGTCGTCGTCGCCACCCGCTTCGTCTGGGTGTACCCCGCCACCTTCCTGCCCCGGCTCCTGTCGGCCCGCATCCGCGAACGCGAGGCCAACCCCACCTGGAAGGGACCGTTCGTCATCGGCTGGGCCGGCATGCGCGGGGTCGTCTCGCTCGCCATCGCCTTCTCCATCCCGCTCACCGTGCACGGCGGCGGCGCCTTCCCCGACCGCAACCTGATCCTCTTCCTGACCTTCACCACCGTCATCGGCACCCTGGTCGTGCAGGGACTCACCCTGCCCCCGCTCATCCGGCTGCTGAACCTGCCGGGACGCGACACCCAGGCCGAGACCCTCGCCGAGGCCAACGCACAGGCGCAGGCCTCCCGCGCGGCCGAGGAGCGCCTCGACGAACTCCTCGCCGACGAGCGCAACGCCCTGCCCCCGCCGCTCGCCGAGCGCCTGCGCACGGTCATGGAACGACGCCGCAACGCCGTCTGGGAGCGGCTCGGCGCGGTCAACCCGGTCACCGGCGAGACAGCGGACGACACCTACCGCCGGCTGTCCCGCGAGATGATCGGCACCGAGCGCGACGTCTTCGTCAAGCTCCGCGACCACCGCTACATCGACGACGAGATGCTGCGCACGCTGCTGCGCCGGCTGGACCTGGAGGAGGCGGCGGCCTACCGGGAGGCGGCCTGAGATCCGGGATCCGCCCGGCCGGTCAGGTCCCGGCGCCCGCGGCGGGGAACGGCGCTCCGGTGATCACGGCGGCCACCGTCGTGCCGCGCGGGAACGCCCCCTCCCCGGCGAGGGCGACAAGTCCGTAGAGCAGCTTGGCGACATAGAGACGTTCGACCGGCAGTCCGTGCCGCTGCTCGAAGTCCTCGGCGAAGGAGTCGAGTTCGGGGGTGGTACGGGCGTAGCCGCCGAAGTGGAAGCGGTCGTCCAGGGACCAGGTCCCGCGCCGTGCGCCGAACGCGGCCTTCTGCAGGGCCGTCACGTCGGCGTCGAGGAAGCCGCCGCGCAGGACGGGGACGCCGAGCGCGCGCCGGCCGGGGCCGAGACCGGCGGCCGTCCCCGCCAGGGTGCCGCCGGTGCCGCAGGCGAGGGCGGCCACGTCGATCCCGTCCGCGTCCCGCAGCTCCTCGCCGAGCGCCACGCAGCCGCGTACGGCCAGGGCGTTGCTGCCGCCCTCGGGCACCACGTACGCGTCCTCGGAACCCGTCGCGCGCAGGATCGCGGCCAGCGTCCCGGGGTCCGTCTTGTGCCGGTAGGTCGATCTGTCGACGAAGTGGAGCCGCATGCCGTCGGCCGCGCAGCGGGCCAGCGAGGGGTTCAGCGGGCGGTCGGCCAGTTCCTGGCCGCGGACCACGCCGAGGGTGGGCAGCCCGAGCAGACGGCCCGCGGCGGCGGTGGCGCGCAGATGGTTCGAGTAGGCCCCGCCGAACGTGACCAGCGGGCGGCCCGCCGCCGCCTCCAGGTTCGGCGTCAGCTTGCGCCACTTGTTGCCGATCAGCTCCGGGTGGATCAGATCGTCCCGCTTCAGCACGAGCCGGACCCCGTACCGCTCGAAACGCCGGTCCCCCACCTCCTCCAAAGGTGACGGAAGCCGCGGGGGAGGACCGGGGGCCGGGGCCGGGGTCGGGGAGTCCGGGGTGGCGGGGCTGGTCACGCCCTCATTGTCGGACACCTGTCCGGGGGCGGCCCGGTGCGGGGTCGCGGCGGGCCGGGGCCCCCGTTCCTCGGCTCCGCCCCCGCCCGTCAGCTCACTTCAGCTGCTCGCGGACGCGCCCGCGCAGGAAGTCCATCGTGAAGCCCCGCGGGTCCACCTTCCCCGGCTGCCACTCCAGGTGGCCGATGACCGAGCGTTCCGTCCAGCCGTGGAACCGGCAGATCGCGGCACAGGCCTTGGCGATGGCGTCGAGCTGCGCCTCGGGCCACGGGTCCTTGCCGTCGCCGAGGTTCTCGCACTCGAAGCCGTAGAAGTGACGGTTGCCGTCGGTGTTCGCCTCGTTGTCGTGCGGCAGCGCCTTCTCGGCGATCACCGCGCGCAGCACGTCGTCGTCGCCGAGACCCGCGTGGTTGGCACGGCCGTAGCCGACCAGGTGCACGACACCGTCCTTGGTGATGACCCCGTGGCACAGCGGTCCGGGCAGGTCCTCGCGGCCCTCGCGGCACAGTCCGACCGTGAGCGCGCCGCCCGAGGTCACCGTGTGGTGGATCATCACCCCGTGCACCGGCCCCCACGGGCCCTTCTGGTTGCGGTTGTGATGCCGCCAGTCGCCGACCTCGACGACATGGACGCCTTCGTCCCTGATCCGGCCCAGGAAACTGTCCGCGGACATGGGCGATGCCATGGCCGACTCCTTCGCGCTGTACGCCGGCCACCCTGCCGTGGCCGTCTGGTACCGCAGCTTCTATAGGCGGCCGGGCCGCCGGGCCCACCCGTTCGCACAGCGTGCGAGCCGATCCGGTCAGCCGGCCGGGAACGGGAACGCCCCTCCCTGCCCAGCTCCGGAGTGATCCATTCCCCCTCATTCGTGTAATGGCACGGGCACGCTCCGTGATGGAAGGCTTGGCCGTGAAGATCAGTGCACGACCGGGAGGGCAATTTTCATGTCGGTAGGCGAAGAGGTCCGCGCGGAGCAGAACCGTCCGCAGCAGAGTCTCGGCACATCAGCCGCGCGGAACCTGGCCACCACCACCAAGTCCGCGCCACAGATGCAGGAGATCAGCTCGCGGTGGCTGCTGCGCATGCTTCCGTGGGTGAACGTGCAGGGTGGCACGTACCGCGTGAACCGGCGGCTCAGCTACTCCGTGGGCGACGGCCGGGTGACGTTCGTCAAGACCGGCGACCGCGTGCAGGTCATCCCCGCGGAACTCGGGGAACTGTCCGTGCTGCGGTCGTACGAGGATCACGACGTACTGGGCGAACTCGCCCAGCGGTGCCAGCAGCGGGAGTTCGCCCCCGGCGAGGTCCTGGCCTCCTTCGGCAGCCGGGCCGAGGAGGTGTTCCTCCTCGCGCACGGCAAGGTCGAGAAGATCGGCACCGGCCCCTACGGGGGCGACGCGGTGCTCGGAGTCCTCGCCGACGGCGCGTACTTCGGCGAACAGTCGCTCATCGACCCGGAGGCCATCTGGGAGTACACGGCCCGCGCGGTGACGGCGGTGACCGTGCTCGTCCTGCCCCGCAACGACCTCGAACAGGTGGCGGAACGCTCGGAGTCCCTGAACGCACACCTCACGGAACTGCGCGCGATCCCGTCGCAGCGCACGAACAAGTACGGCGAGAAGGAGATCGACCTCGCGGCAGGCCACACCGGCGAGCAGGACATCCCGGGCACCTTCGTGGACTACGAGGCGTCCCCGCGCGAGTACGAACTGAGCATCGCCCAGACCGTCCTGCGGCTGCACACCCGCGTGGCCGACCTCTACAACCAGCCGATGAACCAGACCGAGCAGCAGCTGCGGCTCACCGTGGAGGCGCTGAAGGAGCGCCAGGAGCACGAGCTCATCAACAACCGCGAGTTCGGCCTGCTCAACAACTGCGAGTACGACCAGCGGCTCCAGCCGCACGACGGCGTACCGAGCCCCGACGACCTGGACGAGCTGCTCAGCCGCCGCCGCGGCACCAAGCTGTTCCTCGCCCACCCGCGCGCGATCTCCGCGTTCGGCCGCGAACTGAACAAGCGCGGGCTCGTCCCCGAGAGCATCGAGGTGGCCGGCAACCGCATCCCGACCTG
This sequence comes from Streptomyces sp. NPDC127038, assembly GCF_042725875.1. Lineage (NCBI taxonomy): Bacteria > Bacillati > Actinomycetota > Actinomycetes > Kitasatosporales > Streptomycetaceae > Streptomyces > Streptomyces sp. NPDC127038. The sequence goes on along the minus strand of NZ_JBHXDQ010000073.1, from coordinate 19,220 downwards.
GCGCGGGGTCCCGCTCTTCCCGTGCAACAAGATCCCGGTCAGCGACGCCCGGACGACCTCGATCATCGCCATGCGCACCGGCGAGGCCGAACAGGGAGTGGTCGGGCTCCAGCAGGCGGGCATCCCCGACGAGATCGAGCCGAGCCTGTCCGTGCGCTTCATGGGCATCAACGAACAGGCGATCATCTCCTACCTGGTGACGGCGTACTACTCGGCGGCCGTCCTGGTGCCGGACGCCCTCGGCATCCTGGAGAACGTCGAGATCGGCCGCTGGCGGTGACGATCCGCGACGCGGAGCGCCTCGTGGTCCCGCCTTCCGGGGCGGGACCACGGCGGGGGCGCGGTACCGTCGGGAGACCCGCGGAGGAACGGGAGCCGCCGGGCCCGCCCGACGTGCAGGAGGCCGCGGCCGTCCTGGAACGCGCGCGGGCGCTGGTCGACCCCGAACTGCGCCGGGCCCTCGACTCGCTGCCGGGCTCGATGCGCAGGGTCGCCCTGTACCACTTCGGCTGGGAGCAGGCGGACGGCACTCCCGCGGCGGGCAACGCGGGCAAGGCCATCCGCCCCGCGCTCGTGCTGAGCGCGGTCCAGGCGCTCGGCGGACAGCACGCGACGGCCGTACGGGCGGCCGCCGCCGTGGAGCTGATCCACAACTTCAGCCTGCTGCACGACGACCTGATGGACCGGGACACCACCCGCAGACACCGTCCCACCGCGTGGACCGTGTTCGGCGACGCCGACGCGATCCTCGCCGGGGACGCCCTCCAGGCGCTGGCCCTGCGGCTCCTCGCCGAGGACCCGCACCCGGCGTCCCCGGCGGCCGCGGCCCGGCTCGCGGGCTGCGTCGTCGAACTGTGCGCCGGACAGCACACGGACACGGCCATGGAGAAGCTCGGCCCGGACGAGGTCACCCTCGACGAGTGCCTCGCCATGGCCGAGGCGAAGACGGGCGCCCTGCTCGGCAGCGCCTGCGCCATCGGCGCGCTGTACGCGGGGGCGGACGCCGGGGACGTGGAGGCGCTGGACGCCTTCGGCCGGCAGGCGGGGCTCGCCTTCCAGCTGATCGACGACGTGATCGGGATCTGGGGGAACCCGGGCCGCACCGGCAAGGCCGCCGGGGCGGACCTCGCCGCCCGCAAGAAGTCGCTGCCCGTGGTCGCCGCGCTCACCTCGGGCACCCCGGCGGCCGCCGAACTCGCCGGTCTGTACGCGGCGCCGTACCGGGAAGGGGAACTGGAGCGCACGGCGCGGGCCGTCGAGAGAGCGGGCGGGCGCGACTGGGCGCAGGCCCAGGCGGTGGACCGGATGTCCCGGGCCCTGCACGAGCTGTCGCGCGCGGTCCCCGACCCCGAGACGGCGGGCGGGCTCATCGCGCTCGCCGAGTTCGTCACGCGGCGCAGCGACTGAGGCCCGCACCCCGGGCCCTCCGACCCCGGAACCCCGGGCGGCGCGCGGAACCTGACGCCCGCGCGCCGTCCGGCTCCGGAGGCGGGCCCCGCGCGTCCCCACGGCGTGCGGGACCCACGCCCGGCCGCCTCCCGGGTACCCGGCGGGCAGGCGTCCGCACCCAGCCGTATTAGGCTCAACCGCCGTACGGTCGAGGCTGGTTGGGGCGAAGGGCGGGACTGGTCATGGGTGTGGCGATCCGGGTGGCGGGCGAGGCGGACCGGGAACTGGTCGTCGGGCTGCTGGACGAGGCCTTCCAGGACGATCCGGTGAGCAACTGGGTCTTCCCCGACCCCGCGCACCGGCGCGCGAAGCACCCCGGGCTGATGGCGGCCTTCACCGACGTCGTGCTCGCGGAGGGACGCATAGACCTGGCCGAGGACGGTTCGGCGTGCGCGCTGTGGCTGTCCGTGCCCGCCGCGCACCACGACGGCGTGGGCGAGGGGGACACCGGCGGCGACGGGGCGGACGAGGACGGTCCCGCGCAGCTCCGCGCGGCCGTCGACCCGGACAACGAGCGGGTCGAGCTGATCGGCCGGCTGACGGCGGGCATCCACCCCGAGGGGCGGGCCCACGCCTACCTGTGGATGATCGGGGTGGCGCCGGAGCGCCAGGGCGAGGGGCTCGGCGGCGCGCTGATCGAGTCCGTCCTCGACCGCTGCGACCGCGAGGGACTGGCCGCCTATCTGGAGGCCAGCAACGCCCGCAGCCGCGCCCTGTACGAACGGCTCGGCTTCGAGCTCACGGGCAGCCCCCTCGACCTGCCGGACGGCCCGCGCATGTGGCCCATGTGGCGCGAACCGCGTCCAACGGCACAGGTCTAGGTCCGGGGCGGCGGACTCCGGGACCGGCGCGCACGACAGGAAGCGTCCGGTGCGCCGTCCTACCCTGAAGGCATGGGCACCGATGAGCATGTATGTCCCGCATGCGGGCAGCCGGTCGCCACGGTCGTGCACCGGTACAAGACGCTGGGCGCCTGGGTGCCCCGATGGGGTCCCGGACCCTGCCGCAACCCGGACTGCGCGGACTTCGCGCACGAGCCGGGCCACGGACATGCGCAGGCGGAGGCACCGGCGGAGGCGCAGGCGCAGGAGCCGGTGAGGGCGCCGGCACCGGAGCCGGCGCCGGAACAGGCGCGGGCCCTCCCGGAGGAGACCGCGGCCGAGAAGCCCTGACCCGCACCGGATGCCAGTCGGACGACAGTCGGACGCCGGTCGGGCACCGGCCGGACATCATCCGTGCGGCACCGGGAAAAAGAAGTGCGCGGACGTGTAGAGAAACGCGGACCGGCTCCGACGTCCCCTGTGAGAGCCGCCCGCCACGGGCGGTCCGAGCCGAGGAAGCCGAAGGAGCGGACTCATGAAGTACCTGGTGATGGTGCAGGGCACACAGGCCGACTACGAGGGCATGCGGGGCAACGCCTCCGCGCAGTCGCCGGCCTGGAACGAACAGGAACTCCAGGCCATGTACGCCTACATGGGCGCGATCAGCGACGACCTCTCCGAGTCCGGTGAACTCGTCGACGCCCAGGGGCTGACCGACCCCGCGCGGGCCCGCCAGGTCGACCTGGGCCCCGACGGCAAGGCCGTGATCACCGACGGCCCGTACAGCGAGACCAAGGAGCTGATGGCCGGCTACTGGCTGGTCGACTGCGCGAGCCTGGAGCGGGTCACCGAGATCGCCGAGCGGGTCACCCGCTGCCCGGGCCCCGAGGGCGGCACCGGACGCCCGGTCGTCATCCGGCCCGTCCAGGAAGGCGCCGGGGACCTCTGAGCGGGATGACCGGCCCGACCGAGGTCGAGGACCTGCTGCGCCGCCACGCGCCGCAGGTCCTCGGCGCGCTCGTGCGCCGCTACGGGCACTTCGACGCCGCCGAGGACGCCACCCAGGAGGCGCTGCTCGCCGCCGCCGGGCAGTGGCCGGAGAACGGGGTGCCGGACAACCCGCGCGGATGGCTGATCAAGGTCGCCTCGCGGCGGCTCGTCGACGCGCTGCGTGCCGAGCAGGCACGGCGGCTGCGCGAGGAGAAGGCCGCGGCGCTGACCCCGCGCGACGCCTTCACCGCGCCGCCGCCGGGCGCGGACCGCGCCCCGTCCCAGGACGACACGCTCACCCTCCTCTTCCTGTGCTGCCAGCCCGCCCTGTCCCCGCCCGCGCAGATCGCCCTCACCCTGCGCGCCGTCGGCGGTCTGACCACGGCGGAGATCGCGCGGGCGTACCTGGTGCCCGAGGCGACCATGGCCCAGCGCATCAGCCGGGCCAAACAGCGGATCCGGGGCGTCGGCCTCGGCCGCCCCGAGCACTGGGAGCAACGGCTACCCGCCGTCCTGCACACCCTCTACCTGATCTTCAACGAGGGCTACACGGCGACCTCGGGCCGTGCGCTCCAGCGTGCCGAACTCGCCCAGGAGGCCATCCGGTTGACCCGTACGGTCCGGCAACTGCTGCCCGAGGACGGCGAGGTGACCGGGCTGCTGGCGCTGATGCTGCTCACCGACGCCCGGCGCGCGGCGCGGACCGGGCCGCACGGCGAACTCGTCCCGCTCGACGAACAGGACCGCGCCCGCTGGGACGCGGCGGCGATCGAGGAGGGGGTGGGCCTGGTCACCGAGGCACTGGCGCTCGGTCCGGCCGGCCCCTACGCGCTCCGGGCCGCCATCGCGGCCGTCCACGACGAGGCACCTTCGCCGGAGGCGACGGACTGGACCGAGATCCTCGGCCTGTACGACCTCCTCGTCCGCCGGGTCCCGGGCCCCGTCGAGCGCCTCAACCGCGCGGTCGCCGTGGCCATGGTGCACGGGCCGCACGCCGCGCTCGCCGAACTCGACCTGCTGGAGGGCGAGTCGGCCGCAGGACACCGGCTGGACGCGGTCCGGGGCCATCTCCTGGAGCGCGCCGGCGACCCGGCCGCCGCCCGCGCCGCCTACGCGTCGGCGGCCGCCAAGACCCTCAGCCTGCCCGAGCGCCGCTATCTGGAAGTGCGCGCGGCACGGCTGCGGTCATAGCGTGGTCCCCATGTCGGAACCTCTGCTGCACCTGACCGAGCGCTCCCTGTGGGACGCGGCCCGCGCGTCGGGCACCTTCGAGATCTCCACCCGCGGCCGGACCCTGGAGGAGGAGGGCTTCATCCACTGCTCGCTGCGCCGCCAACTCCCCGCCGTGGCGGCCATGGTGTACGGCTCCTACACCGGCCCCGACGACCTGGTGGTCCTGGTGATCGACCCCGAACGGCTCACGGCGCCGGTCCGCTTCGAGGCCATGAGCCCCGGCGGGGAGGAGTTCCCGCACGTCTACGGCCCGATCGAGACGACCGCCGTCGTGGCCGTGGAGCCCTGGGACCCGCAGGGCACCGGCGGCTAAGGCAGGCTGCCCGTCGCGGGGTCGCGGCCGGTCAGGCAGTACACGCCGCCGGCGGGGTCGCGCATCACCGTCCAGCGTGCGCCCCGGCCGACCATGGTCGCGCCGAGGGCCTCGTGGCGGGCCCGGACCGCTTCGACGTCCGAGCAGGCGAGGTCCAGGTGGGCCGAGGTGGGGCGGTCGGTGCCGAGCCGTTGCAGCAGGATGCGCAGCGGCAGCCCGGCGGGCGGCCTGATCAGGTGGAACTCCGGGAGCGCCCCCGGAAGGGACTCCCAGCCCGTGAGCCCGCTCCAGAACACGGCCTCGGCGTCGAACACGCCCGGTGCCAGGTCGATGCTCACCTGGTCGAGGCGGCTCGTCGCCCCGGCCGGACCCTCGACGACCGGCGGCCGCACGGACTGCCCGTCCCAGGGCACCGCGCAGAACAACTGGCCGCCGGGGGAGCGCAGTACGGCCCACCGGCCGTGGTCCGCCACGAGCGCCGCACCCAGGCGCAGCGCCAGGTCCACCAGTTCCGGCACCTCCTCCACGGACAGGCACAGATGCGCGCCCCCGGGGCCGTCCTGGACGCCCTGCGCCTTCACGCAGGCGTCGCCCTCGCCGGGCAGCAGCGTCACGAACTCGCCGCGCTCGCCCCGGGGTTCGGACGGTTCCGTACCGGTGACCGCCGTCCAGAATCCGAGCGCGGTTCCGAGGTCCGCGGCGGGCCGGTCGACGAAGACATGGGTCCACCGGACGACCGGGCCCGTGACCGGCGCGACGGTCTCCGCCCCGCCGCCCCCGCGGCTCATACGGTCTCCAGCGCGATCAGGGCGCGCAGCGACGTCTTCATCCGCGCGACGAAGGAGTCCCGGGCCTCGGGGGAGAGGACGTCCAGGGACAGATACGGGTTGAGGTCCTCCAGCTCGACGAGCAGCAGCTCGCCGCCGGGGGCCCGGCAGGCGTCCACGCGCTGGATGCCGTGCCGGATGTCGTTCCAGTCGACGAACCGCTGCGCGAACTCCCGGTCCTCGTCGGTGGGTTCGTAGGGTTCCAGGGCCCAGCGCCGCTCCGGGTCGGGCGCGTACAGGGCGTACTGGAGGGTGTCGTCGACGAAGTAGAACGACACCTCGTAGCGGAACTCGACGCGCGGCTGGACGAGGATGTCGCCGAACGGCAGGCCGGCGAGCTCCTCGCGCGGCACGAACTCCAGGCCGATGGAGTCCGCCCCCTGCCGGGGCTTCACCACGTACGTCGCGGCCTCGGGCAGCCTGCCCAGGTCCTCTGCGCGGTCGACGGTCGGGATGACGGGGAACCCGGCCGCGGTGAGCTCCAGCAGGTAGCCCTTGCCGGCCATGTCCCCCTTGCCGGAGAGCTGGTTGTAGACGCGGACTCCCTCCGCGAGCGCCCGCTCGCGGAACTCGTCGTAGGCGGCCTGGTGGTGCAGGACGGGACCGCTGTTGCGTACGACCACGGCGTCGAAGCCGGTCGTCAGCGCGGCCGCGTCCAGCGGGTGGCAGACGGCGATGTCGAAGTCCTCGCGCAGCCGCGAGGTCAGGGCGATGTCCTCGTCGCAGTACCGCCGCCCCTTGGCCGGATAGGCCAGGTCGCTGACGAACAGGACGCGGGGGCGTGCGGACGGCACGGTGGCTCCTCGGAGTCGGAGTGTGCGGGCGGATCGTTCCCCGGGCGGCCGGCGCCCGCGGAACCCGTAGTGTCTCTCCCGCCCGTTCCCGGCCTCCCGCCACCCCCGGCCTCCGGTCCCGGCCGGCCCCGGTCTCCCGGCCGGTCCCGGTCTCCCGGCCGGTCCCGGTCTCCGCCGCCCCCGGGCTCCCGGTCAGCGCCCGGCGCGCTTCTGGGTGAAGCGCAGGAGGTTGCCGGCCGGGTCGCGGAAAGCGCAGTCCCGCACGCCGTACGGCTGATCCTCGGGTTCCTGGACGACGTCGGCGCCCGAGGCCCGCACCCGTTCGAACAGCTCGTCGCAGTCGGTCGTCGAGAAGATCACTCCGCGCAGCATCCCCTTGGCCAGCAGCTGGGCCATGGCCTGCTTGTCCGCGGCGGAGGCGTCGGGGTCGGCGGCCGGGGGCTCCAGGACGATCTCCACGTCCGGCTGGAGCGGGGAGCCCACGGTGACCCACCGCATCCCCTCGAAGCCGACGTCGCCCCGGACCTCCAGGCCCAGTACGTCGCGGTAGAAGGCGAGCGCCTTGTCGTGGTCGTCGACGGAGATGAAGCACTGGGACAGTTTCAGATCCATGTCTCCAACCTAGGCCTTGTCCGGCCCCGGCGGAGGGCGCTGTCCCCGGGCTCGTCGGACAGGTCCTAGAGGCGTGTGCCCGGTTCCGCCTCCGGGTTGGGGTGGCGGGCCGGACGGGTCAGCCGGCGGGACACGCAGGAGGGGATGGGGGCGCCGTGGTCGTGCGGACGGGCCCGGTACGCGCTCGGCGTCTCGCCCACCAGTTCGGTGAACCGGGAGCTGAAGGAGCCGAGCGAGGTGCACCCGACCGCGAAGCACACCTCGGTCACCGTCATGTCGCCGCGCCGCAGCAGGGCCTTCGCGCGCTCGATCCGCCGGGTCATCAGATAGGTGTAGGGCGTCTCGCCGAACGCCTCCCGGAAGCTGCGCTGGAAGTGTCCCGGCGACATCAGCGCGGTGCGCGCGAGCGTGGCCATGTCCCACGGCTCCGCGTACGCGCGGTTCATCCGGTCGCGCGCCTGCCGCAGCCGGACCAGGTCTTCGAGCGGTCTGGGATTCGCCACGTCCCCAGAATGGCACAAGGGAACCGCCGCCCCCCGGGGGATCACTGGCCCGGGGGACGGCGGTGGTCGTGTGCGCGCGGGGTCCGCGCGCGGTCAGGCGGCGAGGACCTTGGCCTTGGCCTTCTCGAACTCCTCGGCCGTGATGTGGCCGTGGTTCTTGAGGTCCGCGAGCTTCGCCAGTTCATCGGCCTTGCCGGTGCCGCTGCCGGCGGTCTCCCGGATGTAGGCGTTCATGTCCTCCTGGCTCTTCTGGATGCGCCGCATCTCGCGCTCGCCCATGCCGCGGCCCCGCGCGATCAGGTACACGAAGATGCCCAGGAAGGGCAGGATGACGACGAAGACGCACCAGCCCGCCTTGCCCCAGCCGTTCAGGTCGTCGTCGCGGAAGATGTCCCCGATGACGCGGAACAGCAGCATGAACCAGAGGATCCAGAGGAAGAACCACATCGTGGTCCAGAAGACCTGGAGCAGGGGATAGTCCGCTGCCAGATTGACCGTCGAGCCGTTCATGGTCGAACTCCTGTCGTTGGTGCGACATCTCCGCGAGCGTTGCCTTGGTGTCGGGCGGATCGAACTGTCGCCGGGCGCCGGGTCGCTTTCTCGGGGATTCCGCCCAGGCCCGGCCGCCATGGGTTCGCGGCCGGTCGGCAGGGCCTGGCGGGTCGGTGCGCGGAGCGCGGTGGTCGGGCGGACGGGTCACGTTGCCGCGGTGTCCGCCGGCGGACAGACGCTCGAAGGCGGGGGGCGAGCCGGACCCCCCGGACACACGGGGCGGACCGTGACGGGGCCCTCCGGTGTGCTCGGCGTGGCCGGTGCGACGGCAGGGGCGTCGTACGGGGGCAGGGGCCGCGTCGACGGCGTGCGCCGCGGGGGTCCCTGGCGCCGCGGGGACACGAGGGACCGTACGGGGTCCTTCGGGCCGCCGTGGCGGACGGGCCCGGGGCACGGCACACCCGGCACGGGCCGGATCTGCCGCTGGATGCAGGCCATGAGCGGTGCCCTCTCTGACGCGTGACGTCTTGCTTCGGCTCCAGAGTGCGGTCGTCCCCCGGCCCGCCGGATCACCCTTCGCGGGTGAGCTCGCGGATCCGGCCGGCAGGGGCTCCCGGGTGGTCCTCGCGGCTCCGGGGACCCGGTTCACCTGCGGTCCGGCCGTCCCCCTGCGTCCCCGCCCGCCGTATCCGGCCCGTTCCCCGCGGGTGGTCCGCCGTCCCCGTCCTCGCGCGCGAGGGAGTCCCGCAGCCGGGGAAATCCGGTGTCGAGCTGTTCGTCGACCCAGGCCAGGCGCCGGTCGGGCGGCCCGGCGGGGCGGTCGTGGCCGCTCTCGCGGAGGTCCTCCAGGAGGGTGCGGAGGCGCAGGAGGACCATCGGGGAGTTCCTGGCCGCCGGGATCACGTCGTCGAGCGCGGTCCGCAGGAAGTCCTCGCGGCCGGGCATCGGGACGACCACGCGTACGGTGCCGGCCCGGTCGGCGACCGTGTGCCGCCCGCGCTCCGGAACCGGCCGGGACAGCAGGTCCTCCACGGCGTCCAGCGCCTGCACCGCGGTGGCGGGGTCGTTGACCGCCGGGGACAGGGCCCGGAGCGCGATGTCGGCGAGGAGGCGGAACGCGAGGCCGGGATCCTGGTCGAAGGTCCGTTCGGCGCCGGTCTCCAGGGCGCGCAGCACGGCGGAGGCGGGGAGGTCGCCGTCGTGGACCTCGGCGACCGCGGCTCCGTGCCGCAGGGTGGTGCCGGGGCTCACCCGCAGGACGACGACGGCGCCGGCCGCCCCGGCGGCCTCCGCCAGCCGGCCGGTGTCCACGCGCCGCAGCACCGTGCCGTCCCCCGGCCAGCGAACCGTCGACCACGTCCGGCCCGCCGCATCGTCGGACCTCCACCCACCGGACTCCGCGGACACCCCGCCCCCGCCACCCGTGCCCGCCGCCCCCGCCGTGTCTGCGCCGCCGCTGCGGAGGGCGTCGAGGGCGTCGAGGGCGCGGCCGCCCCGTTCGCGGACGGAGCGCAGGACCGGGGCCAGCTGGATCGCGGCGACCGCCTGGAGCAGCAGGCCGCGCAGCAGTGTCAGCAGCAGGAGCAGCAGGACGCCCGTGACGGCGGGCACGATCACGGTGACCTCGTCCCGGCCGGCGACGTCCAGGGCAGCGGTGGCACAGAAGACGGCCAGTCCGATGACGAAGGCGAAGGTCCGCCACACGATCGGCGCGTCCCGGAAGAGGGTGAGCCGGGGGGTGAAGGTGGTGGCCGCCCACTGCACCACCAGGAACAGCACGGAGAAGATGACGGTGGCCGCGCCGAGCACCCCGAACGCGGTCGCGAGCAGCAGCTCGGCCACCGGGCGGGCCGGCAGCGAGGGCCCCCCGCGGAGCTCAGGGACGACCAGGCCAAGACCCAGTCCGACGCCGACGGAAGCCAGTTGCAGCAGGCCCGAGCGCAGCCGCCGCCGACGGCCGAACGCGGCACGGCCGGTGCGGACGGAGGCGTTCCGGCCGGCCGCCGCGAGAACGTTCATCGGACATCCTCCGGGCCGGTCCCGGGGCCGGCGGAACGCGGACCCGCCCCTCAAGGTTCGCCGCCGACGCGGCCCTCCGCATCACCGCTCCCCGCCCGGCGCTCTCACCCCTCGCAGGTGAGCGGCCGGGGCGGAGGGGAGCTCCGTACGCTCACCCGTCCTGGATTCCCGGACCTTTTTCCGCTCCCGGAGGGCGCGGTGCCGGGGCCCGGGTGGAAGGTGGTAGGGCGAGGGTGTGAGCGGGAGCGTTCCGGGGCGGACGGATGTCGCCCGCACCGGGGGATGCCACATCGGCGGGCGCGACCGACGATGGCAGGGCATCGCAGCGGACCCCGCGCCCCGGCCCCGAGGGAAGTGCTCGTATGCGCTACGAATTCCGCATCGCCGGCATTGTTTCGGACACGCTCGCCTCGGCCTTCTCCGAGCTCGACAGGGTTCGTACGAAGGAGCAGACCCTGTTCTTCGGCACGGTCATCGACGACGCCCATCTCTACGGACTGCTCACCCGGTTCCAGGCCCTGGGCCTGCGGGTGATCGAGATGCGCCAGATGCCCGTGTGACCACGGAACCCCGGCCGCCCCCGGAAAAGCAGAACGCACCCGGTCCGTCGGGACGCCGGGTGCGGCGCCCCCGCGGACCGGGTGCGGACGAGCAGGCGGCGCGAGCCGCGCGGACGCGGTTCGGACGGCCCGGACGAAGGTCAGGCCTTCTTGGTCTCCCAGAAGATCTTGTCGATCTGGGCGATGTAGTCCAGCGCCTTCTGGCCCGTCGCCGGGTCGGTGGACGCCTTCGCGGCCGAGAGGGCCTTGAGGGTGTCGTTGACCAGCTGGTGCAGCTCCGGGTACTTCTCGAAGTGCGGGGGCTTGAAGTAGTCGCTCCAGAGCACCGACACGTGGTGCTTGGCGAGCTCGGCGCGCTGCTCCTTGATGACGGTGGCGCGAGCCTGGAAGTGCGGGTCGTCGTTGCCGGCCATCTTGTCCTGGACGGCCTTGACCGACTCCGCCTCGATGCGGGCCTGGGCCGGGTCGTACACGCCGCAGGGCAGGTCGCAGTGCGCGCTGACCTTGACCTTGGGGGCAAACAGGCGGGAGAGCATTGAGCTGTCCTTCCTCGTGATCGTCTTCTCAGGTGGGACATTACTCCGTGGGAGAGGGTATTTCGCGAGTGCCCCCATGGGCTTACGACAAAAGTCCGGGGTGAAACTGGGACTGGTGGAGGATAGGACCGGGGAGGTGCCGTCGATGCCGGAGCTGTCGCAGGAGACCGAGCGGGGGAAGGCCCTGCTGCCCTTCGGGGCCGCGGAGGTGACGGGCCCTTCGATGGTGCCCACCCTCCAGCACGGGGACAGGCTCGTCGTCCACTGGGGGGCGAGGGTGGGGCCGGGTGACGTCGTCGTCCTGCGGCACCCGTTCCAGCAGGACCTGCTCGTCGTGAAGCGGATCGCGGAGCGGCGCGACGGCGGCTGGTGGGTGCTCGGCGACAACGCGTTCGCGGGCGGGGACAGCACCGACTACGGAACCGTCCCCGAGGAACTCGTCCTCGGGAAGGTGCGGTTCCGGTTCCGCCCGCCGAAGTCGGGTCAGCGTTCGCCGTTCGCCGTGGTCCGCTGGGTGCTGGTGGCCGCCAGGCCCGTGCTTCCCGCCCGGTCCGCCTCCAGGCGCTTGCGGGCGCGGTAGGCGGCGACGTTGGCGCGGGTCGCGCAGCGGTCCGAGCAGTAGCGCCGGGAGCGGTTGGTCGAGGTGTCCAGGTAGGCGTTGCGGCACGGGGCCGCCTCGCACAGGCCGAGCCGGTCGACGCCGTACTCGGTGAGATGGAAGGCCAGTCCCATCGCCGCGATCGCCGCGTAGCCCGCGGTCGCGTTCGAGGGGTGGTCCGCCAGGTGCATGTGCCACAGCGGACGGCCGTCGTCGTCGCGGTGGTCGTGCCCCGAGATCTGCGGGCTCACCGGGAATTCCAGGAGCAGCGAGTTCAGCAGGTCCACGGCGAGGGTCTCCTCGCCGCCGGCTGCCGCCTCGAAGACCGCGCGCAGCCGCCCCCGTACCGAACGGAAGCGGGTGACGTCGGCCTCCGCGGCGCGCCGGGCCGCCGAGGCGTTGCCCCCGAACAGGTCGCGCACGGCCTCGACGGAGGTCAGCGCGTCCTTGCCCCGGGCCGGTTCCTCGGTGTTGACGAGGCGGACGGCGTAATCCGAGTAATAGGCCAGTTCCACTTGTAGTCCTTACGGAGGCGCTCTATCGTCGTGGCGGTGGTCAGGTAACAGCTGATCGCGCTTACAGGGTATTACGTGGTCGACTGGAGGAGGGGCTTTCATGGCCATCGGCACCGGAACCGACTGGGACGCCTGGCAGCGGAGCTGGGACCGGCAGCAGGAGTGGTACATGCCGGACCGCGAGGAGCGCTTCCGGGTGATGCTCGACATGACCGAGGCGCTCACCGGACCCGCGCCCCGCGTCCTCGACCTCGCCTGCGGCACCGGCACCATCACCGCCCGGCTGCTCGCCCGCCTCCCCGGAGCCACCAGCACCGGCGTCGCCCTCGACCCCGCCCTCCTCGCCATCGCCGAGGGCACCTTCGCCGGCGACGACCGCGTCACCCTCGTCACCGCCGACCTCAAGGACCCCGACTGGCGCGCCCGGCTGCCGTACGACACGTACGACGCGGTCCTGACCGCCACCGCCCTGCACTGGCTGCACAGCGGACCCCTCACCGTCCTCTACGGCCAGATCGCCGAACTCGTCCGCGACGGCGGTGTGTTCATGAACGCCGACCACATGATCGACGAGACGACACCCCGGATCAACGCCGCCGACCGCGCCCAGCGCCACGCCCGGATGGACCGGGCAAGGCTCGCCGGCGCCCTCGACTGGGCCGATTGGTGGAAGGTGGCCGCCCAGGACCCCGTCCTCGCCGGACCCACCGCCCGCCGCTTCGAGATCTACGGCGAGCACGCCGACGGCGACATGCCCTCCGCCGACTGGCACGCGCGCGTCCTGCGCGAACAGGGCTTCGGCGAGGCCCGCCCGGTCTGGCGCTCCCCGTCGGACGCGCTGGTGCTCGCGGTCAAGTAAGCCACCCGCGAACCCTGTTGGAGGCGGTACGGAAAATCCGTACCGCCTCTTCCGCGTCCTGCGGCACCTCCCGCCGCACTGGAAGGGTGAGACGGTCCGCGAGCGCGGGCCGGGAAGGGGGCGGGATGACGCGCGGCGAGGAAGCCGCTCTGCACGCTTTCGTGGAGGGCAGACGGACGGCCCTGTTCCGCAGTGCCTATCTGCTGTGCGGCAATCGCGACGAGGCCGAGGACCTCGTCCAGACGACGCTGGTGAAGGTCGTCCTCGGCGCGCGGCGGCACGGACGCCTCGAAAGTCTCGAGGCCTACGCGCGCAAGACGCTGGTCAACACCTTCATCTCCGCCCGCCGCCGGTTCTGGCGGCGCGAGCACGCGTACGGCGAGGTGCCGGACGTGGCGGGGCGGTCGGTCGACAGCGACACGGGACTCATGGTGCGGGCCGCGCTCGCGGAACTCGCGCCGAAACAGCGGGCCGTGCTCGTCCTGCGCTACTGGGAGGACCTGAGCGTGGCCGCCACGGCCCAGGTCCTCGGGATGCGCGAGAGCACGGTCAAGAGCCACACGGCCAGGGGACTCGCGGCACTGAGGGCCGCGGTGCGGGAGGAGTACGCATGAATCAGGAAGCGGAGACGGAGTACGTGAGGGAGCTGCTCGGGCGGGCCGTGGGCGACGTCCGGGTGCCCGGGAGCCCGGGCGGCGAGGCGGTCTTCGCCAAGGCCTCGCGGGTGCGGTGGCAGCGGCGCACGGCGGTGACCGGCGCCGTCGCGGCGGCCGTCGCGGCCGGGCTGGTCCTCGGACCCGGCGTGCTTTCCGGCACCGGGCACGGCACGAGCGTGGCGAGCACGCCGACGGCCGGCGAGTACACGACGAAGGCGGGCCGCTTCGCGAAGCTGCTCCCCGCCGGGACCGGGAAGATCAGCGAGATCTCGCTGGTGCGTCTGTTCAAGCAGGATCCGAAGGCCCCCGAGCCCAAGCCGGTCGGCCCGTACGACGGCGCCTACGCCGTCGCCCGGCCCGGCGGGGTCGGCTACATCTCCGTGGGCGTGGTCACCCCGTCCGTGGTCTCGGCGAAGACGGGCGGCAAGGGTCTGGGCAACCCCTGCAAGGACGCTCCCAAGGACGGACGCCTCGGCTGCACCACGCGGAAGCTGTCCGACGGCAGGCTCCTGGCCGTCTGGGAGACGCCTCCGTCCGATCCCGCCCTGCACCCGGTTCCGGCCGGGGGGCGGGAGTTCGAGGCGCGGCTGGTCCTGAAGGACGGCGGCTTCCTCGATGTGCGGGCCAGCACCGGATTCCAGGGCAAGGGCCGGCTCGGCCCGCTGCTCAAGACCCCGCCGCTGACCCGGGCCCAGCTCGCCGAGCTGGTCCAGAACCCGGCTCTGCTGAAGTAACGGACGGGGCGGAGACAGCGGAAGGGGCGGTACGGGAGACCCGTACCGCCCCTTTTCCTGCGCCCAGGGGCGCGGGTGTTCCGGTCAGAGGACCTTCGACAGGAACGACTTGGTGCGCTCGTGCTGCGGGTCCGTCAGGACGTCACGCGGGTTGCCCGACTCGACGACCACACCGCCGTCCATGAAGACCAGGCTGTCGCCGACCTCACGGGCGAAGCCCATCTCGTGCGTGACGACGACCATCGTCATACCGGACTCGGCGAGGTCGCGCATGACGTCGAGGACGTCACCGACCAGCTCCGGGTCCAGCGCCGAGGTCGGCTCGTCGAAGAGCATCAGCTTCGGGTCCATCGCCAGCGCGCGGGCGATCGCCACACGCTGCTGCTGGCCGCCGGACAGCTGCGAGGGGTAGTTCTTCGCCTTGTCGCCGAGGCCGACGCGCTCCAGCAGCTCCATCGCGCGGTCCCGGGCGTCCGACTTCTTGACGCCCTTCACCTGGATCGGCGCTTCCATGACGTTCTCGACGGCCGTCATGTGCGGGAACAGGTTGAAGCGCTGGAAGACCATGCCGATGTCACGGCGCTTCAGGGCGACTTCGCTGTCCTTGAGCTCGTAGAGCTTGTCGCCCTTCTGGCGGTAGCCCACCAGATCGCCGTCGACGTACAGGCGGCCGGCGTTGATCTTCTCCAGGTGGTTGATGCACCTCAGGAAGGTCGACTTGCCGGAGCCGGACGGGCCGATCAGGCAGAACACCTCACCGGTGTTCACCTCCAGGTCGATGCCCTTGAGGACCTCCACCGGGCCGAAGGACTTGTGCACGCCCTCCGACTTCACCATCGCGGTCATGCCTTGCCCCTCCCACTGCCGAGCCCGAGCATGTTCGTCTTGATCTTCTGGAAGACCGTCGGCGGCAGGCTGCGGCTGGAACCGCGTGCGTAGTAGCGCTCCAGGTAGTACTGGAAGACGCTGAACACGCTGGTCATGGCCAGGTACCAGATGGAGGCCACGAACAGCATCTCCATGACGGCGTACGACGTGGAGCCGATCGCCGAGGTGGAACGCAGCAGCTCGTTGTACGTGACCGCGTACACCAGCGACGAGGTCTTCAGCATGTTGATGAACTCGTTGCCGGTCGGCGGCACGATCACCCGCATCGCCTGCGGGATCACGATGCGGAACAGCGTCTTGGTGTGGCTCATGCCGAGGGCCTGGGCGGCCTCGGTCTGGCCCTCGTCGACGGCCAGCAGGCCGGCGCGGCAGATCTCGGCCATGTACGCGGCCTCGTTCAGACCGAGACCGAGCAGGGCGCACATGAACGGGGTCATGACGTCCGTCATGTTGTTCTTGTAGATCGGCCCGAGGTTCAGCACCGGGAAGATCAGCGCCAGGTTGAACCACAGCAGCAGCTGGACGTAGACCGGGGTGCCGCGGAAGAACCAGATGTACAGCCACGCGACCGTGCTGGTCACCGGGTTCTTCGAGAGCCGCATCACCGCGAGGAGGATGCCGAGCACCACACCCACGATCATGGCGAGGATGCTGATCAGCAGCGTGCGGCCGGCACCCTGGACGACGGTGGAGACGAAGAGCTGGTCGCCCACCGTGTGCCACTGGATGTTGCCGTGCGAGAACGCGATCCCGAGCGCCACCAGCAGCGCGAGGACGATGACGCCGCTGATCCACCGGCCGTAGTGCCGGACGGGGATCGCCTTGATGGTCTCCGGAGCCGGCCCGGACGCCGCACCCGCGGACACCGAGTCGCCCGGGGGCGGGGTGTCCGAGGGGGACTTGTCGAGTTTGTCAGTCACGTGACTGCCCTTCAGTGGTGCGCTCGGCTTACTTGCCGCCGTTGATCGCGGACTGCGAGATCGCGCCGGACTGGGCGCCCCACTTCTCCAGGACCTTCTGGTACGAGCCGTCCTTGATGATCGCGTCGACGGCTTCCTTCAGCGCGTCGCGGAGCTGGGTGTTCTTCTTGTTCAGGATGATGCCGAACGGTCCGGCGTCGTACTGCTTGTTGATGACCTCGAAGGCCTTGCCGCCGTCGGCCTTGTTGGACAGGTCGACCGCCACCGGGTAGTCGTTGATGCCGGCCACGGCACCGCCGGACTTCACACGGGTCTGGGCCTCGGTGTCGTTCTGGAACGACTCGATGTTGATGGCCTTCTTGCCGGCGTCCGTGCACTTCTTGGACTGGTCCTTCAGGGCCGTCTCGTACGTCGTGCCCTGCTGCACCGCCGCGACCTTGCCGCAGAGGTCCTCGATGCCCTTGATGCCCTCGGGGTTGCCCTTCTTCACGTAGATGGCCGTACCGGCCGTGAAGTAGTCCACGAAGTCGACGCCCTCGCCGAGCTTCTTGCCCTTGTCGTCCAGGCCTTCCTGGCGCTGCTTGTTGTCCGTGATGGACGACATGCCGATGTCGTAGCGGCCCGAGTTGACGGCGGTGATCAGGCCGTCGAAGGAGCCCGAGGTGAACTCGAACTTCACGCCGAGCTGCTTGGCCAGCGCGTCGGCCAGGTCCGGGTCGACACCGACGATCTTGCCGCCCTCGGTCGACTCCATGGGCGCGTACTCGGCGTTCGTGCCGACCTTGACGACACCCGCGTCCTGGATGCTCTTGGGCAGCTTGGAGAAGAGCGGCGCACTGTTGGTGGCCGTGCCGGAGCTGTCCTTCTTGGTCTGGTCACCGCAGCCGGTGAGGACCAGTGCGCCGGCGACCGCGATCGCGCCGACCGCTGCTATCCGGGACTGCGCGGCCTTGGTACGACGGGTGGTGCGTGCGGTCATGAGGGTTCCTCCGGCGGATCTGGGAGTAGCCGATAGGTCGACGGAAACACACACCATCGAGTGTCGCGACCTCGTGTAATGACGGCATCTTGCCATTCGGACCGCGAGATTCAGGGTGGCCGCTATGTCAAAATCGGATAACGGGTGACCCCCGAACCAACGCCGGGCCGTCCGGTGGCGCCGGATCTTGTCCGGGAATCCGTTCTTCCGGCGGGAAGATCTTCGGTGCATCGCCGCAGGCGGAAGACCGCTACACGGCACTCGTGTCCGAACGAGGACATGTCGGTACGTGTCAATGGATCAGGGCATGAGTCATCTCACCGACGTGTGATCTTGGCTCTATGGACTCGTCCTCGACACCATCCGTCCGGTAAGAAGGTTCTTTACACCCCTCATCCGGGGCTCAGGGCGCGTGTGCGGCGCGCCCGTCGCGCAGCGGCCCGTACGCAACCACGGCGGCAGGGCCTGCGCGGTGCCCGCCCACCCCTCAACCAGGAGTGGCCACCCTCGATATTGAAGACTTAAGGGGTAAAACAAAGTGGCAGCGGAGATCGTCAATCCTCGCAGCGACAGCAGTACGGATCACGAAGGCGGGGCAGAGCCCCTCGATTCCTTCGACCCGGCTTTCGCGCTGCACCGCGGCGGCAAGATGGCAGTGCAAGCCACCGTGCCCGTCCGCAACAAGGACGACCTGTCCCTGGCTTACACGCCCGGCGTCGCGAAGGTGTGCAGCGCGATCGCCGAGCAGCCGGAACTCGTCCACGACTACACGTGGAAGTCGTCCGTGGTCGCTGTGGTGACCGACGGCACGGCAGTGCTCGGGCTCGGTGACATCGGCCCGGAGGCCTCGCTCCCCGTCATGGAGGGCAAGGCCATTCTGTTCAAGCAGTTCGGCGGTGTGGACGCGGTGCCGATCGCGCTCGCCTGCACCGGCGTCGACGAGATCGTCGAGACCGTGGTCCGGCTCGCTCCCTCCTTCGGCGGAGTCAACCTGGAGGACATCTCGGCACCGCGGTGCTTCGAGATCGAGCGCAGGCTCCAGGAGCGACTGGACATCCCGGTCTTCCACGACGACCAGCACGGGACCGCGGTGGTCACCCTCGCGGCCCTGCGGAACGCCGCCAGGCTCACCGGGCGCTCGCTCGGCGACCTGCGCGCGGTGATCTCCGGCGCGGGCGCGGCCGGTATCGCCATCGCCAAGTTCCTGCTGGAGGCGGGCCTCGGTGACGTCGCGGTCGCCGACCGCAAGGGCGTCGTGTCCCGTGACCGGGACGACCTGACGGACGTCAAGCGGGAGCTGGCGGAGATCACCAACAAGGCGGGGATCTCCGGTTCGCTGGAGGAGGCGCTCGCGGGCGCCGACGTCTTCATCGGCGTCTCCGGCGGTACGGTCCCGGAGCCGGCGGTCGCCTCCATGGCTGAGGGTGCCTTCGTCTTCGCGATGGCCAACCCGAACCCCGAGGTGCACCCGGAGATCGCCCACAAGTACGCGGCCGTCGTCGCGACCGGGCGGTCGGACTTCCCGAACCAGATCAACAACGTGCTGGCCTTCCCGGGGATCTTCGCCGGTGCGCTCCAGGTCCGGGCCTCCCGGATCACCGAGGGCATGAAGATCGCCGCCGCCGACGCGCTGGCCGCGGTCGTCGGGGACGACCTCGCCGCGGACTACGTCATTCCCTCGCCGTTCGACGAGCGGGTGGCTCCGGCGGTGACGGCCGCGGTGGCGGCCGCCGCCCGTGCGGAGGGCGTCGCCCGCCGCTGACGCGCAGCGCCCCGCTTGGCCCCGCCGGAAAGCTTCCGGCGGGGCCAAGGGTTTTTCGCCCCCTCCGCCCCTGCCCGTCCCGTCACGGGGGCGCCGCCCCCGGACCCCCGCTCCTCAATCGCCGGAGGGGCTGAATTTTCCTCGCCGGAGAGTTCCAGCC